>CAZDQE010000008.1:0-53252 GCA_964507395.1 uncultured Eubacteriales bacterium | reverse complement strand
CACTTAAAATTGATTGCAGAATCAGCCCTAAATATGTAAATGTTGATTTGCTTGATGAAATAAATATGCTTGAACCCTTCGGCGCAGGAAACAGTCAGCCTCTTTTCGCCATGATGGGTATGAAAATCGAAAAAATTGAAGGCCTTTCACAGAATAAGCACACAAAGCTTCTTCTGTCAAAGGGTGAAGCGAGAGTTGTTGCAATGCGTTTCGGCGTATCTCCCGAAAGCCTTGATTTCGTTCAGGGCGATACGGTGGATATTGCAGTCAATCTTGACAGGAATGAATACATGGGAGCTGTTAAGGTTTCCGTAATTATAAGGGATATGCGTTTTTCTTCTCTTGAAGAGGAAAATGTAATTTACTCGGAGAATATTTATGAAAAATTCAGAAGACAGGAGACACTTTCTTCTGAAGAGAAAGAAAAGCTTTGCCCCGACAGAGATTTTATCGGAAAGGTTTTCAGAATTCTCAGACAAGGTTCGTGGAACAAGAGCGATGAAGCACTTGGCTTCAGAATCGGCGATGACGGAAAAAGACTTTGCGCTGTGAGAGTAAGTCTTGATGTTCTTGAGGAAATGGGACTTATTCTTCGTGACAGCAAAAACAAAAAAATAACCCTTGCGGAAAATCAGAGTAAGGTGGATCTGACAAAATCAGAAATTCTGAAGCGTATAAAAGGTGGTGTGAGCAGTGTCAAGTGAAAATGAATATAAAGAATTACGGGAAAAGGTCGTAAAAAATTTTACAGAGGAAGAAGCCCGAATAATTGATAAGGCATATAACTTTGCAAAAGAAGCTCACGACGGTCAGCTTCGTTACTCAGGTCAGCCTTATATTATCCATCCCGTTGCGGTGGCTTCAATACTTGTGGATTTGTGCATGGACTATCAGTCTGTTGTTGCAGCTCTTCTGCATGATACGGTTGAAGACACAGACGTTTCTCTTGAGCATGTTAAAAATGAATACGGCGAAGATATTGCAAAGCTTGTAGACGGCGTAACGAAACTGGGTAAAGTGCCCCTTTCAACAAAGGAAGAGGAACAGGCTGAGAATATCAGAAAAATGCTCCTTGCAATGAGCGAGGACATCCGCGTTATTATTATCAAGCTTGCAGACAGGCTTCACAACATGAGAACGCTTGAATTCATGCGTCCTCAGAAAAGACGTGACAAGGCTCTCGAAACAATTGAAATTTATGCTCCTCTTGCTCACCGTCTCGGTATCAGAACTATCAAGGAAGAGCTTGAAGATTTGGCTATCAGCTTCCTTGACCCTGTAGGATATAACGAGATTGAAACAAATCTCGGCTCACAGATGGAAGAAAGGCAGAAATTCCTTGAAAACATCAAGGTGAGAATCAGGGAAAGAATTTCTGAAATTATTCCAGACCCTCATATCGCAGGCAGAATCAAGAGCGTTCACGGTATTTACCGCAAAATGTACATGCAGAACAGAAGCTTCGGTGAAATTTACGATATTTACGCCGTGAGAATTATCGTGGATTCTGTTATAGATTGTTATAACTGCCTCGGTGTTATCCACGATATGTTTACTCCCATTCCGGGGAGATTCAAGGATTATATTTCAACTCCCAAGCCTAATATGTATCAGTCACTTCATACGACTGTCATCGGTAAGGAAGGTATTGCGTTTGAGGTTCAGATAAGAACATGGGAAATGCATAATACTGCCGAATACGGTATCGCCGCACACTGGAAATATAAATTGGGCGAAGGCTCAAAGGCAAAGATTGACGAGCGTCTTGCATGGGTAAGACAGCTTCTTGAAAGTCAGAAAGAATCTGACAATGTTGAAGATATTGTATCAACGATTAAGAGCGATTTTGCCCCCGAAGAGGTGTTTGTTTTCACGCCGAAGGGCGATGTTGTATCTCTTCCTGCAGGTGCAACAGTGATCGACTTTGCTTACGCAATTCACTCGGCTGTCGGAAACAAAATGATAGGTGCCAAAGTCGATGGCAGAATCGTGCCTATTGATTTTGTTGTAAAAACAGGTCAGATTATTGAGGTTATGACCTCTTCTCAGCAGGGAAAGGGTCCCAGCAGAGACTGGCTTAAAATCGTTAAAACAAGTGAAGCGAGAACGAAAATCCGTTCATGGTTCAAGAAAGAACGGCGCAAGGAAAATATTGAAGAGGGCAAGGCTGAGATTGAAAGAGAATTCAGAAGAAATAAAATTATTCTGGATAATGCGTCTTATGAAGAGTTCATTAAAGCTCTTACCGAAAGACAGCACATGCCGACGGTTGACGATTTTTATGCGGCAATAGGTTACGGCGGTATCAGTATCATCAAAATGCTTCCTCAGATTAAGGAAGCTTACACAAAACTGACGAAAGAAAAAGCTCCCGTAGTTGATGAAATCGCAGTTACCGCACCTGAGAAAAGTAAAAAGAGCAGAGACGGTGTCACCGTTGAAAACATCGACAACTGTCTTATTAAATTTGCTCATTGCTGCAATCCTCTCCCCGGTGATGAAATTATCGGTTTTATCACGCGCGGTCACGGTGTTTCTATCCATAACAGAAGCTGTCCTAATGTGCCGAAGGATATTGCCTCCTCACAGGAACCCGAAAGATGGGTAAGAGCGACATGGGATGCAGATGTCAAAGAGGATTTCAATGCAACACTCTCTATTGTATGTATTGACAAGGTCGGACTTCTTGCTGAAATTTCAGGCAAGTTTGCGGAAATGCGTGTTATGATTCACAACGTAAATATGCGCTCAAATAAAGACGGCAGAGCGATTATGAATGTTACGATCACCGTAGGCGGTGCCGAGCATCTGAGGAATGTTATGGCTAAAATTCAGAAAATCGACGGTGTACTTCTTGTAGAAAGATCAGGTATATAATTTATGAAAGCAGTGATTCAGAGAGTCACCTTTGCAAATGTCAGGGTTGACGGAGAAATTGTAGGCGAGATAGGAAAAGGCTTCATGATTCTTTGCGGTGTCGCAGAGGGAGATACAAAAAATGAGGCTGACTGGCTTGCGAAAAAAACGGCTAATATGCGTATTTTTGAGGATGAAAATGAGAAAATGAATCTTTCTCTTCTTGACACAGAGGGAGAGTGTCTTGTTATTTCTCAGTTTACTCTTTGCGCTGACTGCAAAAAGGGAAACAGACCGTCCTTCATTAATTCCGCAAAGCCTGACGAAGCAAACGAGCTTTACGAGTATTATACAGAAAAGCTTAAGGAACACGGCGTGAAGAAGGTTGAAAAAGGAATTTTCGGTGCTGACATGAAGGTGTCGCTTCTTAACGACGGACCTGTTACAATAATTCTCGATTCCGATATAACAAAAGGAGAAGCAAAATGAAAATTACAAGATTTCCTGTAGGCGAAATGGGTGTTAACTGCTATGTTCTTGAAAATGAAGAAACAGGTGAAGGTGCAGTAATTGACCCCGGCAGATATACCCCCGAAGTGGAAGAAGAAGTAAAAAAACTTAAAAAGGTCAAATATATTCTTCTCACTCACGGCCACTTTGACCATGTGTGGGAAGTGAAAATGGCGAAAGAAAAAACAGGTGCTGAAATCGTAATCAGCCATGAGGATGCAGGCTGTCTTAATGACGACCCTCATAACCTCTGCCACCACGCAGGGATTGAAATGAACAAATGCGAGGCAGATGTTCTCATCGGTGAAGGTGACACACTTTATCTCGGCAATGAAAAAATCGAGGTTCTCCACACTCCCGGTCATTCCCTCGGCTCAGTATGTTTTCTTATAGATTCTTCAAGAATTCTTATTTCAGGTGATACACTTTTCTGCAGAACATGCGGCAGAACAGACCTTGAAGGAGGAAATCCTGAGGACATGCTGAAATCTCTCAAAAGACTTAAAGAGCTTGACGGCGACTATGATGTATATCCCGGTCACAACAGACCTACAACTCTTTCCGAGGAGAGAGTGAAAAACAGATACATGAAAAGAGATTTGGAAAAATGGTACTGGTAAATTTAGGTCATACCTTTAATTATGAAACTGAAAATCTCTGCCGTGTTTTTTATCCTCTTGAAAAAATCGAAACGGTAAATGAAGATAAAGACAGCGAAAGAAAAATAGTAACGGAGAAAAGCGGAAAAGAAATTTCTGTAAAAATTTCTTTCGGAGATGAAGAAAAATTTCTTAAAAAAACCTGCGAAGAAAGTGCAGATTTTGAACTTGAAATTGCGACTCTTCTTTTCAAGGCTCTGACGGAAATTACTTCCTATACTCCTCAGTGGGGACTTCTGACAGGTGTCAGACCCTCAAAGCTGATGATAAAGCTTACGGAAGAAACGGGCGAAGAAAAGGCGAAAAAATATTTCACGGAAAAGCTTCTAGTAAGCGAGCAGAAGACATCTCTTGCCATGAATGTTGCTGAGTGTGAAGAGAAAATTATTTCCCGTTCAGGCGAAAAATCCTTCAGCCTTTATATTTCGATTCCTTTCTGTCCCACAAGGTGCAACTACTGTTCTTTCGTTTCTCATTCAATTGAAAAAACTAAAAAGCTGATGGCGCCTTATACGGACAAGCTTTGCGAGGAAATTGCCGTTACGGGAAATATTGCAAAGGAGCTTGGCTTAAAGCTTGAAACAGTTTATTTCGGCGGCGGAACGCCTACAACTTTAACTGCAGAACAGCTTGAAAAATTATTGCTTGCAGTAGAAAATAATTTTGATTTATCAACCTGCTTTGAATATACCGTTGAAGCTGGCAGACCTGATACGGTGACAAAAGAAAAGCTTGATGTTCTTAAAAAGATGGGTGTTACAAGAATCAGTATAAATCCCCAGACCTTCAACGATTCTGTTCTTGAAAACATCGGCAGACGTCACACGTCAGAGGAAACTCTGAGAGCCTTCTCTCTTGCAAGGGAAGCAGGCTTCGACAATATAAACATGGACCTGATTGCAGGACTTTCAGGGGATACTCTCCAAAGCTTTTCGGAAACTCTCGACACGGTGAACGGGCTGTCTCCCGAAAACGTGACGGTTCACACTCTCGCTCTTAAGCGTTCATCAAATCTTGCGGGAGATACGGAAGGCTTGTCAAGCGGATTTCTTGCAAATGAAATGATAAATCTGTCCCATGAAAAACTGAGAAAAAACGGCTACGTTCCCTATTATATGTACAGGCAGAGCAAATCTCTGGGAAATCTGGAAAATGTGGGATGGTGTAAAAAATCCTCAGAGTGTGCATATAATATTTTTATGATGGAAGAATGTCACACGATTTTAGCCTGCGGTGCAGGTGCGGTCACAAAGCTGAAAGACCCGAACGCAAATGTGATTGAAAGAATTTTCAATTTCAAATATCCTTATGAATATAACGACAGACTTCCCGAATTATTAGAGCGAAAGAAGCGCATTTTAAGCTTCTATTCAGAAAGGTGATTGCTTTGACGGAGAAAGATTTCAGTCTCAGTGTAACTGAAGAGGATGCAGAAAGCCTTATCGTTAAAACAGAGAAAAATTACGAAAAAATCATTGAAACTATCTGTGAAAAAGTAAACAGTGACAGTGAAAAGAAAATCATCATGCTTGCAGGTCCCAGCGGCTCAGGCAAGACAACGACTGCGAACAAAATCAAGGAAAAGCTTGAAAGCATGGGACACAAGGCATTTACTGTCAGCCTTGATGATTTCTATAAAAATAAGGGCGAAGGTCCTAAAAATGAGGACGGAACATACGATTTTGAATGTGTTGAGGCTCTTGATCTCGAACTGATTCATAAATGTCTCGGTGAACTGATAACTTCTTCTGAAAGTGAGCTTCCCGTTTTTGATTTTATGACAGGCAGAAGAAGTGAAAAAACAAATAAAATCCGTCTTGAAAAAGATGACGTGATTATTGTTGAGGGACTTCACGCCCTCAATCCCCGGATTTCAGATGCTTTGCCGAGGGAAAATCTTTTTGAAATTTATATCAGTGTTGCATCAAGGTTCTATGACGGAGAAGAAATTCTTCTCAATAAACGAAATCTCCGTTTTATCCGCAGGATGGTAAGGGATTTCCAGTTCAGAAACAGCCCTGTGGAAAACACATATTCTCTCTGGATTCAGGTGATGGCAGGAGAAGATAAGTATCTTTTTCCCTATAAAGACAATGCAGACATGATTTTTAACACGACTCATGCCTATGAGCCATGCGTTTTTAAAACCGTGGCAACACATCTTTTGTCATCTGTTGAAAAAGACAGCAGAAACTATGACAATGCGCAGATGCTTATTTCTGCACTCAGCAAGTTCCCCACGATAGATGCGGCTCTTGTTCCCGAAAATTCACTCCTCAGGGAGTTTTTAGGAAAATAAAATCACGAGGTGAAATTCTTGGATAAAGTTGAAAAGAAACAGACCATGCTCAACGGTGCATTGATTCTCATGATAGCTACGGCTGTCGGTTCAATTATCGGCGCCCTTTACAAGCTTCCGCTCACCGCTCTTATCGGCGAAGTGGGCAGAGGTTATTTTGCCTCTGCATATCAGATCTATGTTCCCGTTTATGCAATTTCAATGGCAGGTCTTCCCGTTGCGGTTTCAAAGCTTGTCAGCGAATATATGGCGTCAAACAGATACCGCGATGCACTGAATGTAAAGAAAATCGCAGGCAGAATGTTTCTCATTACAGGTATTGCGGGAACGCTTCTGCTTACGATTCTGGCTTACCCTTATGCCGCAGTGATCTGTGAAAAGCCTCAGACAGTGTGGAGTATTCTTGCAATTGCTCCTTCAATATTCTTCTGTTGTCTTATGTCAACCTACAGGGGCTATTATGAAGGCTCTCGTAACATGGTGCCCACTGCCGTAACCGAAATTATTGAAAACATTGCCCGTCTTGTGATAGGTCTTGCTTTGTCATACATAGTGATGGACAGAGGTATGGCGAAATTTGAAGAGACAGGTAAGGTTTTAGGCAAAACTCTCGAAACTGAAAATGAAGCTCTCAGTGCACTTTATCCTATAGCTGCTGCAGCGGCGATTATGGGTGTTACGATCGGTACCATTCTTGCTTTCCTTTATATGCACATCCGCTTTAAGGTAAGAGGCTCGGGCATTACAAGGGTACAGCTTGTCAATTCAGAACCGCCTCAGGGCAAGGAGCAGACGGCGAAAAAACTGATTTCGCTTGCGATTCCAATGGTCATCAGCTCTCTTGTTCTCAATATTTCCAACCTTATTGATGCATCGCTTATTCAGAAGTGTCTTGCAGTTGCTCTTGATAAGGATTACGATGCAATTTATAACATGTATAAAGCCTCTCTTGATGCTTCGGGTACGCTTGCGGAAGATACGAAAACCTATCTTTACGGTTGTTATTTTGCGTCACAGGATTTGAGAAATATTATTCCCTCAATAACAATGTCTCTCGGTGTCAGCGCAATTCCTGCACTTTCTGCCGCGTATGCCACCAAGGACAAAAGAACTCAGAAAACAACAATTGAATCCGTTCTGAGGATCACTTCTCTTATTGCACTTCCTGCCGGTCTGGGAATGGGCGTTCTCTCGGAGCCTATTCTGACTCTTTTCTACGGCGGAACAAATTCTCAGAACCTTATTCCTATTGCAGCTCCCATTATGGCAGTTTGCAATTATTTCACTTTCTTCTTTGCAATTTCATCTCCCGTTACAAATATGCTCCAGTCTATCGGCAGAGCAGATATTCCCGTCAAGAGTCTTCTTGTAGGCTCTGTCGCAAAAATTATTGCAGATATAATTCTTGTTTCCGATCCGAAATATAACATCAAGGGCGCAGTTGTAGGCACGATTCTCTGTTATGTAATAATCGTTGTAATCAACCTTGCTATGCTGCTCAGAATCTCAAAAGTAAGGATTAATTTTGTGTCGGTTTTCTTCAAGCCTTTTGCCTGTGCAGCTCTCAGTACAGGTGTAGGTTATATGGCTTACACAGGTCTTGAACACCTTTTCCCTGCGTCTGACTATACTCAGAGATTCAACGGTTCCACTATTTCCTGTATAATTTCTGTCATAATTATTATGATTGTTTACCTTATTTCCATGCTTTTGATACGCGGTTTATCGTCAGATGATATAAAAATGCTGCCGAAAGGAGAAAAAATCGCAAAAATGCTTGAAAAATATAAACTTTTAGGGTAAAATAGATTTTACATGTGGGGAGGTCGTCCTGAATGACAGATAATTTTGAGTTTAAAGACAGATATGATTTTTACGACCTTGTCAGAATTATGAAAGCACTGAGAGGCGAGGGCGGCTGTCCATGGGATGCCGAACAGACTCACGAAAGCATAAAAAAGGATTTTATTGAGGAAACATACGAGGTTATTGAGGCTATCAATAAAAAGGACCCTGAGCTTCTTTGCGAAGAGCTTGGAGATGTGCTTTTGCAGGTTGCTTTCCACGCAGAGATTGAGGAAGAGAAAAATGTTTTCACAATGTCTGAGGTAACAGACGGCATCTGCAAAAAGCTTATTGAAAGGCACCCTCATGTTTTCGGTGAAATCAAGGTTGACGGCGTAGACGAGGTTCTTGATAACTGGGACACGATCAAGCGTAAAACAAAAAATCAGAAAACTCAGGCAGAGGCCATGCAGTTTGTTCCCCGTGAACTGCCTGCACTGATGCGTGCAACAAAGATTCAGAGCAAGGCGAAAAAGGCAGGCTTCGATTGGGACAACATAGATGATGTTTTCGCAAAGCTTGATGAAGAGGTTGCAGAGCTGAAAGCAGCTTACGCATCGGGAGATAAGAAGAATATCGAGGAAGAGCTTGGCGATATGCTTTTCAGTGCAGTTAATCTTTCAAGATTTCTCTCCTGTGATGCTGAGGAAGCACTTACGGCATCAAACGATAAATTCATCAGACGCTACACGTCAGTTGAAAATCTGGCGAAAGAAAGAAATATTGACATGAAAACAACTTCACCGGAAGAACTTGATAAGCTCTGGGATGAAGTTAAAAATGCAGAATGAGTATTGACACATTCGTAAAGTGAATGTTTCAAAATAAACAAAATTTTATAATGGAGGAAAAAAGCAAATGAATAAGACAGAATTGGTTGCAGCAGTTGCAGAAAAAGGTTTTTCAAAGAAAGATGCAGAAAAAGCAGTAGCAGCAGTTTTCGGTTCAATCGAAGAAGCTCTCAAAGCTGGCGATAAAGTACAGCTCATCGGTTTCGGTACATTTGAAGTTCGTGAACGCGCAGCAAAACAGGGCCGTAACCCCAGAACAGGCGAAACAATGATGTTTGAAGCATCAAAAGTTCCCGCTTTCAAAGCAGGCGCAGCTCTTAAAGCAGCAGTTAAATAATTAAGGCTTTAGACTTTTGAGGGGGCAACGGTGTTGTCCCCTTGAGTTTTTTCGGAGTGAAATAATTTATGAGACTTGACAAGTATTTAAAGGTTTCCCGTCTGATCAAAAGGCGTACGGTTGCAAATGAGGTGTGTGACGCAAAGCATGTTTCCGTCAACGGTAAAATTGCAAGGGCTTCATACGACGTAAAGGTCGGAGATGTCATTGAGATTCAGATGGGCTCAAATGTAACAAAGGCAGAGGTGCTTGCGGTTAATGAACACGCAACGAAGAATGATGCATCTCTCATGTACAAAATAATCTGAAGGGGACCTCTAAAAACCCTTTGCACGAAATTATGTTTGCTCTTTTTCCGTCATATGCACCAAAAATTCTTGTTAATGCGACAGCATAAACTTCAAATTTTTAGCACATCTGACGAAAAAATTTCTAAACATATTTTATACAATAGGTTTTTAGAAGTCCCCTGAATAATAAAACCTTCCGCAGAATATATTTTATTATATTCAAGTCGGGAGGTTTTATTTTTATGGAGGACAGGAAAATCAAGATGCCGCATTCTCTTGTAATGGAGGACAGGCGGACTTTGTCAATTACGGGAGTCAGTGACGTTGACAGCTTTGACGAGAGTACGATTATTGTTTTTACTGATTTAGGCGAGCTGACGGTGAGGGGAAGCGACCTTCACATAAAAAATCTGAATACTGAAGCAGGTGAGGTATCTCTTGAGGGGAAAATTTCTTCTCTTTCATACGCAGATAATGCAGTTAAGGAAACAGGATTTTTCTCAAGAGTTTTCAGGTGATTACTTATGTATCTTGATACTATTGGCGAGCAGAGCCGTGTTTTTTTCTATTCCGTCGGAATGGGATTCCTGCTGGGGATTCTGTACGAAGTTTTTGAATTTATCGGTTTCTTTCTGCCGAAAAAGCAATTATATATAATTCCCCGTGATATTATTTTCATGGTGGTTTCCGCTTTTCTGATGTTCCTTTTTTCCTTGTCGGTTCATAACGGCGGTTTTAAGTTTTATGTTTATTTCGGTTCACTCATCGGATTTTTCATCTGTTTTTTCTCTCTCGGAAGACTTCTGAGAAAGTCGGGAATGTCTCTTGCGATGTTTCTGAAAAGCCGATTTGGAAAATTCAAAAGAAGAACTTTGAGTTTTCTTAAAAAAATCAGGGAAAAACGTGCGGAAAAAGCGAAAAAAAGTGAAAATTCCTCAAATTTACTATTGCAAGATGATGAAAAGATGTTGTATAATAGTGAGGATAACGGAATGAAAGGGAGCGAAGAGAAAGGATGAAATCTTTTTTTGAAAAGAGAAGCTTTGTGCTGATTGTAGCCACGGTTGCTTTTTTGTGCTTCGCTGCCGTTCTCATTATAAACCTTACGAATACGGCGATTGACAGGACACAGGAGAGTGAGGCTCTTAAGGCAGAGCTTGCTTCTCAGCAGGCGGCAAACGACAAGCTTGAAAAGGAGCTTGCCGACGGCATCAGCGATGAGGAGAAGGAATATATTGCCCGTAATGAATTAGGTTACATTTTGCCCGGCGAACACGTTTATGCAGACGCGTCCTGAGCAAGTGCAATAAAAACATTTTTCGGAGGAAGTCAGTTAGTTTATGCAGTTAGAAATCGGAACAATCTGTGACGGCAAAGTCAGCGGAATTACAAATTTTGGTGCTTTTGTATCCTTGCCCGGCGGTAAGACAGGAATGGTACATATCTCTGAAGTGTCCAACAAATTCATCAAGGACATCAGAGAAGTTCTTACTGAAAACCAAGAGGTTAAGGTGAAGGTTATTTCAATCAGCGAAGAGGGCAAAATCAGCCTTTCTATCAAGCAGACTGAAAAACAGGAGGAAAAACCTGAAAAACCCAGAAGACCCAGACCTCCCAGAAATGCAGACGTGTGGCAGGGAAATAAGAGCGAGCCTAAGGAAAATATGTCTTTTGAAGATATGATGGCTAAGTTCAAGCAGGTAAGCGATGAAAAAATGACAGACCTTAAGCGTTCAAAGGAATCAAAGCACGGCGGCTTCTCAAGAGGTGCACGTAAAGGCCAGAACGGCTGATAATTTGCTTTGGTTTGTGAATAATAGAAAAAAACGAAAGGAAGTTTAAAACATGGAAAGCGTAAATAAAGAAATGCTCATCGGCGATGTTCTTGATAAAGCACCCGAAACAGCACAGTTCTTCCTTGCAATGGGAATGCACTGTCTCGGCTGTCCCTCAGCAAGAGGAGAAAGCATTGAGCAGGCTTGCATGGTTCACGGCACAGATGCTGACGAGCTTGTAAACAACATTAACGAGTTTCTTGCAAAATAACAGAACAAAAAGCATTGCAGACCGTATCTTTTGATGCGGTCTTTACTTTTTTTACTTGAAGAGTTGTTTTGTATGTGGTATAATATATTATTAAATATTTCAGGTGGCAAAATATGGATAAATCAGATTTTAAAACTGAATATTTAGGCGGAAACATAAGTGCCGTAGTGTCTGATGAACACACATTCGGCACAGATGCTGTTCTGCTTTCACGTTTCGCTGCGGTTAAACGTAAGGATGTCTGCTGTGATTTGGGAACAGGCTGCGGAATTATCCCTCTTTTATGGCTGCGAGAGGAAATGTATAATACTGTTTCCGCAGTTGAAATTCAGGAAAATGCCTGCGTTCTTGTGAAGGAAGCCATAAAACTCAATCATCTTGAGGACAAGCTTGAAATAATCAACTGCGATTTGCGTGAGCATACGGAAAAACTGCCTATGGGCAAATTTTCTCTTGTTACCTTTAACCCTCCTTATTTTTCGGTGGATTCGGGTGTATCAAGTCCTAATGAAAGTGTAAGAATTGCAAGGCATGAAATCATGTCTGATGTTTTCGAGGGAGCGAAATGTGCTTCGTTCATTTTAAAATTCGGGGGCAGATTCTGTGTCTGCCACAGACCTGAGCGACTTCCCGATGTCTTCGAGGCTATGAGAAAACACGGCATTGAGCCGAAGCGTATGGCTTTCTGCAGACGGAGTAAAAATATGAAGCCTTTTCTTGTTCTTGTTGAGGGCAAAAAAGGGGCAAAGCCTTCGTTGACGGTGGAGGACGAGATTATAATGGCAGATGAAAACGGAAACTATATTGACGGAATTTACGGAGGAGAATAAATTGGGAAAGCTTTATGTTGTGGGAACACCCATCGGAAACCTTGGTGACTTTTCCCCGAGGGCAGTAAAAACTCTTGAAGAGTGTGATTTTATTGCCGCTGAGGACACAAGAGTTACATTGAAGCTATTAAACCATTTCGGAATAAAAAAGCAGATGGTAAGCTATTTTGAACATAACAGAAACGAGCAGGGTGAAAAAATTCTTTCCCGTCTTCTTTCAGGTGAAACATGTGCCCTTGTAACGGATGCCGGTATGCCTGCGATTTCTGACCCCGGTGAGGATTTGGTCAGACTTTGCCACGAAAACGCAGTTGAAGTTGAATCAGTTCCCGGTCCGTGCGCGTTTTCAACCGCTCTTGCGATTTCGGGAATGAATAGCGGAAGATTTACCTTTGAGGGATTTCTCAGCGTTACAAAAAACAGCAGGCGTGAGCATCTTGAATCTCTGAAGGATGAAAAGAGAACGATGATTTTCTATGAAGCTCCCCATAAATTAGGCGCAACGCTGAAAGATATGTATGCAAATTTCGGTGACAGAAATATAGCGATTGTCAGGGAAATCACCAAAATCCATGAAGAGGTTATCAGGACAACTTTTTCCGAGGCTGTAAAAAATTACGGTGACGGTGGTCTGAAAGGCGAAATTGTGCTGATAATTGAGGGCAAAAAGGAAGAAAAAAAGAAAACTTCTCTTGAAGATGCTGTTGCGATTGCTCTTTCGAAAATGGAAGAAGGCTTTTCTAAAAATGAAAGTGCAAAGCTTGCCGCCAAAGAGACGGGTATAAAAAAAGGCGATATTTACGCTGAATTAACGGAGGTATAAAGATGCAGGGATTTATTGAATATTTCATGCAGTACAAAATTTTATTTATTATTCTTCTTGTGCTGCTGGTTGTGCTTGTTGTTGTGTATTTAAAAATGGGTAAAACTTTTGCAAAGAGAAAAGCAGAAAAGGAAGAGCTTATTAAAAAGCTTGACCACATGAAGAAAATCAGGGAAGATTATGCAGAGCTTACGGAAGAAAAAATTCTTTCGGACAGCGGTGAAAATCTTCTTGAGGGTGTGGCGGATAATATTCAGGTACGTCTTGAAAAAGAAGAGGATATGAACGCTGCTTTTGAAAATCTTGCAGAAGCAGAAAAGCTTGTCTACGCTTTCAGCTATTTTCTTGAAGAAGCCAAAACAAAGCCCTCTGAATTTTTCATACAGTTCACAAAACCTCTTACACCCTATGCACTTTCAGCCTGTGAAAAATTTCTTGAAAAGAAAACTTTTGCATTGGTAAAGGACTTGTACGATTCCTATGATGAGGAAAACGAAGAGTCATCAGTAATCCCTGAGAAAATTCAGTCTCTTGATGAAAAAATCCTCGCTTGTGACATTGTGCCGTCCGGCAAGGAAAAGGCTTCAGCGTATATTAAAGAAAATGTGTCACAATTCGTGTGAAAATTCATAATTTTTTTAAATCTACTCAATGGGAATATTGATTTTTCTGTTGATTAAGGCTCTTAAATGATGTATAATATAAAGTAATTCAAAAAAGGTTAGGAGGAGTAATCTTGGACGAGAACAAAGAAAAAGACTTGCTCGAAGAGACGGCTGAAGAAACAGCGGAGTCTCTGACAGAGCAGGAAAAAGAAGAAGTCAGCGAGATTCTCGAAAAACTTGAAAATTCCGAAGAGGAAACGTCAGTTACTACAGACTGGGACGGCTTGGCTCAGCTTGGCGACTCGGAAGAATTTGCAGGTGAAGTTTCTGCAGAAGAAACAGAAGACGAAACAGAAGAAACAGAAGACGAAACAGAAGAGGAGTCTGAAGAAATTTCAGAGGAAGCTTTGTGTGAAAAATGCGGCAAGAGAGCACGTTATACAGAGCTTGACAAGGACTATCCTTACTGTAAAGCCTGCCGTGAAAGCATGAAGAAAACAAAGATGAACGGCTGGGGCGTATTTTTCTTTATCTGTATGCTTCTCGGAGGTATCACCTACATTGTATATGCTATTTCTCTTCTGACAATTTCCCTTCCCATAATGAAGGGCGACGTTTATATGTCACAGAAGAAATACAGCTCGGCAATTGTCTGCTATGAGGAAGCTATTACAACGATTGATACGCTCAATCAGTCAGCAGGCAGTGAAATCGAACTTTTCGATGTAGGCGACAGAACTTACGCAAAGCTTGTTGAAGCTTATTTCAAAATAGGTTCTCCCACATACGCACAGGACTATTACACAGCTCTTGAAGAGTCAGGTGCGCTTGAGAAGTTTACCTATAAGCAAACAAAAGAATATTATGACATCTACGACAAGATGATGGACACATACTCAGAGGTTCAGACATTGCACGCTACCGGCATCAATGCACTTTACGCTGCTGAGGAAAAGTCCGACATCAGCGAAGTCAAGGATGAGCTTGAGGCACTTGAGGAGCTTAAACAGAACGAAAAGTATGACAAGCAGATGATAACGTACTTCCAGTATCTTTACTGCTCAGTTACTGAAAATTCACTTGATGAAGGCATAAAATACCTTGAAGAAATCAAGGAAGGCGGCAGAGCATACGAGTTTATGTATGCAGTTGAGCTTGCAATGAGATACCTTGAAAAGGGTGAATACGAAAAGGCTGAAGAGGTCTGCTACGAATCTCTTGAAGAGTCTCCGGAAAACCTTGGCGTTTATCAGTATCTTATGATGTCAAAGAGACTTCAGGGCGATTATGAGGGCGCTCTGGCGATTGCGGAAGAAGCAGAAAAGGCTGCGGAAACAATGTATATTCCCGAAGGCTATGACAGCGCAATGCATTATGCTGTTCCCATGGAGCAGGCTATTGTTTACGCTCTCATGGGCGAAGAGGATAAGGCTCTTGCTGCAATTGATAAATCTTACGAGCTTGGTAATGATAACTCAAACCTCAATATTTCAATTCTTCTCCACTACCTCTATCACGTTAAGGGCACAGAGCCTGTAGAGGATGAAGATTACGGAACGATTTATGACAGCGAAGACGAAATGTATGACCAGGGTCTTTCAACAATTTCTTACTACGGCTCATACTACGGTCTTGCAGTTTCTGAAAACGTTCAGGCTATTATTGACGGTGAAAAAACACTTGAAGATGTATTCGTAAATGGGGAGGTTGACTGGCAATGAGAGTTCTTAATGTAATAGCTAAAGTTCTTACCTTTCCCGCAGCTTTCCTGAAAGGCTTCTGGGAACAGCTCCTTTGCAAAATCATGGGAGCACCTGTTGAAAACAAAAAGATTTTCCAGTGGAACGAAATGGCTGGTCATATTGAGCATGAGCCTTTCCCCACAGCGGCAAAAAGCTTCTGGTTCTGCCTCCTGTCAGGATTTATGGTTTTCCTTATGGGCGGTATTGTGGCAATCCCCGGCGTTATTTGTGCATATCTCGGCGCATCGGGTGTAGTGCTCAAAGCTCTCGGAATCATCTGTCTTTTCAATGCAGCAATGCTGTTTACCAATATTTTCCCCTCAATTGAGGATGCACTCATGATGTGGGAAAAATATAAGACAATGAAGAAAGGCGCAAAAATCATTCTCGCTCCTGCAGCAGCAATTATGTATGTTGGAGCTTATGCAGAAACATGGGGAATTACATGCCTTACGAACTACGCTTTGGCAGTATTGTTATTTCTGATATAGTTTTTTTAAATAAAAATGAGGTGGAAAAATGACAGGAGATTTTAAATCAGACGGCATTATGTTTGCTATAGCCTTTGCAGTTATCGCATTCGTAATTGCACAGTCGGTGTTCTTCATTGTTAAATCATGGAAAAGAGCAAAGGAATTGGGCATTTCCGCAACTACACTTAAAAACACGGTTACATCAAGTGCACTTTTCACGGTTGCTCCCGCAATTTCAATCCTTGCAACAGTTTTTGCTCTTGCAAATTCATTGGGTATTGTTCTTCCCTGGATAAGACTCAGTGTTATCGGCAACTTAGCTTATGAAACTACTGCAGCACAGACAACTCTTGACTTCTGGGGTATTTCTCTGAGTAAAGCAGTTGAAGACCCTCAGCAGTTCGCTACAATCGCAGTTGCAATGACGATCGGTGCAATTGCCCCTCTTCTTATGATTCCTTTTGCCTGCAAGTTCCTTCAGAAAAAGGTAGGCTCTGCAGTTCAGAAGAGTTCAGCAAAATCAACGGGTCTCAGTCTTGGTGATATTATTTCTGCATCAGCATTTATCGGTATAGTTTCTGCTTTCGTTGCCCGTGAAATCAACGGTATGACAGTTGCTAAAACAAATGCTGTAGATGAACTTGGCAATAATATTCTTGACAGTGCCGGCGAAATTGTAAAAATCAAGAACATTACAGGTTCAGCAGGTGTTGTTTCAATTCTTGTTCTTGTCTGCGCTATGATTTTCATGTTGATACTCAGCGTTTTGTGTAAAAAATTCAAGCTTACCAAGCTTGAACCTTTTGCAATGCCTATTGCAATGTTTGCGGCAATGGGAATGGCTATTCTCTTTATGAATGTTCTTCCCGAAGCAATTACAGGCATGACATGGTACGAAATCGGTGCGGAGGTGTAAGATATGTCTGATAAAAAATTTATGAGTCCCCGCGAAAGAGACTATTTTGACAAAGTTCACACATGGGGTATTCTGTGGACAATCGGCGCAGTGCTGATGATGCTCAGCGTTCCTGTTCTTATCTGTATCAAGCTTGATGTGCTGCCTCAGACAGACGCACTTAAAATTGTTCTTCCCAAGCTTATGGGACTTTATTGGCTGACTGCAGTTGTTGAAGTTATTGCTTATGTTCCTATGCTGGGCGCAGGCGGTACATACCTTTCATTCGTTACAGGTAACATTTCAAACCTTAAATTGCCTGTAGGTCTTAATGCTATGAATACCGCTAAGGTAAAAGCAAATACTGAAGAAGGCGAAGTAATTTCGACTATCGCTATCGGTGTGTCTGCAATTGTAACAACAATAATTATTGCTGCAGGTGTTATTATTTTCTCAATTTTTGTAAAGCCGGAAGTTCTTCAGTCACCTGCCATCAAGCCGGCATTTGACTTTGTTCTTCCCGCACTTTTCGGTGCTTTGGCTGCAAGCTATTTTGAAAAATACTGGAAGCTTGTCATTGTTGCCGTTGTTGCAGGTGTTCTTGTTCTTCAGTTTATCGACCCGTCAATGGGTGCAGGTACGCTTATGTTCATTACAATTGTTGTTGCTGTTGCAGCAGGTTTTGCAATGTTCAAACTCAAATGGCTTAAGTAAGGATTTTAAGAATGATTAAAATTTCACCTTCAATGCTTTCCTGCGATTTCTCAAAAATCGGTGAGGAAGCAGAAAAAATTGCGTCATCGGGAGCAGACATGCTCCACCTTGATGTGATGGACGGGCATTTTGTTCCAAACATCACCTTTGGTGCACCTGTTATAAAATCAATCAGAAACAGAAGTGACATTATTTTTGATGTTCACCTGATGATTTCTGACCCTCTCAAGTATGCTGAGGATTTTGTTAAAGCAGGGGCGGACATTCTGACTTTTCATGTTGAAAGCGACAGTGATGTGAAGGAAACAATCCGTAAAATCAGATCTCTTTCGTGTAAAGTGGGTCTGAGTGTAAAACCGAAAACTCCTGTGGAAGAGGTTTTTCCTTATCTTGATGATATCGACATGGTGCTCATTATGACTGTGGAGCCCGGCTTCGGCGGTCAGAGCTTTATGGACGACATGATGGGAAAAATTACTTCTCTCAAGCAAAAGCTTTCCGAAATCGGAAAAACCGCCGACATTCAGGTTGACGGCGGAATAAATGAAGAAACAGTGTCCGTAGCCGCAAAGGCAGGGGCAAATGTTTTCGTTGCAGGCAGTGCAGTTTTCGGTGCTGAAAGTTATGAAAAGGCTGTTTCTTCACTCAGAAGAAATGCCGAAATTAACTGACTTTAAATTCCAATGCTCTTTTGTGATCTCTGCCGCCAGGTTCCCCTCGCGGCAGGGATGAGAGTATTCATGAAATTTTATCTTGGTTTTAAGCCTTTCGTCTAAGGGCGTGATCAGACGGAATTTTCCCTTGTTGTCTGAATACAAATCGCCAATAGGGAAATCCTCTTTCATAGAGGAGAAAAAGTCAATGACATTGTCGATTGAATCGAATTCGTAAACATCTTCCTTTTTCGACAGAACGACTTTAATGCTCTCCGGAATATCGTTTACGGTAAAGAATATCACACAACCGCCGCTGTCAAGGGGCATGGTTTCAATCGTCATGTTGCAGGACGGGTCAATGTCACGTCCCAGCTCATGGCGTGCTTTGTCGAGAATTGTCCAGATAACACGGCGTGTTTCTATGTTTGAGTAATCCATGCTTTCATATGTAATGTCAAGCTCAGACATGTCAGAGCGTGTCAGCTCAACAATAATTTTTGATACATTCGGTGAATTGATTTTCATTTTTGAGCACCTCATTTCTTATTATTATAATATACTTAAGTCAAGCAGTGTGCAATGCAAAATTTTTTCCAAGGAGGGATAATCATGGCAAAGAAAAAAGAAACGGCACCGCCTCTCAGCAAAAACAGAAGAAGCTTTTATGATTTCCGCAAGGATTATCCCGGCTCAGCTTATTCGCGTATGCGCGAAAAGGATACAAGCGAAATCTATGATACAAAAGGGAAAATAAAATTAGCTCTTAAAATTCTGGGAGTTGCAGTTTTGTTTTTGCTTGCGTATTCTGTAACATATATGTTGTTGGAAATTTCACATCAACCGATAGGATGATTTAATTTGTATATACCTTACAATTCAAGAAAAGATTACCACAAAAGTAAATTCGGCGCAGTCGAAGAGGGAACGGAAGTAGTTTTCAGAATCGTCATGCCGAGAAATTTTTCTGTCAGCGGAGCATATCTTGCTGTCAAGGAAGAATTCAGTCAGGAAAAACAGCTCATTCCCATGCAGTGGGAATGTATGCAGGGTGAAGGAGAAGAGTGGTGGAGAGCGGAGTTCACTCCCTCTAAGGCAGGCTTATATTTTTACCATTTTGAATATGACACTCCCTTCGGAAGGAGTGTCATTCTTCTTAACAAAGAGGGCTGCGGAATTCTTAACACTCCCGGCAGGGAATGGCAGCTTACTGTTTACGAAAAAGGCTTTACCTGTCCCGAAAAATTCAAGGGCGGGATAATTTATCAGATTTTCCCTGATAGATTTGCTTTTTCGGGGAAAGATAAAAAGGACATTCCGTCTTACAGAATCCTCCGTTCTGACAGAGAGAACGAGCCTTACTGGAAGCCTGATGAAAAAGGAATTACGCTCAATAATGACTTTTTCGGCGGTGACCTTGAGGGAATCAGACAGAAACTTGATTATCTGGAGAGTCTGGGAGTTACCTGTATTTATTTGAATCCCATTTTCAAGGCACATTCAAATCACCGCTATGACACAGGGGATTATCTTACAATTGACCCTCTTTTGGGCGATGAAAAGGACTTTCAGAAGCTCTGCCGTGATGCAAAGAAAAAAGGAATTTCAATAATTCTCGACGGTGTTTTCAGTCACACAGGTGACGACAGTGTTTATTTCAATAAATATTCAGACTATCCGTCTGTGGGAGCTTATCAGTCGCAGGAGTCACCGTATTATAACTGGTATAAATTCAGAAGCTTTCCCGAGGATTATGAGTGCTGGTGGGGGATTAAAATTCTCCCTGAGGTTACTGAAGAAAATGAAGATTTCCTTCAGTTTATTACAGGTGAAAACGGCGTTCTGAGGAAATGGATGAAATTAGGTGCGGACGGCTGGAGACTTGACGTTGCAGACGAGCTTCCGGATGTTTTCCTCGACAGACTGAGAGAAGCGGTAAAAGCCGAAAAGAGTGATGCCCTTGTTCTCGGTGAGGTATGGGAAGATGCATCGAATAAAGTAAGCTACAGTGTCAGAAGAAGATATCTTCTCGGCAGACAGCTTGACAGCGTAATGAACTATCCCTTTGCGGATGCGATAATAAGATTTGCAAGAACGGGAGATACCTCCTCTTTCAGTGAAACTGTAATGAATGTTCTTGAAAACTATCCCAAAACGGTAGTGGATGTTCTGATGAATCATATCGGCTCTCACGATACAATGCGTATTATCAATGCCCTTGCAGGCGAAAGTCTGGGAAATAAACCAAGATCATGGCAATCGGGCAAAAGGTTAAGTTCTGAAAGCTATGAAAAAGGAATAAAGCTTGTAAAGCTGGCATCAGTTCTTCAGTTTACACTTCCCGGTATTCCCTCGGTTTATTACGGTGACGAGATCGGTATGCAGGGCTATGCCGATCCCTTTAACAGAGGTTGTTTTATTGAAGAAAACGCGGAAGAAAAACTTCTTGAACACTACAGAAAATTAGGGGAGCTCAGAAGAAACAATTCCTGCTTCAAAGAGGGGGATTTCAGATTTATAAGCTGTGAGAGAGCGTGTATAGCTTATGTGAGAGAAGATGAAAATGAGTCGCTTCTCATTATCGCCAACAGAAATGAAACAGATATTGAGTATTATCTCCATGAAGAATGGCACTCGTCAGAAGTCATTTCAGGAGAGGGCGAAAGCTCTTATTTCATAAAAGTTCCTGCCATGAGTGCAGTGATTTTGAAGAAAGTACATTGACATAAAGCGTCAATTAGTGTATAATTATTATCCCTAAAATTCAGCAGAAAGGAAATGAAAGTATGAATATTGCAGTAATTCTTGCAGGCGGAACAGGCAGCCGTATGGGTATGGTAGACAGACCTAAGCAGTTTATCGAAATTTACGGTAAGCCCGTTGTGATTCACACAATCGAAGCTTTTGAAATCAACGAAAACATTGATGCAATATGCGTTATCTGCACGAAGGAATGGCAGGAAGACCTTTCAATCTGGATTAAGGAATATGATATCCGTAAGGTGCGCTGGATAGGCGATGCAGGAAAAACAAGACAGGAGTCTTCTCTCAATGCCCTTAATGCAATAAAGGCCGATGCAAAGGATGATGATATTATTATCATTCACGATTCTGCCCGTCCCCTTGTTTCACAGCGGATCATCAACGAAAACATTGAGAAGGTGAAGCAATACGGCGCCTGCGACACAGTAATTCCTGCTCAGGACACAATTATCCGTTCAGTTGACGGTGAGCATCTTGAATCAATTCCCGTAAGGCGCGAGCTTTATCTCGGACAGACCCCCCAGTCTTTCAGACATTCAATAGTAAGAAAGGCGTATGACGACTACTTTGCGCTTCCTGAAAACGAGCGTCCTGTTATGACTGACGACTGCGGTCTGGTGCTTGCCGGCGGAACCCCGATCGGCATGGCAATGGGAGATAAGCTGAACATGAAGATGACAACTATGGAAGACCTGCTTCTCATAAAGTCAATCGTCAGAACTTCGAGGTGACAGTCATTGTTTGTAAAAAGCTACAAAATCACAGAGCCGAAATGCTTTGAGATTTTCGTTGAGGATATTGAGGAGGATAAGGTGCTTGTCCGTCCCGAATATCTTGCGGTGTGTAAGGCTGATATCAGATATTATCTGGGAAACAGAGAGAGAACGGTTCTTAAAAGAAAGTTTCCAATGAGCCTTGTTCACGAAGGTGTCGGTACCGTAGCACGGGACAAAAGCGGTCGTTTCAAGCCGGGTCAGAGAGTTGTTATGATTCCCTGCGAAAAGGCTGAATGTGACGGCACCAAATGTACAACATGCGTGAGAATGTATGATTATCTTCGTGATAACTATTGTCCCAAATCCAAATTCCGTTCAAGCAACGCAGACGGCTTCAGCAAAGAAATGATTAACATGCATGAGGATTATATTCTCCCTATTCCCGATGATATCGGTGTAGAGGCAGTTTTTTCTGAGCTGATTTCGGTAGGCTGTTCGGCAATGAGAAGAGCCGGCTTGTGGGACAAAAAGACAGAAGAAATTTCTGTATGGGGCGACGGAATAATGGGTTATATTATTGCTCTTGTGGCTCACTACGGTTTAGGCGCACAGGTGAATGTTATCGGCGTTAACAGAGAAAAGCTTAAAATGTTTGATTTTGCAAGGACTTTTCTTGCATCTGATGTTGATTCTCTCCCTAAGACCTCAGCTTGTATTGAAGCGGTCGGCGGCAGCAACTCTGCCCTTGCAATCAATCAGGCAATTGATGCATCTCTTTCAGGCGGCACGATTGTTCTTTGCGGTGTTGCAGGTGAAAACGCACCGATTAACACAAGGTCGGTTCTTGAAAAGGGCCTTTCACTTCTTGGCTCAACCAGATCTGACATTGAGGATTTTGAAAAAGCTATCGAGCTTCTGTCAATCAGCGATTTCAGAGAAAAAATTCTTCGCCTCGTAGAAGGCATTGATGTTGTGGATGACATCAGAAAATACTACGAAGCTTTCGAAAATGCTTCACGCTCCGATTCCCTCGGTAAAAGAATCATAAAATTAGTCTTTTAGTAACCGGCTGTTACTCTAGGGGATGTTTGTACGAAAACTTTTTTCAGAAAGCTGAAAGCATTTATTAAAAAGAACGTAAAAAAGATTCTTTACAAAAAATTTGCACCGTGCATTTATAAATTCTATTCACGTAAACCAATAAATGAAAAGCTTGTTGTTTTTGCAGATTCCTCTGCAGCTCTTCTGCCCGATAATATGACGGAGATTTATGACAGGTTAAATGAGTCGGGTTATGATACAAGAGTTTTTCTCAAAAGAAAATCATCGAAGAAATGGTATCGGGATAAGCTTTTTGAAGTTATAAATGCTTACAGGTTTACGAAGTTTTACGCTCAGTGCAGATGTCTTATTCTGACTGATTATTATTACTATGCCTATGCGAATAAGCCGCGCACAGGTCAGCAGGTGATTCAGCTCTGGCACGGCTGCGGAGCCTTCAAAAAATGGGGTTACTCAACGCAGGACCTTGAATGGGGCGCGGACAGACAGGCTCTTGAGGAATATCCGATTCATAACACCTATACGTATGTTACGGTGTCATCGGAAAAGGTAAAGAAATTTTACGCAGAAGCTTTCAATTGTGACGAAAAAATTATTCACGCAGACGGAGTGCCGAGGACAGATAAATATTTTGACGAAAATTATGTGTCCTCAGCGAAAGAAAAAATTCTTGAAAAGTATCCCGAAATCGGCGGAAGAAAAATAATTCTCTATTCGCCTACGTTCAGAGGCTCTTCCAAGAAAAAGGCAAATTTTGTAAATATGATAGATTTCCTTTATCTTAAGAGTAAGCTGAGCAGCGATTATGTAATTTTGGTAAAGCTTCATCCTTTTGTCAGAAAAGGCATGAATTTATCGAAAAATCTTAAGGAGATATATTCGGATTTTGTTTTTGATATTTCAAAGTCTGTTCCCATTGATGATGCTATGTGTGCATCTGACATGGTAATTACAGACTATTCATCCTTGATTTTTGAATATGCCCTGCTTTCCCGTCCGATGCTGTTTTTTGCGTACGACCTTGAGCAGTATGACAGGGAGAGAAGCTTTTATTTTGACTACGAAAATTTTGTCCCCGGTGATATAGTCAGAAATACCGAGGAAATTTATCTTGCAATCAGAAAAAATGAAAAAAACTTTGACAAGGAAAAAGTGGAAAATTTTAAAAGAGAATTTATGAGTGCTTGCGACGGAAAAAGCACAGATAAAATTATAGAATTTATAGAGAAAGGGAAAGTTAACTGATATGGATTCGTTTAAAGCTTTATTTGATGAAGTTAAAAAAGAAATACAGAAAAATTTGTCAGAAGCCGTTTACAACGTATGGTTTGAGGAACTGCAGTTCGTTTCTTTCGACGGCACGACAGTTATATTATCAATCGGTGAATTCAAAAGAAAAATTATTGAGCAGAAGTTTATGCAGCTTCTCAAGGATTCCTTCGTGAAGGTTGCAGGCTTTGATGTTGAGATAGGCTTTTCAGATAATAATATTAAAACTGCACCAAAGAAAGAGGAAGCATCTCCTGCAGAAGGTGCTGACGATAAGGAAAGCACCTTTGACAACTTTGTTGTAGGTCCTTCAAATAAATTTGCACATGCGGCAGCACTTGCAGTTTCAGTGAATCCCGGTGCTGTGAGCGAATATAATCCCTTGTTCATTTACGGTAATTCAGGTCTCGGCAAAACTCATCTTCTTCATTCAATTGAGAATGAACTGAGAAAAAACAATCCTGATATGAATATTCTTTCAACCCACGGTGAAGCAATTACAAACGAGCTTATTGATTGCATCCAGAAGGGCAGAATGAATGAGTTCCATGCAAAATACAGAACGGTTGACCTTCTTCTTGTGGACGATATTCAATTTATTGCAGGCAGAGTTCAGACTGAAGAGGAATTTTTCCATACTTTCAACTCTCTCTACAATTCGGGAAAGCAGATTGTTCTGACATCTGACCGTCTGCCCAAAGACATGCCGACACTTGCAGAGAGACTTCGTACACGTTTTGAATGGGGACTTTTAGCAGATATTCAGCCCCCCGACCTTGAAACAAGAATGGCAATCGTGGGCAGAAAGGCTGAAAGCATGGGAATTGAAATTCCCAATGAGGTCGTTCTTTTTATCGCCGAAAAAATCAAGAGCAACATAAGACAGCTTGAGGGTGCAGTTAAGAAAATTGCAGCTTATGTGAATATTTTCGGCACAAGCACTGTAACTATCAATATCGCGCAGAATGCAGTAAAAGATATTTTTAACGATAATAATATGTCACCTGAGGTTATCACTAAAAAGGTTATTGAAGAGGTGGCACGCTCTTTCAGCATTGAGGTTAAGGAAATTACTTCAAAGAAGCAGTACGCTGCGGCAACTAACGCAAGACAGATTGCAATGTACATAATCAGCGAAATGACAGGTCTGCCTGCAAAGAAAATCGGTGAAAGCTTCAGCGGAAGAGACCACAGTACAGTTCTTTATTCAATCAGTAAGGTAAGGGAAGAGATAAAACATAATTCTTCTCTTAAAAACACAATTGAGGATATTATCAATAATGTTAAAAACAGCTGACACGGAAGATAAAATCATACTGGCATCTGCTTCGCCGAGAAGACGCGAACTGATGGGAATTATTACTGATAATTTTGAAATAATTACTGCAGATGTTGACGAAACAATTGAAGACGGCACCTCGCCCGAAAAGGCAGTAATGCAGCTTTCACTCAAAAAGGCAGAGGCCGTATCGGAAAAATACAGAGGAAGAACTGTAATCGGTGCAGACACGGTGGTTGTCTGTGACGGAAGAATTCTCGGTAAACCTGAGAATCGCGAAAATGCTTGTGAAATGCTGAAAATGTTATCGGGCAGAACACATTTTGTTTTCACAGGTGTTACTATTACAGACGGAGAAAAAGCGGATACATTTTTTGTTTCCTCTGATGTAACTTTTTTTGAAATGACGGACAGAGAAATTCTTTCCTATGTTGAAAGCGGTGAGCCTGACGATAAAGCAGGAGCTTATGCGATACAGGGGAAAGGCTCTTTGTTTGTGGAAAAAATCAACGGAGATTATTTCAATATAGTGGGTTTTCCTGTGTCAGAAGTAAACAGACATCTTAAAAATTTTGAGCGTACCTGAGGGTGCGCTCTTTTACTTGACTTAAAAGGATAAATGTGCTATAATAATTTATAAGTTTTCCGCATACACATTGGTGTGCGGTATTAGTTTTTTGAAGGGGGATAGGCTTGTGGAAAATTTATGGAATGAAATTTGTTCATGGGAATGGGAATATGTCCTCAGACTTGCGATTGCCTGTGTTTGCGGTGCGTGTGTTGGCTTTGAAAGAAGCCGCCGTTTTAAGGATGCAGGTGTCAGAACCCATGTTATGGTAACGTTGGGTGCAGCACTTATTATGATTGTTTCAAAATACGGTTTTCAGGATATTCCCACTCTGGAAATGATGAAGGTTGACGCGTCGCGTATTGCATCGAATGTTGTAACAGGTGTAGGTTTCCTCGGCGCAGGTGTGATTTTCTTCAAGGGTACATCAATCAAGGGTCTTACAACGGCTGCAGGTATCTGGACAACTGCGGGCATCGGTCTTGCACTTGGCGCAGGTATGTATTTTATAGGCATTGCTTCGGCTGTGATTATGATTATTGCACAGTTTATCCTGCACAGAGTTCTTAAGAGCGTTGATTCTTATTCAACGAGTGAAATATCTGTTTCTTTACAGAATGAACAAGGCGTAATTGAGCATTTTAAAAATAAGCTTGAAGAGGAAAGCCTTGTTATTCAGGCATGTAAAATCATAAAAAATACGGAAGAAAATACAGTTACTCTCAAAGCAACGGTGAGAATGCCCCATGACATGGAATTTGAGGACGTTGTGAGAATTGTTGAAAATAATCCGAAAATTAAATCAATAGAATTCTAAAAAATCTTTCGGGATTTGTATTTGAAAAGGAGTGGCAAGATGAAGGGTTTCTTAAAGTTAATGACATATAATGTTTCAGGTATTCCTGTTCTCGGAGACAATCAGGGAACACAGAGAGAGTTCAAGGGTAAGGCAAGAATGAAAAAAATCGGTGATGTGCTTTGCCGTGAATCAGACTGTGACATTATCGGTGCGGAAGAGGATTTTAACAATCACGGGGCTCTGGCAGATGCTATGCCCGATTTTAAATACCAAACATACTCAAAGGGGGGAGTTCCTCTCGGTGACGGACTTAATATTTTCTCTAAAAAACCTGTTTATAATGTGAAAAGAACACCGTGGAGAAAATGCTTCGGCTATCTTGCAGGTGCGATGGACAGGCTTGCTGAAAAAGGAATTCTTACCTCTGTGATTGAAATTGAAAAGGGCGTTTTTGTTGACCTTTATGTTATCCATACGGATGCGGCAAATGACCCGAAATCTCTTGATGCAAGATGTGATAACTTTGTTCAGCTTGCAGAAATGATAAATTCACGCAAAGAGGACAGAGCAATAATCGTCATGGGCGACTTCAATACCACTTTCTGTCTAAATGAAAGGGACAATCCTTACGGAAGTCTTATTGAAAAAGCGGGACTTACAGATGCGTGGGCAGAAATACATAACGGCGGCAACTGCGATTATAACAGCGGCAAAGAGTGGAATCCTACTTTGAAGGAAACTCTTGACAGAGTTATGTTCAAGTCAGGCGGCGGTGTTGAACTGAAGGCTGAAAGCTATGAATATGTAGAATTCACAAACGAAAAAGGCGAAACATATACAGACCATGTTTCAACAAGGGCTTGCCTTTCTTACGAGATAACGGGTGAAACAAAGAAACCCGAAAAGCTGGAAAAGCCTGTTCCTGAAAATAAAGTAAAGCAGACACTTAAGGTTACATGGGCGGTAATCAGAACTCTCGTGATGGGAATTCTTCATTTGTATGAATTGATTTACGAGAAAAAGTACGGAAAAATAAGCTCGTATATGCCATAAAAAAATCCCGACGGTTCGCCGTCGGGATTATTTTATGATGTCTGCTCAAACTGACTGTTATAAAGCTCGGCGTAAAAGCCGTTTCTCTCAAGCAATTCTTCATGGGAGCCCTGCTCGATGATATCACCGTCTTTCATAACGAGTATCAGGTCAGCATTTCTGATTGTGGAAAGTCTGTGTGCAATTACAAAACTTGTTCTGTTTTCTGTCAGTCTGTCCATCGCCCTCTGAGTGATAAGCTCAGTTCTTGTGTCAACAGAAGATGTTGCCTCGTCAAGAATAAGCATGGGACTGTTCTGAATCATAGCACGTGCCACTGTGAAAAGTTGTTTCTGTCCTGCGGAAATGGTTGTCTTTTCGCTCATAACAGTGTCAAAACCCTGGGGAAGCGATTTGACAAAATGATAAATTCCGCAAGATTTACAGGCACTTATCAGTTCTTCATCGGAAACACCCTCTTTGTTGTAAACCAGATTCTCTCTTACCGTTCCTTCGAAAAGCCAGGTGTCCTGAAGTACCATTGAGAAGAGTGAGTGAACACTGTCACGCTTCAGTTCCGCAATCGGTGTACCGTCAATTTTAATGTTGCCGGAGTTTACCTCGAAAAATCTCATCAACAGGTTTACCATGGTCGTTTTGCCTGCTCCCGTAGGACCGACAATTGCCACTTTCTGCCCGGGTTTTACATGGGCGGAGAAGTTTTTGATAATGATTTTGTCAGGGTTATCAGGATAAGAAAAGCGTACGTTTTCAAACTCAACCTCACCGTGGATTTTTTCGGGGACTTCAGGCTTTCCGCTTTCGTCAGAAAACTCTTCTTCCTCAAGAAAATCAAAAACTCTGTCGCCTGCCGCCGCGGCTGACTGCATACTTGTCATGCCCTGTGCAATTGTACTCAGTGGTGAAGTGAAAAGTCGGACATACATAATAAACGCAATAATAACACCGAAAGAAATTTCATTTTTCAGAGCAAGCACAGCACCGATAACGCATACTGCAACATAACCTAAATTGCCGATAATGTTCATAAGCGGTTGCATGATTCCTGAAAGGAACTGGCTTTTCCACTCAGCGTCATACACTGCTTTGTTAAGCGCTTTGAAATCCTCTTTGATGCTTCTGTTTGCCCTTGACAGACGGACAACATCGTGTCCTGTGTACATTTCTTCGATAAAGCCGTTAAGATTGCCGAGATTGTGCTGACGGGAAACAAAGAATTTCTGTGAGCGCGACATAATAAGCGCCATAAACATAAAGCCGATAATTGTTGAGCCTATAGCACCGAGAGCCATTCTCCATTCAGTTGCAAACATCATAATAAGGCATCCCGTAAACTGTGCGGCGGCGCTTATCATTGAGGGCATACTGTTGGAAAGTGTCTGCTGCAGTGTGCTGACATCGTTTGTAACACGGCTTAAAATATCACCGTGAGAAGAAGCATTAAAAAGCTTCATGGGAACGCTGTTGATTTTCTGTGACAAATCGTTCCTCATTTTTTTTGAAAGGTCAAGAGTGACAGTTGCCATAACATAGTGCTGGATGTAATTGAAAAGTGCACTCAGGGCATAAATTCCAATGAGCCACAAGGAAAGGCGTGCAATTTCCTGCATGTCGATTTTACTGTAAAGTGAAGATGAAATAAGGTCTGTGATTTTGCTCAGCTGTTTAGGACCTATGATTGTGAGAATTGCGCCGAGAGCTGCAAGAAAAAGTGAAAAAACAGTAGGTGCTTTAAGCTTAGGAGAGTAGGAAAACAAATTTTTAATTACGCCGAGAATGCCCCTTTTGCTTTTCTGCGGAACATTCATTTTGTGGTGTGGATGTACCATTTATTTTTCCTCCTTTCACTGAAGCTCGTCTTCTGAAAGCTGTGACATTGCAATCTCACGGTAAACATCACAATTTTTCATCAGTTCTTCGTGTGTGCCGATGCCCACTGCTTTGCCCTCGTCAAGGACAACAATTTTATCAGCATTTCTGATAGTGCCTATTCTTTGTGCAACTATCATTCTTGTAACGCCCGAGAGTTTTTTGTCAAGTTCTTCGCGGAGCGCTCTGTCTGTTTTGTAGTCAAGAGCAGAGAAAGAATCGTCAAAAATCAGAATTTCAGGCTTTCTTGCCAGTGCTCTTGCAATTGAAATCCTCTGTTTCTGACCGCCTGAAACATTAGTGCCGCCCTGGGCGATACGTGAATTTATACCACCTGCCAGCTTTTCTACGAAATCCTTTGCCTGTGCAGTTTCAAGGGCAGAATAAACGCTTTCATCCGTGTCTTCTCCGCGGCTTTCACCGAAGAGCACATTCTTTTTGATGTCGCCTGCAAAGAGAACGGCTTTCTGTGTAACAAAGCCTATGCGGTCATAAAGTGCATCAAAAGTAAATTCTCTGACGTTTATTCCGTCTACCAGCACTTCACCCTCGGTTACATCGTAAAATCTTGCGGCAAGGTCAATGAGCGTTGTTTTGCCTGAGCCTGTTGCACCGATAAAAGCAATTGTTTCACCTTTGTTTACCTTGAATGATATGTTTTCAAGCGTGTTTTCAGAGGCATCAGGATATCTGAAAGAAACATTTTTGAATTCAATTGTGCCTTCTTCTTTGCCGTTTTCTTCTTTGCCTTCGGTAAGGTTCGTGTCAGAGCAAAGCACCTCGTTTATTCTCTGAGAAGAAACCTGAGCCGCAGGCAGGAACATGATAATCATAACAAGCATCATGATTGACATGATAACGTATGATGCGTATGTGCTGAAAACTACAACATCGCTGAACGTTGTAAGACGGGACAGAAAATCCGAGGCAGGAATGTTGTTGATAATTCCTGCACCTACCCAGTAAATTACAAGTGCAAGGCAGTTCATCGCAAGTCCTACAAGAGGCATGAGCAGAGCAAAGGTCCTCTGGTTGAAAAGCTGGGTTTTCATAAGTGCAGTTGCAGCTTTGTCAAATTTTTTGTTCTGATAATCCTCAGCACCGAAAGCGTGTACAACGCTGATACCTGTCAGGTTTTCACGGGCAATTAAATTGATTTTGTCAATCTGTTTCTGAACGATTTTGAAGCGTGGTATAACAACAGTAATTATAACTGCCATAATTCCCAGAAGAAAAGCCACAAATCCTGCTGTAATAAGGGAGAGCTTCCAGCTTTTTGTGACAATTTTAATAATCGCCCAGACAGCCATAATGGGTGCTTTTATAATCATCTGAAGTCCCATGGAAACCAGCATCTGAATCTGCGATACATCGTTGGTTGTGCGGTTGATAAGACTGGGGACAGAAAAATCCTGCATTTCTTTTTTACCAAAATCAGAAACCTTGTTAAAAAGAAGTTCTCTGATTGTAAAACTGAAGCCTGAGCCTACTCTTGCAGAAAGATAACCGCAGAAAATTGCCACAGCAGCACTTGCGGCGGTGCATGCAAGCATCTCGGCACCTGTTGCGAGAATTTCATTTACAGTACTTCCGGGAGTCTGTATAAGAATTGTAAGGTTGCTCATAAATTCGGGAAGCTTCAGGTCGAAATAAATCTGTCCTAAAACAAGAAGTGTAGTAATAAAAGCCATAAGCCATTCCCGTTTTTTCATTTTTCTGAGTAATTTAAGCATCAGAAATTTTCTCCTTGAATAAAAAATATATTATGTTATATTATACCACATATTTCCATACATTCATTGTATTATGTGAAACATTTATGTTACTTTTTTGTAAATATAAACAATGATTGTCGCTACAAGTTTTATCCTGCAACAAACAGCCATCATTACTAATCAATTAGATTATCTGAAGTATTTCTTCAAGAAAACCTGATAGCCGAGAGCCCATCCGAGACAAGCACCACCAATAGCAAACATAATTTTCACCTCCTCAAAATCAATTGATTAACGTTAATCTTTATGCTGTTATACATCAATAGTTATATAATGTCAATAGCTATTGATGATTTTTATCATCTTTTGTTTTGGGTATACTATAACAAGAGGTGATTATCATGGATGATGAAAATACTGTTATAGGTAAACGCATAAGAGGAATGAGAGAGTTTCAAAAACTGTCAAGAGAACGCTTGGCGGAGTCTGCAAATATTTCAACACAGTTTTTAGCTGATATAGAAACGGGTAAAAAAGGAATGACTGTAGCTACTCTTAAAAAAATATGTACGGCATTGCATACCTCGGCTGACAGCATAATCTTCGGTAGTGAAAACGACAGTAATTTTAATATCGAAGCTATGTTGCGAGCGGTTCCTGAAAGAAAGCAGGAAGATTTTGAAAATTTAATTAGCATGATATTAAAACTTATGTGAAGGTGAGAGCAATGAATGCGGTTATTGATTCAGGCGGAGGTCTGAGAGGTATTTATACGGCAGGTGTTTTTGACAGATGTCTTGATGACGATGTTTATTTTGATCTGTGTATCGGAGTTTCGGCAGGAAGTGCAAATCTCTCAACGTATATTTCTAAGCAGAAAATGCGTACATACCGTTTTTACCATGACTATTCACAGAGAAAAGAATATATGAGCCTTGGTAATTTTATCAAAAAGGGCTCTTATCTTGACCTTGATTATATATATTCCACTCTTACAAATTCAGACGGTGAAGACCCCATTGATTATGCTGAGGTCAAAAAATATAAAGGACAGTTTTTAGTAGCTGCAACAGAGGCGGAAACGGGCAAAGCTCATTTCTTTACCAAAGATGATTTGTCACAGGATAACTATAAGATTTTTTCAGCATCAAGTGCAATTCCCTTCGTATGCAAGCCTGTTGAAATAGGCGGCAAAAAGTATATGGACGGAGGAGTGGCGGTTCCCGTGCCGCTTGAAAAAGCTCTTGAAATGGGGGCGGACAAGATTGTATTTGCCTTGTCAAAGCCTAAAACCTTCAGACGGAGCAATTCAAGAAATGAGCTTATTGCAAAACTTATCAAGCGTAAATATCCTGAAGCGGCAAAGGTACTTGTTGAGAGCAGTGCAAAATATGATGAGCTTGTAGATAAAGCAATTGAGCTTGAAAAAGAGGGGAGAGTGCTGATTGTCAGTCCCGACGACTGCTGCGGAGTTGACACCCTTACCAAAGATAAAGAGAAACTCCATGCTCTCTACGAAAAAGGCTACCGCGACGCAGAAAAAATCAAAGAGTTTCTGAAATGAAAAACTTCCCTTAAGAGAAAATTTCATTCTCTTAAGGGAGTTTTTTAAAGTGTTCCGTTCAAAAATTCATCTCTGAACCAGATGTCATCAATCTGAAATGTTTTTCCGTTCAGGTAATTTAAAATACCTGCATCGGTCTGAAAATCAAAGACAAGCTTGTATGAACAAAGGCACTGCTTTTTGTAGCCTTTTTCTTTATTAAGCTTGTTTGTGCCGTATTTTCCGTCGCCTAAAAGGGGATGCCCGATAGATGCAAAGTGTGAGCGGATCTGATGTGTTCTGCCTGTAAGAAGTTCAACCTCAACAAGACTCAGATTCCCTTTTGTTTCAAGAACCTCATACTTTGTTCTGATTTCCTTTTTGTTTTCTCCGCCTTTTTTGGAAACGGTAACAATGTTTCTCTCCTCGTCTTTTTCAAGGTATCCTTCAAGGATGCCCTTTTTCTTTTTCGGGCAGCCGTGAACGATAAGGCAGTAGTATTTGTGAAGCTCTCTGTCCTTCATCTTCTGATTGAGGATTCTCAGCGACTCGGCATTTTTTGCACCGATGACAATTCCGCTTGTGTTTCTGTCTATTCTGTTTACAAGTGAGGGAGTGAAGGAGCTTTCCTCATCGGGGTGAAATTCACCTTTTTCGTAAAGATAACGCTTTATTCTTGTAATGAGGGTGTCGTTATATTCCCTGTCATCGGGGTGGCAGAGAAGCCCTACGCTTTTGTTGAGAAGAATAATGTTTTCATCCTCGTACACAATGTCAAGCTTCTTTGAAGCAGACATAAAATCGTATCTTGTTTCGCTCTTTACAAAAAACTCATCGTTAATGTAAAGGTCAACGATGTCGCCTGTATTGAGTCGCGTAGAAATTTCAGCACGCTTGGAATTTACCTTTATTCGCTTTGTTCTTATGTATTTGTACATCAGACTTTTCGGCAGATTGGGCACGCTTTTTGTGAGAAATTTGTCAAGCCTCTGATTTGCGTCATTAGGTTTTATAGTAAAGCTTTTCATCAAAACATCCTTTTTACAAGCGAGGGAATACATTCCTCGAATTTTACGCTGTACCAGTGATTTTTCTTGTCGGGAGCAGTGCGGAGGATACATTCGACCACAAAATCCGTTGCGATTTCGATTGCTTCCTTTACCGAACGCCCTTTTACGAGAGCAGACGAGCACACCGATGCGAAAACATCGCCTGTGCCGTGAAAGGTATCGTTGATTCTCTCGCGGAAATAATGAGTAAATTCATCTTTTTCGCTTTCGTACGCAAAAACTCCGAGGTTGTCCCCGTGACGTACGCCTGTTATGATAACTGTCTTTGCGCCGAGAAGAGACAGCTTTTTCAGCATATCTTTTATTTCGCCGTCAGTATAGTTTTCCTTGTACTTTTCACCGAGAAGGTAAGCGGCCTCTGTAAGATTCGGAGCGATAATGTCAGCCTTTTTCACAAGTGACACCATTTCCTTTGCAAAATCCTCGTCAAAGCCTGCATAAAGTCTGCCGTGGTCACCCATAACGGGGTCGACGAAAACGAGAGTATTTTCTTTCTTGAAATCGTCAATAAAATCCGATACGATATTCAGCTGCTCCTTTGAACCTAAGTAGCCCGTATAAATTCCGTCAAAGCTCATGTCAAGCTTTTTCCAGTGGTCGGCAATGGGCGTAATTTCTTCCGTCAGGTCGTGGAACGTAAATCCCTCAAAGCCTCCCGTGTGGGTTGATAACAGCGCAGTGGGAATAGGGCAAGCCTCTATTCCGCAGGCTGAAATTACAGGCAAAGCCACTGTCAGAGAGCATTTGCCGAAGCATGAAATATCCTGAATTGTAACTATCCTTTTCAATGTAAAACCTTCTTATATAATATCTAAAACGAATCCGTTTTCTTTCGCGTAAGTCACGGCGGGAGAATTTTTCGGACAGGAAATTTTCAATTCCTTTGAACAACTGTCGCATATATTTTCTCCGATTTCGGTTTTTGCAGACGAGAAGGTAAGTGTTTTAAGTCCGTCACATCTTGCGAAAGCACCGTCGCCGATTGCTTTGACCTTTTCCGTAACTGTAAATTCTTCAAGAAGCTGACATCCCGCAAAAGCAAAAATGCCTATTTCCTCAAGCTTTTCGTTCAGTGTGACCTTTTCTAAATTCAGACATGAGTCAAAAGCACTGTTGCCGATTTTTCTGATGTTTTCGCTGAGTGTAAGAGAGGTCAGTGAGGAGTTGATAAATGCGTATTCGCCGATTTCCTCAGTGTTCTCCGAAAAAACAACTTCCTTTACAAAAAAGTTGTCGCAGAAAGCGGAAACGACCTTAACCTCTTCAGGAACGGTGACTGTTTCATCACTGCCTGAATAATGTACAAGTATGCTGTCACCGACGATGACAAATTCCTCTGTCTGTTTTTCAAGCCATGCAGTGTTCTGGAAAGCACCGCCGCCGATTGATTCCGTTCCTTTGGGAATTGAAATGCCCTCAAGCTTTGTGCAGTCTGCAAAGGCAAAACCGCCGATTATTTTAAGTCCGAGAGGTAAGAGGATATTCTCGACTTTTTCTGCACCGAAGAATGCAGAAGAGCCGATCGAATACAGGTTTTCTGAAAGAGAAATATTTTCAGCACTTACCGCACCGTAGAAAGCTTTTTCGCCGATTTCCGCCACAGTGTCGGGAATCGTGATTTCCGTAACCCAACCCATGTCTGCAAATGCACTGTCGCCTACAGCCTTAACCTCTTTTCCGCCGAGCGTTTCGGGGATTTCGATGATATCGGGAGCGCCGTTTACACCTGTCACGATAACGTAAGATTCATATTCATCATATCTGAAAGAGGTTTCCTCATCGACTCTTGCGGAAATAAATTCAGACTCCTTGAGAGGAGAAGACGTGCCTGAATTTCCTCCGCATGAAGAAAAATTGAGCAGAAAGCTTATTGTAAGAATAATTGAGATAACTCTTTTTAACATCCTTTTACACCTCTTCGGGGTACACTAATTAAATAAGGAATCAAAAATCCTTCCTTTTTTTCTTTGCTTTACTTCGTTACACGGCGGGGGACAGAATTTCACGAGAATCGTATCCTCGCCGATAACGCAGATGTCGTTCCAGCAGATTTTAATATCGGGAGTTCTGCCGAAAAGACCGAAGCATTTCGCCTGACCGTAAATTATGATTGCAACAATACATCCTGTGCAGGTGTCGATTTCCACATCGTTTACACAGCCGAGACGTGTGCCGTCAGCATTGTTGATAACTTCCTTGTACCTTAAATCTGTTACGCAGCAATTCATTTTCATAAGCACCTCCATAAATAAGTTTATGAAGATAAATTTAATTATAACACAATTTAATTTTCTTCGCAATATCTCTGTAACTATTGCAAAAAAATCTTACTTTTGCTATAATATAATTTATCAGATAAAGGAGGCGGTTTAGGAGTGAATCTGAAGGAAAAAGCTTTTGGCTTGCTTAAGGACCTTAAGACTTATTGGAAAGTACCTATGAAGGGCAGATACATGTCTTTCAGGGAAATTGCAGCGTATGCAGGCGGCGGTATCGGTGCATACATGATTATTACATTGGGTACTGCATGTATTCTCGCAACGGGAAATACGCTTATTTCAAGTACGCTTGGCGTTGATGCAACCGATATGTACATTATGTATGTTATTGCAGTTCTTGCAAACATTCCCATGACGGGCATCCGTGCGAACATTATTGACAATACCCGTAACAAAGCGGGTAAATACCGACCTTACATAGTTACAATGGCAATTCCCACGGCAATTTTATGTGTGCTGATGGTATGGTTCCCATATGATAAACTGAGCGTATGGCTTCCTGAAGGTGAAATTTTCGGTGAAAGCTATGCTTATGTTGCGAAATGTGCTCTTATATTGATTTTCAATCTCTTTATACATTTCTTCTATTACTTCTTCTATGACGGCTATGAGAACCTTATTCACGTTCTCTCGCCAAACACACAGGAGCGTGCAGATGTTACTTCCGTCAAGAGCGTTGTGTATTCTCTGGCTCCCACGATCGTAAACCTTATTTCACCGCTTATCGCATCAAATATTTACCATACAAACCTGACGGATATCAGAGTTTACAGACTTCTCTATCCTATCCTCGGTGTTATAGGTATTTTGCTTTGCATTGTAGTTTATAAGTATACTGAGGAAAAAATCGTTCAGGCAAGAACTCATGTTATCAGAATCCGTTTCACAGATGCCCTCAGAGAGGTTGCGAAGAATAAATATTTCTGGATAATTTCTCTTGCAGGCTGGCTCGGATTCCTTGAAAGTGCTTATGTTAACATCATGCTCTGGCTTTATAACTACGGCGGAGCAACTTCGGGAAACACCTACTCTCTTATTTTCACACTTTACGGTAATGCTGCTCTCTGGGGAATGCTGATTGCACCTTTCTGCATCAGAAAATGGGGCAAAAAGAGAGTGCTTGTAGTTACAAACATGTTTAACATTCTCTTCCTTCTTCTCACACTTCCCGTAACACAGCAGATAAACGGGGGAACACTGTGGTTTGTTCTCATATTCCTTTATCTGAACCATTTTATGACTTCTTTCGGATATATTCTCAACCCCTCGATTCAGGCAGATATCAGAGATTATCAGCAGTATAAATCAGGTGAAAGAATCGACGGTATGTTCTCTGCTGTTGCGACGATTGGTACAGTTATCACTCTTCTTACTTCATCGGTTCTCCCTGCGATTTATGAAAGGGGAGGAATCACAAAAGAGAATGCGGCGGTTGTTACATCAAATCCCGAAATCCTGAACAGAGTTCTCGGTGACGGAAAAACTGTCGGTCAGATACTTTCCGAACAGCTTGCAAACGGTCAGGATAACTATAACAATGCTTTCTCCGCACTGTATGATACAGACATTCTTCTTTCTCTTATTCACGTTCTTCTCATCATTTCTGCAGTCGGCGCATTTATGAATGTTGTGCCCTATTTCTGGTATGATTTCAACGAAAGAAAGCAGAAATCAGTTATCAGAGTTCTGAAGGTCCGCGCAATGTTTGAGGACTTCGGCAACGGTGTTCTGAAGGATGAAGAGCTTGTGGAAACAGTTGAGCTTATTAAAAACGCAAGAGAGATGTCGGGAAAGACACCGAAGGTTCTTGATAAAAAATCATACAAATCTCTTTCCGGCAAATCGGCTAAAAAAGCGGCTAAAAAGGCTTACCGTACAGATGTTGAGTTTAACGATGAAATTGAAATTTCAAAGTTTGTCTGCGACGAGCTTGATAAATTCTCAAATCCCGTTTATGCAGGACAGATTTCTCAGTGGAAGTCAGTTTATGCTGAAGGTCTTGCAGGTCTTCTCGGCATGAACATGGACGAAATCAGTGCTGAGATTGCGAATGCAAAGGCAATGCCTAAATCTTCACAGGTTGAAAAGGAATCACGCACCGCAGCCGTAGAAATGGCAAAAAACAAGAAATATGCTTATAAGATGATAAAGAAGCATTACTCAAACGGCGAAAAATTTGAAAAGCCTGATTACAGTATTGTCGAAGGCTATTATGCAAGAGAGGACGATATTGACAGAGAAATCAAGGCTCTTTATGACAGAATTTCCAAGGCAAGAAAAGAAAAAACTACTCTTGATGTAAAGGCGGTAAAGGCGGAAATTTCTGCTCTTCAGGCTGAAAAGAAAGAAATTAAAGTAAAAGCTAAGGCAGAGTCAGACAGAATTACAAACTTTGCAGTTGCAGCGAAGCCTTACCTTGATGCCGAAAGAAATCTCACTCAGATGGAAAACTATTCTCACCTTGAAGATATTTTTGCAATGTACGAGGAAGCAAAAGCAAGAATTTAAATATACGAGCTCCCCTTGAATCAATGAACAAGGGGGGCAGTTGTTTTTTTTTGTGAAAATTTAACGATTTATCTTGATAAAGTAGATTTATTATGCTAAAATAAAAATTCAAGAAGTCAAACAGGAGGCAAAAATCATGATTAAGTTTGGCACAGGCGGCTGGAGAGCCGTTATAGGAGAAGATTTTATTCAGAAAAACATCCGTCTTGTTGCTGCGGGAATTCTGAAGCTCGCGCAGGAAGAAAATAAAACTGAAAAGCCAATCATTGTCGGTTACGACAGACGTTTTCTTTCAGAAAACGCAGCAAAATGGGTTGCGGAATCTCTGGCAGAAGGTGGCATCGAGGTATGGTTTCTGAACCGTTCGGCACCAACTCCTCTTATCATGCACACCGTTATGAAAGAAGAACTTCATTACGGTATTGAGATCACCGCCAGTCATAATCCTGCAAGCTATAACGGAATCAAGCTTATCGTTGACGAGGGAAGAGATGCTCCCCTTGAAACAACAGGCAGACTTGAAGAAATTATTGAAGAAATTGACTGTGTAAAGTTCTGCAATTTTGACGATGCGGTGGAAGCAGGCAAAATTGTATACAGAAAAAATCCCTTCAATAAATTCCTTGATGATATTATTGACTTGCTTGATATGGACGCTCTCAGAGAAAGAGGACTCCGCGTTCTTTTTGACACAATGCACGGCTCAGGCACATATCCTTTGCAGGTAATTTTCCATACGGCAAGATGTACGATTGACACAATAAACATTAATAAAGATGCGTATTTCGGAGGAATGATGCCTGCACCTACCGAAAAAACCCTTTCACTTCTTCGCGATACAGTTACAAAAGGCTCTTACGACCTTGGCATTGCAATGGACGGTGACGGTGACAGACTTGGTGTTATCGACAAAAGCGGAAGATACATAAACGCTAACGAAATCCTCTGCATGCTTTACTATTACCTTGTGAAATATAAAGGCTGGAAGGGCGGCGTCGTAAGAAACCTTGCAACAACTCACATGCTTGACAAAATCGCTGAAAGCTTCGGAGAAAAATGCTACGAGGTTCCCGTAGGCTTCAAATACATTTCTTCAAAAATCGACGAGGTTGATGCAGTTCTCGGCGGTGAATCCTCGGGCGGTCTGACGGTACGCGGTCACATTCACGGCAAGGACTCTGTTTATGCCGCATCTCTTTTCGCAGAAATGGTAAGTGTTATCGGAAAAAGTCCTGCTGAGATCATGGATGAGCTTGAAGAAATGTTCGGACATTTTGAAATGGTCGAAGACAATCTGCATTTTGCACCTGATTACAAGCCTGTAATTGAAAAGATAGTTTTTGAAGATAAAAAGCTTCCCTCATTCGGTTCAGAGGTCGAAAAAGTCAGCTACGATGATGGCTGCAAGGTTTATTTCAAAGACGGAAGTTTCGTTATCTGCCGATTCTCAGGCACTGAGCCTCTTCTCAGAATTTTTGCTGAGGCAGACAATAAAGAAAAGGCAGTTAAGTACATAAAGGACTTCAAAGAATTTTTGAATATTTAAGCTGTAAAAAGCAAAACCGCGCAATTAAATTGCGTGGTTTTTTATAATTTCCTGTAATTCTTTTACTTTTTCAGGTGAAGCTTCGGGGATGTCACCGAAGGGGAACACCATATCGAGATTGTCATACTTAGGCTTACAAATCTTTCTGAACGGAAGAAGCTCAATTTTTTTCGTGCAATTCTTGTGCTTGTCCGTGATTTTCAGAAGCTCTGAAATGTTTTCAAGTGTATCGTTTTTAGTCGGAATGATTACCTGTCTTATCCATGTAGGGGTTTCCCTTTCTTCAAGATAATCGTAAAATTTTATAACATCTGAAAGAGAGCATCCCACATATTTTTTGTAGTCCTCTTCACTCGTATATTTGATATCAAGGAGGACAAGGTCAGTTACCGACAATAACTTTTTTACTTTTTCGTCAAGAATACATCCGCTTGTGTCAAGGCACGTGTGGATGCTTTCTTTTTTGCAGAGAGTGAAAAGCTCCGTTACAAATTCACACTGCATGAGCGCTTCTCCGCCCGAAACGGTAAGTCCGCCCTCTTTTCCGAAATAGTCGCGGAAACGGAGGATTTTGGAGAGCATTTCTTCGGGTTTTACTTCCTGTTCCTTTGAAAATTCCCACGTGTCGGGGTTATGACAGCAGGAGCATCTGAGGGGACACCCCTGCATGAAAATTACGTATCTTACTCCGGGACCGTCAACGGCACCGAAGGATTGAACGGAATTGATGTAGCCGTTCATTATGCCAGCCTCTCATGGAATGTACGGGAAATAACTTCTCTCTGCTGTTCGCGTGAGAGCTTTACAAAGTTAACTGCGTAGCCTGAAACACGGACTGTAAGGTTGGGATAATTTTCAGGATGCTCATAAGCGTCCATAAGAGTTTCACGGTTCAGAACATTTACATTGATGTGATGAGCCTTCTTCCTGAAATATCCGTCAAGGACATTAACAAGGTTATCTGTTTTTGCTTCGTCATCCTTGCCGAGAGCATCTGGAGTTACTGAGAAGGTGTTTGAAATGCCGTCACGGCAGTCGTCATAAGAAATTTTTGCAACACTGTTGAGGGATGCAAGTGCACCGTTTTCTTCACGGTTGTGCATGGGGTTTGCGCCCGGTGCGAAAGGCTCACCTTTCTTTCTGCCGTCAGGTGTTGCACCTGTCTTTTTGCCGTATGCAACGTTTGATGTGATCGTAAGTACAGAAAGAGTGTGGATTGCATCTCTGTAAGTGGGAGTTTTGCGAAGCTCTGTGATAACCTGATGTGTAAGATCTCTTGCGATAAGGTCAACACGGTCATCATCGTTGCCGTATTTTGGGAAATCACCCTCGGTTTCAAAGTCTACGATGTAGCCGTTATCATCGCGAACAGGCTTGACTTTTGCATATTTAATTGCGCTGAAGGAGTCGGTGATAACCGAAAGACCTGCAACGCCGAATGCCATAAATCTCTCAACAGATGTGTCATGGAGAGCCATCTGTGACTTTTCATAAGCATATTTATCGTGCATGTAGTGGATAACATTCATTGTGTTGACATAAAGCTTCATAAGCCATTCAACATACTCGTCAAATCTTTCTTTCACCTTGTCAAAGTCAAGAATTTCGTCTGTCATTACTTCCTTCTGAGGTCCGATGCGGATACCTGATGTTGTATCGTAACCGCCGTTGAGAGTGAGAAGAAGAAGCTTTGCAAGGTTGCAGCGAGCACCGAAGAACTGCATCTGCTTGCCCACTTTCATTGCTGACACGCAACATGCAATAGCGTAATCGTCGCCGTAAATGGGGCGCATAGCATCATCGTTCTCATACTGAATAGAGTCTGTGTCGATTGAGAGCTTTGCACAGAATTTTTTGAAGTTTTCGGGAAGCTTCTCAGACCAGAGAATTGTAAGATTAGGTTCGGGAGCAGAGCCGAGATTGTAGAGCGTGTTGAGAATACGGTAGCTGTTCTTTGTGACAAGAGTTCTGCCGTCTTCACCCATACCGCCTACCGCCTCGGTAATCCACATGGGGTCACCGCCGAACAGCTCGTTGTATTCGGGAGTTCTCAGATGTCTTGCCATGCGAAGCTTCATAACGAAATCGTCCATGATTTCCTGTGCCTCAACTTCTGTGAGAACGCCTGCTTTAAGGTCGCGTTCAATGTAGATGTCAATAAATGTTGCAGTTCTGCCAAGGCTCATCGCGGCACCGTTCTGTTCCTTGATTGCGGCAAGGTAGCCGAAATAAAGCCACTGAACTGCTTCTTTTGCATTTTCGGCAGGACGGCCGATGTCAAAACCGTACATTTCAGCCATTTCTTTCATAAAACCGAGAAATGTTATCTGCTGGAAGAGCTCCTCAAGCTGTCTTACGGTTTTATAGTTCATTGACTCGTCTTTGGCAATTGCTGCCTTGTCTTTTTTCTTCTCTTCAATAAGTTTGTCAATACCGTAAAGAGCAACACGTCTGTAGTCGCCGATGATTCTGCCTCTGCCGTAAGCGTCAGGAAGACCTGTGATGATGCTTGATTTACGTGCCATTCTCATTTCTTCACTGTAAGCTCTGAAAACGCCGTCATTGTGAGTCGTTCTGAACTGAAATTCATCTTCAATTTTATCTGAAAGCTTGTAACCGTAAGCGGCACATGCCTGTCTTGCCATTCTGATACCGCCGAAGGGGTTGACGCCTCTCTTAAGAGGACGGTTTGTCTGAAGTCCTACGATGATTTCCTTTTCTTTGTCAAGGTAACCTGGCTTGTAACCGGTAACAGTGGAAACTGTGGTTGTGTCAATATCAAGCACACCGCCATACTGCTTTTCAATTGTAAGAAGAGTGTTGAGCTTGTTCATCAGTTCCTCAGTTCTCTTTGTAGGTCCTGCAAGGAAGGATGAATCACCCTCGTATGGTGTATAGTTAGTCTGAATGAAATCTCTTACATTGATTTCATCCTGCCATTTGCCTGTTTTGAAGTTGTTCCAGCATTCGTTCATCTGATATCATCCTTTCGATAGCTTTGCTAAAAATAAAAGGGCAATCCACGCGTGACGAGGATTGCCCAGACGGTCGGCTATATCATTCCATGCTCCATGGTGTTCGCCACCTGATCCGTCAGTCACAGGGAATGAATAATATTTACATATATATTGTACCTTTAAAGCCGATGTTTGTCAATATGGTATTTTGCCAAAATTAAGTGTAGATTTTACTTTTGTCTTGTGAGAATTTTTTCGCCGTCAAAGACGAGAACGCTGTAAGCGGAACCTGTTTTGTTGCCTTTTTCAAGCCATTCGGCAAACGCTCTCTGCATTGATGTGTTTCTGGGAAGTTCGGAAACAGGCTTATCATCATACTGTACTCCGAACACTCTCCACTGGTCACCGAAATCATATTTTGTTGTAACGTTGAGAGGCTCAAAATCGTAGAGGAAATCTACAGTGTTTGAGTTTGCAGGAAGGATTTTGTCGTTGTCGGGATAAAGGAGCCATGAACCGCAAACTATGTACATGTATTTTTTTGAACCGAACTTGTCACGGAAGAATTTATAAGCCTTTTTGTAAGAATCCATTCTTACGTCCATTGAAAGACTGCCGCAGTGAGAGGGGATGTGCATACCAAGGCAGAATTCCTCGTCTTTGATTGTTTCACCGCCGATTGTAAATTCACTGCAGCCGAAAGATGCAAGGTCATATTCAAATCTGCCCACTTTGAATCTTCTCATCTGGAAGAAGCCGTTGAACCAACCTTCAACGAATGTTCCGTACATATCGTAGTTTTCTTTACATTCAATCATTTTGACTTTAAGGTCAATCATTGAATCCCAGAAAATTTCCTCGTCAATGTTTTCTTTCTTGTATTTTCTGAGAAGAGCCTCAGTGCAGCTGAGAAGAATTACAAGGTTAACGACATAAACGTGAACACCGATTTCTTCTGAGAGAGCCTTTGTCTTGTCAGAAAATTTATCGAAGTTTTTCTCTTTTTTGAGATAATCAATTCTTATTGATTCAAGAATTTTATTTGCCTTCTCATTTGCAATGATTTTGTCAAAAGCATCTGAGAGAACTTTTTTTGCCTCTTCGGGATATTCATGCTTGTCCATGAGAAGAGACACAAATTTGTAGTTTTTCATTATATATTCCTCCGTGTAAGGTTTTTTATCTTGCTACGCGCGCACCTTTTCCGCCGATGATGTTTTCAACCTCTTTAAGAGATGCGGTTGATGTGTCACCGGGTGTTGTCATAGCGATTGCACCGTGAGCTACGCCGTAGTTGACAGCGGTCTGTGCATCATCATAAGTCATAAGACCGTAGATAAGACCTGATGCAAATGAGTCGCCGCCGCCAACTCTGTCATAAATTTCAAGGCCGGGGAGATTGAGCCCGTTGTAAACCTTGCCGTCAGCGTAAACCATTGCACTCCAGTCGTTGACTGTTGCAGTTTTAACTGTTCTGAGTGTAGTTGCAATTACCTTGAAGTTGGGATATGCTTTGCATACCTCGCCCAGCATTTTAACATAGCCGTCAAGATTAAGCTCTTTCAGGTTTTCGTCGTTGCCTTCAATTTCAAAACCGAGACATGCAGTGAAATCCTCTTCGTTTCCTATCATAACGTCGATGTATTTTGCAATTTCTTTGTTAACTTCCTGTGCTTTTTCCTTGCCGCCGATATCCTTCCAGAGAGACGGACGGTAGTTTAAGTCGTAAGACACGATAGTGCCGTATTTTTTAGCAGCTTTGACAGCCTCAATAACAACCTCGGCAGTTGACTCTGAAAGTGCTGCAAAAATACCGCCTGTGTGAAGCCAGCGAACACCGAGAGTGCCGAAAATGTATTCCCAGTCAATGTCGCCTTTTTTGAGCTGAGATGCTGCAGTGTTGCCTCTGTCGGAAACGCCTACTGCACCGCGGATGCCGAAGCCTCTTTCCGTAAAGTTAAGACCGTTTCTGACACGTCTGCCGATACCGTCATAGGGCACCCATTTAATCATTGAGGTGTCAACACCGCCCTGAAGAATAAAGTCCTCAGCGAGTCTGCCGATTTCGTTGTCTGCAAAAGCAGTTACAACGCCTGTTTTCATGCCGAAGCATCTTCTCAGACCTCTTGCTACGTTGTATTCTCCGCCGCCTTCCCATACGCGGAAGGAACGTGCATTTTTAACTCTCATATCGCCGGGATCAAGTCTGAGCATGACCTCGCCTAAAGCTATCATATCAAATGCGCAATCTTTTTTATCTCTTAATTCAAGTAACATATCATTTACCTCCATTAAATTTGTGAAAGAACATTATGAAGAGCCTGTGATGCTGCATCAAAGGATGCTGTCTGTGAAGGATAAGTGTAATCGTCTTTAAGCCGGTCAGCAGTTCCGCCTTCGCCCTCGAGGGCAGCAAGACCTTCAAAAACTGTAAGGTGAGGCTCAAGAGTAAGGATTCTTGTTCCGTCTTTTTTCTTGAAACGTCTGAGAAGTTCTGCAAGCTGACCGTCACCGTGACCAGCAGGAACAACCTTGCCTGTTTCAAAGATGCAATCCTTTACATGCATATATTCAATATATTCTTCAAGCATTTCATAAGCAGGGATAATTTCAACACCGCACTGGATAAAGTTTGCAGGGTCGAAAACACCTTTTATCTTACCTTTAAAGGTTTTGTAAATATCAAGACAATATTCAGCAGTGTCACCGTAAATATCTTTTTCGTTTTCGTGACAGCACCATACGCCTGATTTGAGAGAGTAATCTGCAAATTTTTCAAGTCTCTCAAAAACTTCGTCGCGGTAATCCTCGTGCTTCTGGTCTTCATTGAAGAAGAAACTGAACATGCGGATTTTGTCTGTGCCGAGGATGCAAGCGTTTTCAACATTTCTCTTGAATAAATCAAAATGGGGTGCGAAATCATCAGCAATATTTATCTTGCCGAAGGGTGAGCCGATTGCGGAAATGCCGATTCCGTTGTCGTCGAGAATTTTTCTCAGTTCCTTGCACTGCTCAGCAGTGTATTCGGAAATGTTGCCGTGGTCAAGCCCTCTCGGCTCTGTGTGTGTAAGTCCGTTTCTTTTGAGAGCGGCAATCTGTTCGAGGATACCGCCGCCTGCTTCGTCTGAGAAAGCAGAAAGTATAAATTCAGCCATAAGTTTTTTCTCCTAATAATCAGAATACAAAATATTTTTTCAGAAGCTTCTCGCATCTTCCGTGAAGGAATTCAAGTGTTTCACGGCTTCCTTCTTCTGCACAGGCGTATGCCTTCATTGCCCGTCCCTCTTCAAAACAGAAGTCATCATGCAAGGGGAAATAGTTCTGCATGAGGAAGGTTGCGTATTTTACAAGTCTTAAATCACCTACGATTCTGTATTCAGTGCTGATTGTGTCAACTGCAACACTGTAGAAATCCTTGATAGATGAAATAAGGTCTTTTCTCTCGTTTCTTCTCGAGAAAACCATTGTTTTGCAAGGGAAACGATCCATGTCTGTTGAATTGTGACAGTCAGTTGAGCCGACGATGGGATATTTTCTGCCCTTAGCTAAATCCTCATAATATCTGATTGTCTGGAAACCGTTATGCTCAAAATAATTTTCACCGCCAAGCACTTCAAATGCGTCAAATGGCTGTGTTTCCATCATGTAATCAAGAAGCGTTTCGGGCACCTGCTGAACATTTGAAATCCAGTAGGGGTGACAGAAAATGCCGAGACCGTTTGCCTTTCTGATTTCGTCGAAGATAAATTTACATGCCGTGTAAGCATATCTTTCAATACCTTCGGGAATGTCAGCTTTTTCGGCGAGTCTGTCGATCATCTCATTCATTTCGCGTATGCTTACAACATCGGGACATTCGCCGTAGAGCGAGCGGAGCTTTTTGTCATCGCCCACTTCCTGAATGTGAGTGTGTTCAAACATAGCGTTGATGCTGTATTCTCCGCCGAAGTTTACAATGTGGATATCATTGATATGGTCCTCGTCAGCCTTTGCAAGATGAACCTCTTCGCCGGGAACAAGATTTATATCAATGGGAACATCCTTGTAAAAATCTCTTACATATAATGAGGGATAATATCTGTGATGGTCTGTGATAGCCATGAAGTCATAGCCGATCTTACGGCAGTTTGCAACTGCGATTTCAGGTGACTGCTTGCCGTCTGAATAACTGGTGTGGAAATGCAGGTCGCCCATAAAAGGATATCTGCCTGCAAGATCGGGAGCTACTGCATAAACTGCAAGCTCAAGGAGCTCTTTTCCGTCAGGCTTGATAAGGCGGAGATAATACATCTGCTCTTTCGGGAAGGTGTATTTGAATCTGATGCACTTGTCATCGTCAACCTTTACAAGGATTTTGTGAAGATTTTTTCTGTCCTTGTAATTCCTGATCGCGCCTTCTTCAAGTCCGAGAATATGGAGAGTATATTCACTTTCTTCAAAATGTGCATGACCGCCCAAGGGTTTAATTGTGATGAGTGTTTCTTTTTTCTCTGAAATTACTTTAGGGAAAATATCGTAATCAAGAAGCTCGGGTAAAATTTTCATATTCTTACCACCTTATTTCCATTTGAGCATATTCTGAGGATATATGCCCGCATCTTTCATGTCCTGAATTGATTTTACAACAAAAGGTCTGTCCTCTTTGTAGGTAACGCCAAACCATTTGTCACTTGTTGTGAGAACATCGACAGTACATTCGCCGTCTTCAAGCATATCCGAAACTGCAAAGGGAAGATAGAATTCCGCTTTCAGGGGATTTTCATGAACAGTTCTGAAAAATTCGTCAAATCTGTTCTGCAGTCTGTCCAGCATCTGAGGAGGGAAGCACCAGCAGTTCATTGAAACGATTGAGTCTTCGTCAAGCTCGACAGGCTCTTCGAAATCCTCATAGTAAACCTTTTCGCCGCGTCTGATGATTTTTGTTCTTTCGGTGATGTCGGAAAGCTGACCGTTTTTATCAGCTACGCAGACGCCGCGTGAAACATGACCGTTTTCGGTAAGAGTGTTTTTGAGCCGGAAACCGACCATGCTGAAAGGGAGTTTTTCTTTATTAAAATCCGTTTTGTCTATCCATGCAGAAACTTCCTTGAAAGCCTGAGGTCCGTAGAAATCGTCTGAGTTGATAACTGCAAAAGGCTCTTTTACAGTGCCGAGGCAGGAGAGAATTGCATGGCCTGTTCCCCAGGGCTTTACTCTTCCTTCAGGAACTGAGCAGCCTTCGGGAATGTTGTTTATATCCTGAAAAACATATTCTGTTTTAACCTTGTCTTCAATTCTGTTACCGATTGCATTTCTGAACGCTTCTTCGTCCTGCTTCTTGATAATAAACACAATTTTATTGAAGCCTGCCCTTACGGCATCGTAAATTGAATAGTCAATAATGAGAGAACCTTCTTCGCCAACGGGATCAATCTGTTTTAAACTTCCGTATCTGCTGCCCATACCTGCAGCCATAATAACAAGAGTTTTGTCCACTGTAAAAAATTCCTTTCAAAAATTATTTTTCTTCTGAATATTTGTCAACTACTTCGCAAAGACAGAAAGCGTCTTTGTTGTAGTCTTCGCGGTCGATCCATCTGCCACTTGTGAAATCGGGGAAGGGAACGGGAGCACCGCCCATAGCGACTGACTGTTCTGAAAGGTATGTTACTGCCATCCATGTTGCAGTGTCGTAGATATCAATGGGAGGAGTTGTGTTATTTTTAACGCTCTCGGTGAAGGCGAGAAGAACTAAGTAGTCCATACCGCCGTGTCCTGCCTTTACGCCGACATCCTGATACCACTGCCAGAGAGGATGCTCATATTTTTCAACATATTCTTTGATGGGCTGATAATCATGAGCGTCCATTGAATCAAGGTAGATGAAGCAATCATCATCGCTCAGCTCCTGAATCATACCTTTTGTGCCCTGAACTGTATAGTTTCTTGAGTAGGGGCGGGGGAGTGAGCAGTCGTGAACGAGAACAACAGTTTCGCCGTGAGCGGTTTTGAGGATTGTTGTTGTAACGTCACCCTGAGCAAATTTATAATCAGCGATATCGTAATCTTCGCCTTTATGCTCTTTGAGCCATACGTTAAGACCGACAGATTTTGAAGAAACAGAGTTGAGAGTCACAAATCTGTTGCCGCGGTTGATATCAAGCATTTTGCAGATAGGACCGAGCTGATGAGTGGGATAAAGCTCGCCGTTTCTGTTCATGAAATTGTAGAGTCTGCCGTGAATGTTTTCTCTGCCGAGAGAAATTTCATCGCGAAGGTCGTGTCTGTAGCCGCCTTCAAGGTGAACGAGTTCACCAAAAAGTCCCTGCTTGAACATGTTGAAAATTGCCATTTCTTTTCTGCAATAGCAGCAGTTTTCAAGAAGCATACAGAATTTACCTGTCTGCTTTGATGTGCGGATGATTTCCCAACATTCTTCTTCAGATGCCGCACCGCCAACTTCCATTGCAACATGAACGCCTGCCTTCATGCCGTCAATAGCGATAGGCACATGTGTTATCCATGTTGTAGCAACGAGGATCGCATCAAGTTCCTCTTTTTCAAGCAGTTCTTTGTAATCTGTGTAGCCGTTACAGACTGTGTCCTCACCGTAATATTCTTTAACCATTTTAACGCCCGTTTCCACTCTTTCGGGAACAAGGTCACAGACAGCGGGAACAACCACACCGTCAATTTGCATAAGGTTTTCAAGAAGTGATCTGCCTCTTCCGCTTGAGCCGATGAGTGCGATTCTTGCAGTTTTCTGTGTGATGATCATGGGTGTTTGTGCTCCTTTGTTTTTGCTTTTCTTTGTTTATCAATATGTAGAACTCATGTCCTCGTTGACTTTTTCAACGACAGTTGTTTTTGCTTTTGAATTTTTTATTCTCTGTTCAAGCTCTGCGTAGAAAAGGTCTTCATCAATGGGGAACTCGATTGTTTTGTCAAGCCATGATGAAAGGAATGCGGCATTTGAAATTGAAAGACCGTTGATGCCTTCTTCGCCCTTTGCAATAAGCTCTTCACCGCGGAGAATGTGACCTGCGAAAGCGTTCATAACGCCTGAGTGCTGATTGTTTTCTCCTTCAAGCTCAACATCTGTCCATTCGCCGTCTGTTTTTTCAAAGCCGTTCTCAGCATTCTTGATTATGTCTGAGGTTGCATTTTCAAGAACGTACATGCGGAGCTTGTTGTCTTCGCAGATAAGCTTTGCTCTGTCAAGAGTGATTTCAAGTCTGTTGGTACCGGGGCAGTCGCCTGTTGTTGTAATAAATACGCCTGATGCACCGTTGGGGTATTCTGCGTAAATCATAACATCGTCCTCAACCTCGATATCGTGCCACTGACCTGTACGGCATACTGCCTTGATTTTGTTGGGCATACCGCAGATCCACTGCCAAAGGTCAAGATTGTGGGGACACTGATTGAGAAGCACGCCGCCGCCTTCGCCTGACCATGTTGCACGCCATCCGCCTGAGTTATAGTAAGACTGAGTTCTGAACCAGTCTGTGATAATCCAGTTGACTCTTTTGATTTCGCCGTATTCGCCGCTCTTTACGATTTCTCTTGCCTTGCGGTACATGGGGTTAGTTCTCTGGTTGTACATGATAGCAAAAGTTTTGTCGCTCTTTGCAGCCGCTTCGTTCATTTCACGTACCTGCTTTGTGTAAACACCTGCAGGCTTTTCTGTCATAACGTGAAAACCTTTTTCAAGAGCTTTGATTGCCATGGGCGGATGGTCATAGTGAGGAACTGCAATGAGGACGGCATCGCAAAGGCCGCTGTCGAGCATTTCGTCATAAGTCCCGAATCTTGCGATTTCGGGGAATTCCTTTTCTGCCCATTCAAGTCTGTCTGCTTTGATATCGCAGACTGCAGTGATTTCGATTTCGGGCATTTTGCCTTCCTTGTAGTTTCTCAGGTGAGATGAGCCCATGTTACCGATGCCCACAATACCTACTCTGATTTTTTCTGACATATGTAAAACTTCCTTTCGGTTTTCTTTTTTAGTTTTCTTCTGCAACCTTGAGCATATATTTGTAGCTGTCCTTACATGACTGCATTGCGCTGATTTCCCAGTCAATATCATGCTCGTAAACTGCGTAAGGCACGCCCATTTCTTTAAGTTTTCTGTAGCATGCGGGAATATCAACTTCTCCCTTACCAAGCTCAGTGAACTTAAAGCCTCTTTCTGTATCAGCCTTTACATAATCCTTGAAGTGGCAAACCTTGACTCTGCCTTTGAATTTTTCAAGGAATTCTGCAGGATTTTCGCCGCCAATCTGAATCCATGCAGTGTCGGGAATAAACCGGAAATAATCGGGGTTAGTTTCCTCAAGAAGAACCTGCATAATTGTTCTGCCGTCCTCAAGAACGGTTTTGAATTCAAAATCGTGGTTGTGGTAAGCAAAGGTGCAACCCTGCTCGTAACACATTTTGCCGATTTTTTCAGCGTCCTTGATGAACTGTCTGACAGATGCAAGGTCTTTTCTGTAATCGTCGCCCATTGCACCGAGACCTAACTGGTCACAGTTAATCATTTTGTGTTCATCAATTACTGTCTGTGTTTCTGCCTTCATTCTGTCAAAGTTCGTATGAGTTACGCAAACATCCATGCCGTATTTTTCAACAATCTCCTTGACCTCATTCTGAGGAATGGGACCGATAGCGGAAATCTGAACGATGTTTACGCCCTCACTTTTAAGCTCTGAGAGAGTTTTGTCAAAATCTTCAGCCGTTTTGATAAAATCACGAAGTGTGAAAAGCTGAATTCCGAGTTTAACTTCTGCCATGTAAAATGCCTCCTTAGATATACGGATTGAGTATACCTATAAATATACACATAAATTATACTTTAAATGTTTTTAAATTACAATACTATAAAGAAAAAAACAGACATTTTTTGAAGAAAAATGCCTGTCATTTCTATGTTTTATTTGTTTGTAACGATAAATGTCATTCTTTCCTGAATTGATTCGTCGCCGTGGCTTGTGCCGAAACCGCCGTGGTCAGCAGTGATAATAATGAGCCAGTCCTCTGTAGAATAAGTTTCTCTTTCCTCAATAGCATTAAGGGTTTTGTAAGCTAAAACATCGTTTATTCTGAAGCCGACTTTGTAAATGGGGTTGTTTGTAGAAAATCCGAAGCCGTGACCTGCATGGTCAGTGCCCTCGTAAATTGCAAAAATGAAATCTGAACAGTCCTCATCCTTCAAATCTCTGATAACAGTATTTGCGACAGAGGCATCAGTCAAGCAGTAATTGAAGTCAACATCAAGACCGTTTTCCTCACAGTATGCTTTTTCAAGATTATATGTTGCATCGTCTGTGGAAAAATGTCCGTCCCAAGATGTGGTAAATGATGCGGAGTCGATAATTTTTTCCTCTGTAAGAGATGTAAGAAGAGTTTTGTATTCCATGGTTTTAGTGATGCCGTTACCTGTAACACCTGTTTTGTCAGCCCATTCGCCTGTGAGAATTGAACACCAGCCGGGAGCGGTTGAAGTGTCCTGAGTGTTGATTTCAGGATAGTTTATACCGCCGCAGTAAACCATGTTAAGGCTTGCACCGCTGTCAAGCATTTTTCTTATACCGCTGTCTTTTCCGTTTGCCAGTGTCAGAGCGTCTGCGCGGCAACCGTCATAGCCGATAATGATAGCCTTTTTTTCGGTTTTTCCTTCAGGAAGGGGAGATGAAAAATGTTCTTCAATAATGTCGTAGATTTCGATTTGTGCAATTGCAGTTTCCTGCGTGTTTTCGTAAGCAATTGTTGAAATTGCTTCTCTGTAAGCTTCCTCGGTGTCTTTGCTGTCCTCGGAATATACGCCCAGCAAAGCGGGGATTATCAGGATTGCTGTAATGATTTTAGTAAGTAATGTCATGGCTGCTTCTCCTTGCATATTATGGTATA
>CAZDQE010000007.1:0-53625 GCA_964507395.1 uncultured Eubacteriales bacterium | reverse complement strand
AAATCCCTCGGTGGCAACATCGTACCGGTTCAAGTCCGGTCACCGGCACCAAATCAGAAAAATCCGAACCAGATTTTCCCAATAGGAAAAGGGTTCGGATTTTTTGTTTTTTCTGTATAATTATTCTGACAACATATGGTTATGACTTTAGCTTCAAGGTGAGAAATTTCAGATATCACCGTCCTTTTGTAGTAAATTTTGCTTTTTGAGTTATATAATGCCAATTCTATGATTCATAGGGTGCAAAATTACAATAAATACTGTATAATCATTACCATAGGAGGCGATTTCAATGAATGAAAATAAGACAGGTGTATTTATTTCCACTCTAAGAAAAGAAAAAGAATTGACTCAAGCTCAGCTTGCAGAAAAACTTAATGTTACAGATAAAGCTATTTCTCGTTGGGAAACAGGTAAAGGAATGCCTGACTCATCTCTTTTGGTTCCACTTGCCAACATATTAGGCATAACGGTAAATGAATTGCTGACAGGTGAAAAAATACCTGAAGAAACTTTTGCTCAGAAGTCAGAAGATAATTTGGTCGATTCTGTACAAGAAACTGAAAAAGCGATTTCTCAAAGGAATTTTATAAAAAGGTTATTGGTGTTTACTGCAATTGTTTTCACCTTATCGGTATCATTGCTGACTACAGCTATATATTTAATAAGTACATCCATATATGAAGCAACTTATTTATATGATGATGAAGGATTTCATGACGGAATATTATATGGAAATGATTCTTATGTTTATTGGCTTGATGTAGACAATACTTACTTAGCAACAGGAACTATCGAAAAAACGGATATGTATCCTTATTATCTTGTTGAAGGAGTGTTACGAGAAAAGATATATATTTCGGATAATTCAATACTTGATTTATTACCACCGTATTCCTATTTTTCGTTTTGCGGAGAAAGTAACGATTTTATATTTGAACAGCCCGACGATTCCTCATTAAACTTGTTGCTTGTAAAAAAAGATTTTGAATTTCCCGATATTTATAACAATGAAATTGACGAAGTTTGGATGTCTTTGGACCCTTATGACGATGGTAACATTACAGATAAAACAAAGGTTACTATGATTGTAGATTGTGTAAAAAAAGCTTCTAAGCAAGAATTAACTAAAGAAATATATGATTATATTTCCGAAAATTCGTGGGATAATTGTCATTTTTATTTAAAATATAAAGGTTATCCATTAGTGGAAAAATTCTGTATTGCAATAACTGAAGACGGGCGATATATTACAGTACAACAACAATAAAAATATTGTTTAACCTAAAGATAGGTATTGTGAAATTTTAAAGTTTTTTATTCACTTAACCCTCGGAGAGCGCACTGCACCGCCTTTACGGTGGTGAGTAAGTGCGCCCTTACGAGAACGAATCAATATGGTTCGGATATAAATCGTTAACCCGCACCAAAAATCGATAAACTTCAGCCGAGGTTTGTCGATTTTACTTTTCTGCTCTTACAATTTCAAGGCAGAATAACAAAATCCCGTAATATTTCAACTGACTGTTTACACTTTTTTAAACTTTGCACAAATTAATGGTCATCTCCTCAGTATATTATATAAGACTGAAGGAGATGATTTTTTGCCCTCTGACATCTATATTTTCAAACGGATTGAGAAAAAATATTTATTGAGTCAGGAAAAAGCTGATGAGCTTAAAGAGAAAATTCTGCACCGCCTAACCCCTGACAAACACGGTGTCAGTACAATCTGCAGTCTGTATCTTGATACCCCCGACAATCTTCTTATCCGTAATTCAATTGATGCGAAAAATTACAAAGAGAAACTAAGGCTGAGAAGTTACGGTACTCCTGAAAGGAACGGCAGAGTTTTTCTCGAAATCAAAAAGAAATTTCAAGGTGTTGTTTACAAAAGACGTGTTTCGTTGTCGCTTGACGAGGCAATGAAATATATTTTTTCGCTGGAGAAGCCCATAGATTCTCAAATCATGAGAGAACTTGACTACTGCATGAAAATTTACAACCATCCCAAACCCAAAATGCTCGTTGCTTACAAGAGAAATGCTTATTTTTCAAAAGAGTCCCCTGATTTACGAATCACCTTTGACTCTGACATCAGGTACAGAACAACGGATTTAGAGCTCGACAAAGGCTCTGAAGGAATAAAAATCCTGCCTGAAAATAAACTTATTATGGAAATCAAAACAGGAGGCGCTATGCCTCTGTGGCTGTCTCAGGCACTTGATGAATGTGATATTTTCCCCACATCTTTTTCAAAATACGGCACAGCGTACACACAATTATTAATAAAGGAGAAACAATAACATGAACATTTTTACACCTATCGAAACCACAACTGCAAGCGGATGTCTTGTCTGCATGTTTTTTGCACTCATTTGCGGAATTATTGCGGCGCTTACCGCATCCTTCCGTAACAAGGCTTCAAAAAGCTTCCTTATCTGTCTTATACTTCTTCCCGTCATCGTCGAAACAGTTATCATAATGGTTAACGGAAACGTGGGAACAGGCGTTGCAGTAATGGGTGCCTTTTCACTCGTAAGATTCCGTTCCGTTCCCGGAAAAGCCAAGGATATAGCATCAATTTTCCTCGCAATGACAGCAGGTCTTACATGTGCTACAGGCTACGTTGCTTATGCCGTTCTCTTCACCGTTATTGTTGGTCTTATCACAGTCGCAGCTTCTGCAATTTTCATCAAAGACCATCTTTCTCTCGACCTTCGCATCACAGTGCCTGAAAGTCTTAACTTCTACGGTGAATTCGATGATATATTTGAAGAGTTTACTAACTCTCACAAGCTCGTAAAAGTCAAAACAACAAACATGGGCAGTCTTTACAAGCTCCTTTACAGAGTTGACATGAAAGACAAAAATAAGATAAAGGACTTAATTGATGCACTTCGCACAAGAAACGGCAATCTTGAAATCGCTCTCAGCGAAATTCCTGAAGGAACTGATGAATTATGATTAAAAAAATTTTTTCTGTTTTTTGTATAACAGTATTGGTTTTGACGCTTTTTTCGTCATGTAAAGGCTCAGAAGAAAACTCTGATTCACAAGCCGAAGAAAATACTACTCTGCAAGCCGATATTTCTTCTATGGACTTTACTTTTACCGACAGAGATGCTGACGGTTCATACGATGAAAGTGCAACTAAAATCGATATTTCAAAAACCTATGAAATAACAAAAGCCGGCACGTATATTCTCAGCGGCGAACTGAAAGACAATATGTTCACTGTAAATGCCACAAAAAATGACAAAATTCAGCTTGTTCTCAACGGCATCACAATAGAAAACTCAAACGGGCCTGCAATTTTCATCAAGCAGGCAGACAAGGTATTTATCACACTTGCCGACAACACCGAAAACACAGTTTCGGACGGCTCATCTTACTCTGTCACTGACGATGACACCAATCTTGATGCCGCAATTTTCAGCCGTGATGATCTGACCTTCAACGGTTCAGGCTCTCTGACAGTAAACGGAAACTATAAGCACGGCATTGTCTCAAAAGATGACATTGTTATAACATCGGGTAACATTGACATCACTTCTGCAAATGCAGGTATAATCGGAAAAGACTGCGTTAAGCTCAGTTCACCCGATGTGACAATCAACGCAGGCACTGACGGAATAAGAGGCGATAATTCCGATGACGAAGCCCTCGGATATATTTATATCGAAAACGGTAAATATGATATTACAGCAGGAAACGATGCATTTCAGTCCAGCAGTGTACTGAAAATTTCAAGCGGAAGCTTCAATTTAACAACAGGCGGCGGCAGTGTGAACTCTTCTACAAAATCTGACGGCTCTTTTAACTCGCATTGGGGCTACGGACAAAATGAAGAAAGTGATACCTCGTCAGAATCTGCAAAAGCACTGAAAGCCGAAAGCGACATCATTATAGAAAACGGCTCTTTTGAGATTAACTCAGCAGATGACAGCATACACTCAAATGGAACTGTTACAATTTCAGACGGCACGTATGAAATCTCATCGGGTGATGACGGAATACATGCAGAAAGCACCCTGTCTGTTTCGGGCGGTACGATTGACATTTTAAAAAGCTATGAGGCTCTTGAAGCAAATAACATTTATATTTCGGGCGGTAACATTTCTCTTGTCGCTTCTGATGACGGACTCAATGCGGCAGGCGGTAACGATTCCTCGGGAATGGGCGGAAGACCCGGTGAAGGAAGCTTCTCAGGCGGCAGCTCTTCGGTTTCGATTTCAGGCGGATATCTTTTCGTCAATGCGAGCGGTGACGGACTTGACTCAAACGGAACACTCACTATCAGCGGCGGCGTAACACTCGTCAGCGGTCCGACAAACGACGGCAACGGTGCCCTTGACTACGGCACAACGGCCACTGTTACAGGAGGTATACTGATTGCTACAGGCGCCTCGGGAATGGCAGAAAACTTCACAGAATCCGAAAATCAAGGTACAATGCTCTGTACTTTCACCGCACAGAATGCCAATACTTCAATCGCAGTCTGCGATGAAAAGGGCAATGTTATAATTTCATTCACACCGCCGAAAGCGTATAACTCAGCAGTTATAACAGCTCCCGGAATTGAAAAAGGTGAAACCTACAGAATTATAGCCGGTGCTTCTGTTTCAGGCGCAGACGAAAACGGCTTTGCAGAAAACTCTTCTGCTACAGGCGGAACAACGCTTACAAATGTCAACATGACATCAGAACTTTACGGCTCACATGGTGGTATGATGGGCGGTTCCGGCGGCATGGGCGGCGGTGGCCGTGGCGGCGGACGAGGCATGATGTAATAAAACTGAATATACAGAAAAAACGACGGCAGAGAATTTTTAAAGCTCTCTGCCGCCGTTTTTTATTATGAAGCTTTCATTCTGAGTTTGAGTTTATCCGCAATCATTGCGATGAATTCGGAATTTGTAGGCTTACCTCTTGAATTCTGAATCGTGTAACCGAAATATGAAGAAAGAACGTCTACATCGCCTCTGTCCCATGCAACCTCAATCGCATGACGGATTGCTCTCTCAACTCTCGACGGCGTCGTTTTAAATTCTTTTGCAACCGTCGGATAAAGAATTTTCGTAACCGAGCTCATCATTTCCCCGTTTTCAATTGCATGAATTATTGCACATCTTAAATACTGATAGCCTTTTATATGCGCAGGAACACCAATCTGATGCATGATTTCAGAAACCGTTACTTCAAGGTCATCAAGACGTTTTTCCTGTGATATCATATTTCCCATATTATTCCAATTAATTATCTGTTTTATTCTTTCTGCCAGCATGTAGTTATCAAAGGGCTTTATCATGTAATAATCTGCTCCTGCCTGCAAAACCTCATTTTCAATGCGCGGATTATCCACACCCGAAATCATAAAAATTGCAGGCTTCTTTTTAAGCTTTTTGTTCTGTAATTCTCTGAGCACACCCAAACCGTCAAGTCTTGGCATAAAAGTATCCATTACAAGAACATCGGGCATAGTATTATCGAGATTTTTAACAACCTGTGTACCATCCTTTGGAACCATAACCACATCAAACCCGTTTTCACGAAGTGCCGCTGCACACCTTTCCCCTTGCTGAGTACCCTCTTCAGCCAACATCACCCTTATCTGTTTTTCCATTGTTTTTCCTCCGTTAGTTTAATTATTTTCGACAGACATTTATTTTAAAATGCCATTTCTACACCATATTACCATAAAATGGTAATATTATCAATGGTTATTTAAAATATTTTTTGAATTCGTAAATTTTCAATCGCATTATTCTTTTTATTTCGACAAGAAAACTGTATTTTTTAATTAATCTTAATTTATTTTACATTGTTATGCCCATATAAATTTGGTACAATGAATTTGGGAAAATATATCAACGAAAGGAGTGTATACCATGTTGCAGATGATTTTTGACCTTGTTGAAAAGATTCTCGTATGGGCAGATGCAAGCGCAGAGGCTCAGCAGATCGTATCAGAAATTTTCGACTGGCTTCTCGGCATTGTAGGATAATCAGTAAAAAAATGAACCCCAAAACAATACACACAAAAAAACGCCCGAGTGTTCGAACACTCGGGCAATTTTTATGTTTTTTAGTCTGTTGATTTCAGGCTTTCAACCATATCGATTCGTTTGATATAGAAATGCATTACCACGTTTACAATAATTGCAAAGAGAAGTGTCATACCGATAGCAAAAACGTAGCTCATAGGCTCAATAACTCTGCCGAACATTACAACATTAACCTCAGCCTGTGCCACAACCACCTTATGCAGATATACACCCAGCACAAGTCCCGCAATGATAGCAAGTGTTGTAATAATATAGTTCTCCCGACTTACATACGAGGTCGATTCTCTGTCATAGAAGCCGAGAACCTTAAGCGTTGCGATCTCACGTCTGCGCTCATTGATATTGATACTCGTAAGAGTGTAAAGAACGATAAATGCAAGAAGTGCCGCCGAAATAATGAATATTGCGATAACAAGGTTAAGGCAATCGAAAAGCTCATCAAAGGTTTTGATAGTCTGCTCTGCATCAACTACCGCATTGATATCATTGAATTTCATAAGCTCTGTCGCAACAGTTTCCACCTTATCAGTTCCTCTGATTCCGTCTGCGTATTTTACATACATATAGTTATATGCAACGGAACTCTGAAAAATCTGGTTGTAAAGTGTCGGTGACATATAAGCATAGTGATAAGCATAGTTTTCAACAATACCTGTAACTGCAACTTTAATTGTAAGCTCATTGCTGAACTTAAGACTTACCGCATCGCCTACAGACACGTTTGCCTTCTTCGCAAATTTTTCTGTTATAAGAACCCCGTTATCATCAAGCTCAAACTTTTCGTCTGTTGTTCTTGAACGAAGGTCTACAAAATCAGCAAGTTTTTCCGATGACTGAGGAACAAGCAAGTACACACTGAGAGATTTATCGCTGTTATCAGATGAACCCTGCACAGACTTGTTGTAGAACATCATTGCATCCTCGATATTCTCGTTTTTCAGAACATTATTGTAAATTGCACTTTCATTTGCGGAAATCTGGCTGTTTTTAAGAGCAATCTGTGCATCGAAGGAGCTTACACCGCCCTTACCGTACTGAGAAGTAAGAATCTGGTCAATAGAGTCATTAAGACCGAAGCCTGTAAGCAGGAGCGACATGCATCCGACGATACCCACAAAGGTTACGATGGCTCTCTTTTTGTTTCTCATAAGATTTCTCGTTGTAACCTTTGCTGAGAAGTTCATTCTGCTCCATATAAACGGAACTTTTTCAAGGAAAACTCTCTTGCCCGCTTTGGGAGCCTTTGCACGCATAAGATCAGCAGGCTTTGAAGCCATTTCTTTACGGCATGCAAGGTATGTTGCAACAGTTGTACTTGCCACTGCAAAAAGCGAACCGAGAATAATAAGCTTCGCGGGGAAAAGAATCGTAAGCTCAGGCACCTGGAAAACGACCTCATACGCCGTCATAATTGCATTGGGATATGCAAGGAAGCCTGCAAACAATCCGATTATTGAACCGATGAAGGTTGCAACAAGTGAATAGATAAGATACTTTGCACGAATAGCACTGTCTGTACATCCGAGCGCTTTAAGAGTACCAATCTGAGTTCTCTCCTCGCTGACCATTCTTGTCATTGTTGTGAGCACGACCATAGCCGCAACTACAAAAAAGAACACAGGGAAAACCTTTGCGAAGGCTTCAATACTGCCTGCTGTCTGACCGTAGTTCTCATATCCCGGAAGCATCGTTCTGTCATATACAAACCATCTGGGATTTGTAGTAGCTTCCTCAAGCTTTGCCTTTGCTTCCTCAATATCATACTCTGCCTCGTCAAGCTTTGCATAAGCGTCTTCGTAGGCTTCGTTATACTCTGTATCGTACTGAGCCAGTTTTTCCTTGCCTTCTTCCAGCTCTTTCTTTTTCTGTTCAATCTGCGCTCTTGCCGCTGCAGCCTGCTTTTCAATTTCAGCAGGAGCACTTGCAATTGTTCCGCCGTATTTTTCAAGCTCAGCCTTAGCTTCTTCAAGCTGCTTTTCACCCTCAGCAAGCTTAGTTTTTGCCGCAGGAAGATTATCATTTATCTGTTTTATTTCAAGGTTATTTGAAACATAGGAACTGGCAATGCTTCTTCTTTCCGATTTCTTTTCGGCAAGAAGAGTTTCAAGCCTTACAAGCTCAGGGTCTTTTTCCGCAGTTACTGTTTCACCGTTTTCATCTGTTGTTGACTCTGAATCTACAACAGGGAACTGAAAATCGATCTGCTTCTGTATTTCTTCAATTTCTGTTTTGAGAGATGACATCTTTTCATTCTGCTCTACAACAGTCGTCTGAAGCTCGCTGAGTCTTACCTCGTATTCCTCAACCTGTCTTTTGCCCTCTTCCCATTCGGCATACTTTTCATTATATTCCTTCTGAGCCGCTGCAAGCTGTGTCTGACCGCTTGCCAATTCACTGTTCTTTGAAGCAAGAAGAGCCTCAAGCTGAGCCTCTGCCGCGGCAATTTCAGCGTCACCGTTTTCAACAAGGTTTCTGTAATACTCAAGCTCGGTAAAGGCCTCACCAAGCTCAGCTTCTACCTCCTGCTTTTTCTTTTCGTATTCTTTTTCGCCGTCTTCAAGCTGCTGTCTGTACTCTGCAGTCGCCTCATCAACACGCACTGCAAGATGGTCCATAGAAATTTCTTCTATTTTGTCAATCGTGGGAGCAACAAAATCATAATATTCAGCCGAGAAGGGATAGAATTCGTCTGCGCCCTCAACCGTTGCACAGATTTCCGTGTAATAGTCAAGCTTGAAGGATTCTTCGGGAACATAGATAAAGCAACCGAGAGAACCGCTGCCTACATCAGTCTGACCTCTTTCAAAAGAAATGTATCGGGGCGTTCTGATAACACCTACGATTTTATATTCTGTTACCTTAAGCTTGTTTTCGATATTTTCTTCAATACCTACCATTTTAATGGTTTTTCCGATTTCAAAGCCTTCGGGCGTTGCCATATCACTTCTGTCAATGACACACTCATTTTCATTTTCGGGGAATCTGCCTTCAAGGAGAGTCAGACGGTTTATGTAGTCTTCGCTATCCTCCCCCTCTGATGAATATTCCCTCGCTTTGTCAAAATCAAGACCGTAGGCACGGCAAATCGCCTGACCGCCGTCAACATTCGCTGCTGTTCTGCCGTCTACCATAACTGTACCGTCAGCAAACTTTGAGCCCACCGCTTCTTCAACTCCGTCGAGCTGTCTTATGGCCTCAACGTCACTGTCATTAAAGCCTACAGTTGAAATCATCCAGATATCCATAAGATTATTATCGTTGTAATAATCAACTGCAGTCTGTTGCATATCGGGGCCTGCTGCACTTATGCCCGCATAAAAGCTGATACCAACCGCCACAATGGCGATGATTGAAATGAATCTGGCTTTATTGCGTTTTATAGTGCGCATGGCTTCCTTAATTAACGCATTATTCATTTACCAAACTATCCTTTCAACATCAACCGGATTACGGTTTAATTTAATAGAATTTATCTTGCCGCTACCCATTGAAATAATTCTGTCAGCCATGGGAGCAATTGCCTGGTTATGGGTAATAACGATTACCGTCATACCGGAATCTCTGCACGCTTCCTGAAGAAGCTTGAGAATCGTAACACCGGTTTTGTAATCGAGAGCACCTGTCGGCTCATCGCAGAGAAGGATTTTCGGATTTTTCGCAAGAGCTCTTGCGATTGAAACTCTCTGCTGCTCACCGCCCGAAAGCTGTGAGGGGAAGTTGTCAAGTCTGTCACCAAGACCTACCATCTGAAGAACAGTTGCGGCATCAAGCGCGTTATCACACATCTGTGTTGCAAGCTCAACATTCTCAAGAGCAGTAAGGTTTGGCACAAGATTATAAAACTGGAAAACAAAGCCTACATCATGACGGCGGAATTCTGTAAGTCGTTTATTATTCATTTCGGTTATTACCTCTCCGTCAATAATAACCTGACCTTCTGTTGCGTTATCCATGCCGCCGATAATATTCAGTGCAGTTGTTTTACCTGAACCGCTGGCACCTACAATAACACAGAACTCGCCCTGTTCAACATCAAAGCTGACATTATCAACTGCCTTGATCTCAACCTCGCCGGCTTTGTAAACTTTGCTGACGTTATTAAACTCTACATAACTCATATCTTTTATCCTCCTATACTCTGAAGAACTTTATTCGCTACGGGAATTGCAGCCTGTCTAGCAGAGCTGCTTGAATCTTCTATAAGAACAACTATGGCATAGGGGAAATCCTCTCTTTGAGAAAATCCGACAAACCATGCGTTATCTCCTGTATTATCATCGCCCACCTCGGCTGTACCTGTCTTTCCGCACATTTCAAGTGAGGGGAAAGAATTATCGCCGTAATAGTTGACTACGTTTGACCTTAAAAGGTCTGTCAATTTTCCGGCAGTGTCTGAATTCAGGCTGATTTCATTTGCGTATTCTGTTTTTGCTTTATATACGCTGAAGCCTTTCGGCGTTGTGACGGAGCTTACATAATAAGGCTCTGCAGCCGTACCGCCGTTAGCTATCGCCCCCATAAGTGTCATCATCATACAAGGGTTCACGGTAATCGTATACTGACCGATGCCTGCCCAGCCCATGTCAATGTCGACTGCCTCAGAAAGACTTACCGTACCCTTTGAAAGAGAAACTCTGTCAACCTCAAAGGAAGATGTAAGACCCATTTTTTCAGCAGTCTTCTGCAGTTTTGTATTGCCAAGTTCAATTGCAATTTCCGCAAAAGCTGAGTTGCAGGAATTATTCAGAGCCTCTTCAAAGCTTTGCTTTCCGTGCTTGCCGTTACAGACAACTGAAGCTTCTCCTACCTCGTACTCGCCGTCACACTCAAAAGTCCTTGTATAAATATCAGAGATATTCTCTATGGCACATGCTGACGTCACAATTTTAAAAATAGAACCGGGGGTAAATGATGAAGACAAAAACTTGTTAATATATGCCGCCTTATATTTATCACTGTTCATAGTATCACTGTCAGGCTTGTTCTCAGGGTCATAGGTCGGAGTTGATACCATGCAGATAATTTCGCCTGTCTTGTAGTTATAAACTCCTACCGTCCCCTTCCTGCCGTTCAGAGCCTCGTAAGCAGTTTTACATACCTTTGCATTCAGAGTTAAATTTATATCGTTGCCTATTCCGTATTTTTCAAGATAGTAAGTACCTGAAACTATATTGTAGCCTGTCAATTCAGATTCGTACAAAGCATGAATTCCCGTTGACATAAAGCCTTCCGTGTCGCCTACTGCGTGGAGAGTAGCTTTTCTCACAGAAGAATCAGAGCTGTATGTTCTCTTTGAATCCTTAGTCTGTGCAAGAATTTCACCCTCTGAATCGTAAATCGTACCTGCAGCGGAAATCTGACCGCCCGAATAAAGATGAGCATTTGCCCTGTGAGTTGCCCACTCTTCGCTGTTTTTAAAGAAAGAAATGCCCAGCACAACGGAGCCGACGACAAATATGCCGACGACGAAAAGCAGTAAAAATGCTCTTTTGACTGTGTTATGCATTTTCTTTTCTCCTACAATAAATTTTTATAATTATCCTGCAAGCTGTGTTTCTTTAAAGGTTTTGGGATATGCTCGCGGGTCAACGCTCTTGATAAATGCAAGCAGTGCCCAGCATGACATCATACTTGAACCGCCTCTGCTGACAAAGGGCAGCGTTACACCTGTCCACGGAAGCAAGTCCGTAACGCCGAAAACATTAAGGCTTGTCTGGACAATAAGCAGACCTGCGGCAGAGCATGCGGCAATAACATAAAAGGATGTTCTTGCGGATTTCGCGGAAGCCACCGTATAAACCAGAATTGCCGCAAATGTGAGAAGAACAACAAAGCCTAAAATAAGACCGTATTCCTCGCAGAGCATGCCGAAAATCAGGTCGGTGGTCGATGCGTAAACATCACGGAGCTTACCGTTACCGAGTCCCACTCCGAAAAGTCCGCCGCTTGCGGAATAGATGAGTGTCCTCGTCTGCTGCATTCCCTCGTCATAAGGTGTTTCCCATATATGTCTGTAGGTTGCAAACCTTGCCGCAACGGTAGATTTGAACGAAATAATAAGTACTGCACCGAGAACTGCCGCAACGCATATTACGGCAATAGTTTTCCAGTCGCCTGAGCGCATGTAAGCAATAATCAGGAAGGTTGCGAAGAAAATCAGTGCCGTACCGAAGTCGCGCATAAGGAAAAGTGCACCAACACATCCTGCGGCAAAGATAAGATATTTGAAAACGCTCTTTGTTGTCTGCAGCTTATCAAGTGTTGCCGCACCCACAAAAATGAATGCAATTTTCACAAATTCAGAGGGTTGAAACGAAAAAGAACCAATCTGTACCCAGTTTTTCGCTCCGTTATAATCCTGAGCAAGAATAAGGTTAAGCGCAAGCACTGCCGCCGCAAAAACAGCCGCAGGCATACGAAGAAGCGACACCCTGTCAGCATTTGCAATAAGCCAGCGCATAACCACAAAAATAAGCACTCCTGCAAGAATATAAATTACCTGCTTCATTGCAAAATCCACTGATACCGTAGCTATAAGAGACAAGCCTACAGAAGACAGGAAAAACGCTATAAGCTCAAGTTCAAAGGATTTCTGACTTATGGTAATTCGCATAATAATAACATAAAACCATTCCACAAGGATAAAGGAAAGAAGAATTATCGACAACTGAGCCTTGTCTTCTTCGCACTTTGAAATCACCTGAACAAAGGAAAGAAGCTGAAAAACAGTAACTAAGAGCAGATAAAAAGCATATCTGAAGGATTTTAACTTTTTCATTTTTGCTCTCTCCTTTCCTGTTTTTTATTCTTTCTCTGCAAATTTTATTTTTGCTCCGCCGATATCAAGTACATCTCCGTTTTTGAGAGTTTTTTCTTCCATGTATTGTCTTGAGTTTATATAAACTCCGTTTGAAGAAAAGTTTTTCATTTTCCATTTTCCGTCAACAAACTGAAGCTCAACATGCTTTCTTGAAACTGTGGGAAGATTGAGAAATACATCTGCATCTCTTCCTCTGCCGATTGTGTAAAAAGAACCCTCAAGGGGAAATGTTTTCCCGTTTGACATGCTGACAAGCTGATATTCGGGAAGTTTTTCGCCTTTCTTTTTATCTCCGAAATTAGGCGTTGTAAAAATATACGTGGCTTCCCCGAAGGTAACTCTGTCACCGTCTGATAATTTTTCTTTTTTCTTTATCTGCTGACCGTTAAGAAGAATTCCCGTTTTAGAATCAGTATCAAAAATCACCCACGCATTTTTCCGTCTGGAAATCACACTGTGAAACCTTGAAACTGTAGGGTAATTCAGCACTACGTCACAAGACTGACTTCTTCCTATGGAAGTTTCCCAATAATAAAGAGCAACTGCTTCGCCCGATTTTTCATTGACAAGGAATGCTACGGTTTTCGCTTTAGGTCTTTTAAAGAAAAGTGAGAAGACGCATCCGACAATTATAATAAAGCCCAGTGCCGGAAAAACAAAGCGCACATATTCTTCAAACAAATCTGCCAAGACACATTCCTCCCCTATTGTATAATCACAATAAATTATATAACATTACACTTAAAAGGTCAACCGAATTCAATTTCTTTTTACAACTTTTAAATAATCTTTAATAAATTCTTGATATGTATAAAAATTTATTCTATAATATATTTATCAAGCGAAAGGAGACATTCAGAATGAGTGTTGAAAAAGTTTTTTACGGTGCAACCTCCAGAGGCGAGGATGTATACAAGTATATTATCACAAACAGAAACGGATTAATAGCGGAAATTATTTCATACGGCGCAACTCTCGACAAGCTTTATGTTCCCGACAGAGAGGGTGTGCTCGATGATATTCTCATCGGCTTTGATGATATTGCAGGACACGAAACACGTTCTGATTATCAGGGCATGACTGTAGGCAGATATGCTAACAGAATTGCAAAAGGAAAGTTTACAATTGACGGCACAGAGTACGAAGTCAGTCACAATGAAAACGAAACATGTCTTCACGGCGGCGGAGAATTTTCCCGTTCAGTGTGGAGAGCAATTATTGTTGATGACAATAAGGTTGAGTTTTCTTTCTTCAGTCCCGACGGCTCTCACGGATTCCCCGGAAACATGAACGTAACCGTCACTTACACACTTGATGACAGAAATGCACTTTCAATTGAATACAGCGGTGTCAGCGACAAAAAGACAATCATGAATTTCACAAACCACGCTTATTTCAACCTCGGTGGCTTTGATTCAGGCTCAATCTGTGACCATGAACTGTACATTGACGCAGATTATTTCACTCCCATGGATGCTGACTCAATTCCCACAGGCGAACTGAAAGCAGTTGAGGGCACTCCCTTTGATTTCAGAACACCTAAAAAAATCGGGCAGAATATCCATGATGATTACGAGCAGTTGAATCTTGCACGCGGTTACGACCACAACTTCTGCCTGAACGAAAAGAAAGACGGCAGTGCAAATGTTACAGCTTACGATGAAAAGACGGGCAGACAGATGGAAATGTTCACAGACCTGCCCGGTGTTCAGCTTTACTGCGGAAACTTCCTTGACAATATCGAAGGTAAAGAAGGCACAAAGATGAACCAGCACGCAGGCTTCTGCCTTGAAACTCAGGTTTACCCCGACAGCCCAAATCAGGAAAACTTCCCCAATTGCATATACGACGCAGGCGAGGAATATAAAACAAAAACGGTTTATAAATTTTCGGTGAAATAATTAAAATGAAAAGCTCTGTATCGGTTTCCCGATACAGAGCTTTTATTATGTTCATGAATTCATTCTGTTCATAGCTTCATCAATTTTGCCGTCAAGCATAAGGGGTAAATTTTTGCAGACTTTTTCGGCAACATCGTGAAGTGTTTTAAGTTCATCATTTGTAAAACGCGAAAGCACCCAATCTGCTAAATCTTCCCACTCGGGCGGTTTCTTGCCGACACCGATTTTGATGCGAGGGAAATTGTCACTGTTTAAGTGATAAATGATACTTTTGATTCCGTTGTGTCCGCCGTCAGTGCCTTTTCTTCTCACGCGGATCCTGCCAACATCAAGAGAAATATCATCATAAATCACAATAACATTTTCAGGGGGAATTTTGTAAAACTGTGCCGCATCCCTGACAGCCTCGCCGCTATTATTCATAAATGTCTGTGGCTTCATAATAAGGCATCTGTGACCTTTAATATCAACATCAGCCAGAAGAGATTTATATTTCAGCTTGTTGATTTTGAAGTTTTCTTTATCTGCTAAAAAATCAACACACATAAAACCGGCATTGTGACGTGTGAACTCGTATTTGTCACCGGGATTTCCAAGTCCCACAATTAAAAATTCCGCACCTGACGATGCAAATTCCTTTTTCTTTTTTAAGCCAAACATAAATTATTTTTTCATCCTTTTATAGGGTTTTTTCTTTATTACCCAGCCTGTTTTGTTTACCTGTTTTGAACGTGCAACAGAAAGCGCGTTTTCAGGCACGTCTTGTGTCACTGTCGAACCCGCCGCAACAAAAGCATCCTTCCCGACAGTCACAGGTGCCACAAGATTTACACCGCAACCGATAAATGCTCCGTCTTCAATAACCGTTCTGTGTTTATTCGTTCCGTCAAAGTTTACTGTAGCACAGCCGCAGCCGATGTTGACATCCTTCCCGACAGAACTGTCACCGATATATGAAAGGTGAGAAATTTTCGCACCTGTTTCAACAAATGCTTTTTTAAGTTCAACAAAATTTCCTACTCTTACATTTTTGCCAACAATGCAACCCGGTCTGATTCTCACAAAGGGACCGATTTCCGCGCCGTTTTTTATGTCAGAAGCATAACAGTGTGAAGCATTTATTTTTACATTTTCACCTATGGTACAATCTTCAACAATCGAGTCAGGACCAATAATCGCACCCCGGAAAATTTTTGTTTTTCCTTTTATCTGTGTTCCTGTGAGTATTGTTACATCTTCTTCGATTTCCGCTTCTTCAGAAATAATAACTCCGTCTGTATACGGAATATAAACGCCTGAAATCATCAGATTTTCAAGAATTTTTTTGCGCTTGTATTCATTTAATTTCAAAACTTCTGAAAGATTTTTTGCGTGCAGAAAATCGTCATGATTATGGCTTGCAAATTCATTTATTCCGTCAAAGGTGCTTACAATATCATCAAGTGAAATTTCATCATCTTTTTCAAGGGAGCAATGGTTTCTGAAGTCCTCTGCCTTTATCCACAGTGCAGAAAATGAATCGCAGAAATCCGACACGACCGCTGTGATTTTTCTTTTGTTTTCAAGAAAATTCTGATAGGATTTTTCAATTGTTACAGGAGAAATAAAAGGACTTGTACCCTCTGCCACAAAAATATTCCCATCAGAATTTCTTTCAAAAAAGTTCCTGAAGCATTCGGTTCTTTCTTCTTTTTTGCAAAGGAAAAATATATCATCTGTTCCGCTTTTTCTTACAGATTTTTCAAGGATATTTTTCATCGGCATAAAAAGAATTTCCGCATCCGATAAATTTTTTCTGCTTGTCGCTGAAATCTTTTTTTCGCACAGAATCAAGGCACATTTTTTCATTTCATATCCCTCTTCATTTTATAAAGTGGATATATTTTATGAAAAAATTCTGTAAATATTACATAGATTCGGGTGCTTCGATTTTAAGAAGATTGAGAATGTTTTTAATTGTATCGCGCACGCAGATGCAAAGGTATGCTCTTGCCTGCATAAGTGATTCATCCTCGCATACAACACGGCATGAGTTGTAGAACTTATGGAAAAGTGTTGCAAGCTCGATTGTGTAACGGGTGATTTTTGCAGGGTCATATTTCTTCACTGCCTCAACAATTTCACCTGTAAGTGATGCAAGATGACGGATGATATCCTTTTCACTTTCATCTGTAAGCAACTGAAGTTCTTCATCAGAACAATCGCGGATTTCTATGCCGTCAGATGCTAACTTTTTGAGAATACTGCAAATTCTTGCATGAGCATACTGGCAGTAGTAAACAGGGTTCTTTGAGCTCTGTTCAACTGCAAGGTCAAGGTCAAAATCCATCTGTGAGCCCGCTTCTCTCATATTAAAGAGAAAACGTGATGCATCAACGGGGATTTCTTCAAGCAGGTCAACAAGTGTGATTGCTTTACCTGTTCTCTTTGACATTCTCACAGCCTCGCCGTTACGTGTAAGACGGACAAGCTGCATAAGAATAACATCAAGGCGTGAAGAATCAACGCCGATAGCGTCAAGTGCTGACTTCATTCTTGCAACATGACCGTGGTGGTCCGCACCCCAGATATCAATTGCAAGGTCAAATTTTCTCACCTCAAGCTTATTGCGGTGGTAAGCAATATCTGCCGCAAAATATGTTGGATTGCCGTTTGCACGGATAAGAACATCGTCTTTGAGTTCAAGCTTGTCGATATAATCCTGTGTCTTGCCCTGAGAAAGGAGCATCTTTGTCTGAACTTCAATGTTTTTATACCAGAGTGCACCGTCTTTCTCATAAGTCAGACCGTTATTTTTAAGAAGCTCGATTGTGTCTTTAAGCTCGCCGTCATTGTGAACGATCGACTCGTTGAACCATTTATCGTATTCGATTCTGTATTTTGAAAGAGTTGCCTGCATGTTTGCAATATTTTTAGGCAAAGCATAATCAATAAGGGCTTTTCTTCTCTCGTCCTCGCTCTTTTCAAGATAGCTGTCGCCATAAACATCGGCAAATTCCTTTGCTCTTTCTTTGATGTCCTCGCCGTGATAGCTGTCCTCGGGGAGTTCTACCGCATCCTCACCCTTGTAAAGCTGCTGATATCTGATATCAAGTGACAGACCGAATTTTTCAATCTGATTGCCTGCATCGTTAATATAGAATTCACGGCTTACATCATATCCTGCATAGTCCATAATTGCTGCAAGGCAGTCGCCGAGTGCACCGCCGCGTGCATTACCCATGTGCATTGGACCTGTGGGGTTTGCAGAAACAAATTCAACGTTTACCTTTTTGCCCTTGCCGTAATCAGAACGTCCGTAATCCTTGCCGCACTCACGTACATCCTTAAGGATTGCTGAATAGTAAGAGGGACTGAGATAGAAATTGAGGAAACCGGGTCCTGCAATTTCACATCTTGCAAGATATGTTCCCTCAAGATTAATATTTTCAAGAATTATCTCACCGATTTTTCTGGGATTCATTCTGAATGTTTTCGTTGACATCATGGCAACATTAGATGAAAAGTCCCCGTTCTTTGTGTCACCGGGAACTTCAATTTTAAAATCACAGACAGGTTCTGCAGGAAGAGTACCTGCGCTGACAGCCTTTCCCATAGCATCGAGAATAGCCTGCCTTATCTGCTGATGTGTTTCATTTACGATTTTTGACATTTATTAACATCCTTTCATGCGGGAGTTACTGTAATTACAAGATAATTTTCAGAAACCACGCCTGCGCCTAAGTCAAGTGTATAATCAAATTCAAGTCTGCCGCCGTTTTCGTCCATATCGCTCTCAACTCTCTGTGCAAAAACGCCGAGTAAAAGATTACCTGCAGGAGTTGAATAAGAACAATTATGACGCTCGCCTCTCCGGATTATAAGCTCTGTCTCAAACATTCCCGAACGTGTCATGGTAACACAATCACCGTTTTCGACCTTAAGAGTTACTTTGCAACCCTCAAGCTCACCGTTTTCGGTATAAGAGAGAACATAGCTATTTCTTTCGCCTTCAAATTTTCCGAGAAGAGTTGTTTCGAGTCCGTCAGAATCACCGTCCATCTCATGGCGGTCAACAATTTTTATAACAACATCTTTTTCCATTTATTTACTCCATTTTTCCTCGGCATAAGTAATAAGCCTTGTGAGAAGCTCACTTTCTTCAATTCCTGCTGCTTTCATCAGCTTGGGATACATGCTGATGCTTGTAAAGCCGGGAAGTGTATTAGGCTCGTTGAGCATTATTCTGCCGTCGGGTGTAACAAAAAAGTCAACTCTGGCAAGTCCTGAACAGCCAAGAGCCTTATATGCATTACATGCTGCGGTTTTCACTTTTTCAAGCATTTCGTCAGACAGCCTTGCAGGAATGAAAAGCTTGCTTGCATCAGAAATATACTTTGCCTCGAAATCGTAAATTTCATTTGCAGGAACTATTTCACCCACCTGACCTGCTACAGGCTCATCGTTGCCCATAACAGCACATTCAACTTCCTGTCCTACGATACCTTCTTCAAGAACAAGCTTTTTGTCCTCTTTGAAAGCAGTTTCCATTGCTTCCTTGAAGTTATCCCTTGAAGATACTTTTGTAACGCCTACGGAGGAGCCTGCATTTGCAGGTTTTACAAACACGGGGTAGCCCAGATATTCCTCTGCTTTATCAAGAACTTTATCTTCATTCAGTGAATATTCATACTGAGTTACACCGAGCCATTTTGCCTGAGGGATTCCCGCATGGTCTGCAACCGTATTCGTAAGCGTCTTATCCATACAAACGGCGCTTGAAAGGCAGTCACAACCTACATAGGGAATACCTGCAAGCTGCATAAGGCCCTGAATTGTACCGTCCTCACCGTTTTTACCGTGCATTACGGGGAAAACAACATCAATTCGTTCTGTCTTTATCCCATCTTTTTCAAAAACAATAAGTCCGTGACAGGAGGAGTCAGGCGAAATTACTGCCTTTGTCAGATTTTCCTTATCCTCTGTCCATTTATCCTCGGGAAGATTTTCGGTTTTACCTGTGTATCTGAACCATTCTCCGTTTTTTGTGATACCGAGCATTACAACCTCGTATTTGTCACGGGGAATATTTTCAATCACAAACCTTGCGGAAACACAGCTTACATCATGTTCACTTGAAGCTCCGCCGAAAATTACCAGAACTTTCTTCATTATGCTAAAACCTTCTTTACAATTATTGTTGCTGCTGATCCATAAGAGTCTGCATCATGCCGGGTCTCTTTTCTTTCGGAGGCTTATATGCGGGAGGATTTTCAAGAAGTCTTACAGCTTTTTTACCAGCACCTGATGCAAGATATCTGTTGACATTAATTACGACTGCAGCAAACTCAGGGTCCATGTAGTCAACGCATCTTGCAAGAAGCTCATCGTCATTATTAAGCTGTCCGAAAATAGTAACCGCAATAAGGCTCTGAACCTCGTTTGTGCCGTCAAGATAGATTTCATTCATCATATTGAAGAGCTTTTTCATCTGCTGCTTATCGTTCTGCCTGATTGTACTGACAGCATATGAGCCGTACTGCCGGAAAAACTCATCTGCAAGGAATTCGCCGTAACTCTCAATATTTCTCTTATATTCGTCGCGAAGCTCGGGATAGAAAACAGTATATCTGTTTGCAAGAGTATTGGGGTCATAAAAGCTGTTTCCGTTTTTAGCTGCTGCCTTTGAAACAGGAGGAGGAAGCTTTACAGCCTTTACAGGCTTGTTCTCTTCCTTCATTTTAAATCTTGACTCAATGCAATCATTAAACTCGTTTGCAATGTATTTCACATCTTTTTCGTCTGCGTTTTCATCAAAGAGTGATGCTGAAACGCTATTGAAAGTCATGCCTTCGCCTTTTCCAAGCTGGAAACAGAATTTTTCATCAGAATAAAGGACTCTGATGTTACCGCTTTCCGAAACGTAATCCACATAGAGCTTTCCCTCATCTTCATTGATGGGAAGCTCTCCCTTTTTCTGTGAATCTGAATATACTGCCTCAAAGCCTCTGATTGAAAGGTTCTCTGCAATATTTTTGTCAATAAGTCTTAATGCTTCCTGAATATTCATTTTAACTCTCCCAAAAATATAGTTTTTTAGATTTACATAGTATTGTATCACAAAAAAAGCACTTTGTCATCATTTATTTATAAAAGAATTTGAAAAATTATCCTTAGTATGTGTATAGATTGAATAAACTTGATTTATTTTCTATTATATGGTATAATGACACATTATTATGCTTGGTGCTTTATGCACAAAGGAGTCAATTTACATGGATTACATTTTTTCAGACAAAATATCATCTCTTAAGCCCTCTGCCATAAGAGAGATTTTAAAGGCAACATCTGACCCCGGAGTTATCCCTCTTGCAGCAGGCAACCCCTCTGCCGAAGCTTTTCCCACAGAAGAGGTGAGAAAAATCACCGCGGAAATCCTTGCAGAGGACCCGATTCTTGCTTTGCAGTACGGTGTAACAGAAGGCTACACGCCCCTGAGAGAGCTCATCTCATCCTACATGAAGAAAAAGCATAACATAGGAAGAGATTTCGACAGCATCATAATCACATCAGGCGCACAGCAGATCATGGACCTTGCATCAAAAGTTCTCCTCAATGAAGGTGACACAGTAATCTGTGAGTGCCCGTCATTCATCGGCTCACTTAACTGCTTCCGCTCATACAATGCACGCCTTTGCGGTGTAGAAGTCGAATCAGACGGTATGAACATCGAAAAGCTTGAAGAAGCTCTTAAAACAGAAAAAAATGTAAAGTTCATTTACACAATCCCCAACTTTCAGAATCCATCAGGTGTTACAATGTCGCTTGAGAAGAGGAAGGCAGTTTACGAGCTTGCTAAAAAATATAATGTTCTCATTCTTGAAGACAACCCATACGGAGACCTTCGTGTCAGCGGTGAGCCTCTTCCCTCAATCAAGAGTTTTGACGAAGACGGCATAGTAATTTACGGCGGCTCTTTCTCAAAGATCCTCTCACCCGGTTTGCGTGTAGGTTACGTAATCGCACCTGAACAGATTATCGCGAAAATGACTGTGGGCAAACAGGCAGCAGACGTTCATACACCTATGCTGGCCCAGCTTATTGTTTACAAATGGATGAATGAATACAACTTTGAAGAGCATATTTCAAAGATCTGTGAAATATATAAATCAAAGCTGGAGCTTATGTGCGATACTACTGACAAGTATCTCGGCGACAAAGTGACTTATGTCCGTCCCGAAGGCGGTTTATTCGTATGGTGCAAATTAAACGACGGTATTGATATGCTCTCCTTCTGTGCTGAAGCAGTGAAGAACAAGGTAGCAGTCGTTCCCGGAACTGCATTTATGATGAATGCAGAAGATAAAACACAGTGTTTCAGAATGAATTTCTCAACTCCTGCAGACGATAAAATCGTAAAGGGTATTGAGATTTTGGGAAACATCTTGAAATGAGGTAAAGCAAATGGAAAATACAGAAAAGAAAAAGAAGATACTCAGTTGTATCCAGCCTACAGGCACACCTACTCTCGGAAATTACCTGGGTGCCCTCAAAAACTGGAAAGCTCTTGAGGATGACTTTGATGCGGCATACGCAGTTGCTGACCTTCATGCAATTACGGTAAGACAGGAGCCTCAGCAATTCAGAAAGCAGATCACTGAAGCTTATGCACTTCTCCTTTCAATCGGTCTTTCTCCCGAAAAAAGCATCGTTTTTGTTCAGAGCCATGTTCCCACACACGCTCAGCTTGCATGGATCCTCAACTGCTACACACAGTTCGGAGAAATGAGCAGAATGACTCAGTTCAAGGATAAATCACGCTCACACGCAGACAACATCAATGTAGGACTTTTCTCCTACCCCGTTCTCATGGCGGCTGACATTCTTCTCTATCAGGCAGATTTCGTTCCCGTGGGTGCCGACCAGAAGCAGCATCTTGAAATTGCAAGAGATATCGCCGCAAGATTCAACGGCATGTACGGAAATGTTTTCACTATCCCTGAGCCTTACATTCCTAAAGCAGGTGCAAGAATCATGTCGCTTCAGGACCCTTCAAAGAAAATGAGCAAATCTGATGAAAACGTAAAATCCTTCATCTCAATGCTGGATAAGCCTGAAGCTATCATGAAAAAAATGCGTTCAGCAGTTACAGACAGCGAAGCATCTGTCCGCTTTGACGAGGAAAACAAACCCGGTGTTTCAAACCTTATGAACATCTATTCATGCTGCACAGGTCTTGACTACGAGCAGATTGAAAAAGAGTTTTCAGGCAAAGGCTACGGTGACTTCAAAACAGCCGTAGGAGAAGCAGTAGTTGAAGAGCTTCGTCCCATACGCGAAAACTTCGAAATGTATATGAAAGACCCTGCCGCACTCAAAGAAATGATGCTCAAGGGCTCTGATATTGCAACAAGAATTTCACAGAGAACACTGGACAAAGCCATGAAAAAGATTGGCTATGTTCTCAGATAAGGAGGTCTTTCCCATGAAAGCCAGAGACAGCGTAAAAAATTATGATTCAAAAATCAGAGAGTATGTAAACTACTCCTACAGACAGTCAAAAAACGCCTGCAAAAATTACGGTCCCCGTCCTGCAGGCTCGGACAGCGAAAAAGATTTGCAGAAGCATCTCGTAAACGAGCTTGAAACATGTGCAGACAGCGTAGAGACGGAAACCTTCAGTTTTGCGAAAACAACATCTTTCAGCGAAAACATTTTCACGCTTGTGTTCTTCATTCTGGCAGCAGCACTTGTAATACTTGAATGCTTCGGAATTTTCCCTGATGAAACAATACCTGCAATCGGCTCGGCAGTGTCCGTAATTTTAGGTGTTGCAAACCTTTTCACAGGCTTCACAAGCAAGGTTTTTGCTAAAAAATCAGAAAGTGCAAACATTTTCGCAGTAAGAAAAGCAGACGAGGAAGCAAAGAAAAGATTGATTCTGCTTGCAAACAGCGATTCTTTACCTAAGCACAAATTTGCAACACTTCCCTTTATGATAGTTACAACAATCGGATTCGTTCTTACAATTGTAATGATGTTCCTCAGTGCATCATTTGACTTGTTTTCAAAGATTCCGAATCTCAGATTCGCATCACTCGCCCTGATAATCTTCATCCCCTTCGCCCTTATCCCCATTTTCGCAGACAGCAAGGATTTTTCCGAGGGTGCATCAAAAAACCTTTCTGGTTCTTTCGCTTCAATCGCAGTTCTTAAATATCTCAAGGATAACGGAATCCGCATGCCGTCACTTGAAATCTGCGTTCTTATCACAAGCGCGCATGAGTACGATTCAGCAGGTGCAAAAGCTTTCGCAAGCATCCACTCAAATGATTTTTCAGACATTTCCACAACATGCATCTGTCTTGATTCAATTGCCGGAGAAGAGAAAAATCTCGGCATTATCAAGGCTAAAGGCTCAGAAAAATCACTGTCTTTCATTGAAGAAGGAGCAAAAGATGCAGGCACAGAAATCGGTAGCAGTGCTCTTCAGGGTAAATATTCCGCAGATGCTTCCTGCATTTCGGCAATGGGAATCGACACCTGCACTCTTACCTCTCTTCCGGAAGCTTACGCAAAAAGCCCTGACACCTTCGAAGATATGAAGGTCAAGACTATCGAGACTGCCCTCAAAACAGTTGTTTCAGGTGTATTTTTGTACGAAGAAAAATAAAATTAAAAAAATTCCCAAAAAATTTCAAAAATGGCTATGAAAATTTGAAAATCTGTGATACAATGTTTTTTGACGATATTGTTTTTACTCTGAGGAGGATGTTTTATGAAAAGTTCAATTAAAAAATTTATCGCTGTCGTTCTGACAGGCATTATCGTTTTCTCTCTTGCTTCCTGTTCTGCAACTGAAAAAATACAGGAATTTTTCGTAGAGGAAACTTCAACTACTGTTCCCTACACAAACAAATCAGAAAAGCCCTCAAACACAAAAGAGATTGTAGATTATTTCAACAGGATTTCTGCTGACCTTAAAAAGGCTGAGCCCTTCAATGTAACTCTCAGCAGAGATTTCTCAGCAAAGGACTTTGAAAGCCAGAATGAATATCTTAAAGCTGCTTTCCCCACAGTTGCTGATTTTATCATCGAGTACGCAAAAGACGAGTTTGTCGACAGAAGCCTTGAAGGCACACCTGTTGAGGTTTATCCTCTTGAAGCATCTTCTGTTTCAAGCATTGTTGATTTCAAGCAGGTTGAACTTGCTACCTGTTCACAGACAGATGATAACTTTATCATAACAATTGATTTCAAGGACGATGCAACTCCCCTTGAAGCAGACGGTCTCAGCAAAGTCTTCAACGTTAACGATAAAGAAGCTATTCTTGAAGAAATCGCAAAAGCCGGCAACCTTATTACAGTAAGCGATTATGATGTTGAATACAACGGCGGCAGAATCGTTTGCACAGTTGACAGAGGCTCTGACAATATTATATCAGCTTCATACTCAAGAGTAATCAAGGTTACTGCAGATGTTACAGGTCAGGGCGAATTTGCTGATGTAAAGAATGAAAAAGTTACTTTCAATCTTACAGAAAACGAAAATTACACCGTTAACTGGGAGAAACCCGCCGAAGATTAATCCCATCTTAAAATTTTGCCGCTGTATTCATTTATGAATTTCAGCGGCTTTTTCAGACCAAAATAATGAGAAAGGGAGGTCACCATGAACAAAGGACTCTATGATTTCAATACAGGTTTTCCGTATAACAACATCTTTGAACAAAACATCAATAATAAAAAAAGCATAAAAAGTCATGCCACACGCATTGGTATCTGTATTCTCATTTTTCTTGCCGCTCCTACATGTTTAGGTCTGCTTCTGGGATTCACAGGTCTTTTTGAAGTCTATTCCGACAGCATTTCATTGCAATACTGCGTTGAAATGTTTCTTATGGTTTTCTTTCTCTTTCTGCCGTTTTTTATCGTTTACACTTTCTCAAACAAACAGGTCAAAGAAAAAATCGCACTGAGTTTTGAAAAACCTAAGTCACCTCTTCTCTTTGCAATCTCCATCCCCCTCGGACTTATGCTTTGCTTCGCAGGCGACTACATCTCCTCAGTTATTGCGATGTTCTTTGAGCAAATCGGTATAACGCTCACTTCAGTTCCCGATTACGAGATACCTACAGAGGGAACGGATCTATTTCTTTTTGCTTTTTCAACAATCGTTCCTCCTGCTATAATTGAAGAATTCACAATGCGTGCAGTTACAATGCAGCCACTCAGAAAATACGGTGACAAATTTGCAATTGTCATGACTGCCCTGGTTTTCGGTCTGATGCACCGGAATGCGGTTCAGGGAATTTTCGCCTTTATTGCAGGAATAGTTTTCGGATATATTGCAGTTTCAACAAATTCTGTATGGCCTGCTGTTATCGTCCACGCACTTAACAACAGCTTTTCGGTTATACTCAGTGTCCTTAATGAAACCAATGAAGAATCGGCTAACAAATTTTATGCAGTTGTAATCTCTGTCGTTATGGTAGCCGGTATTCTCTCGGCAGTGTTTTTCTTCCTTTCAGGTAAAAGAAACAGACTCAAAAATCCCATGCCAATGCTTCCTGTAAAAGAGAAGGTTTCATCATTTCTATTCAATGTTCCCATGGTGATAGCCATGCTGATTATGGTATTTTACACATTGTTCGGTGATTTCAATGGATGATATTTTCTTTATGAACGAAGCGCTTCGCCTTGCGGAAGAAGCCGCAAAAGAAGGTGAGGTTCCCGTAGGAGCTGTTGCCGTATGGGACGGAAAAATTGTCGGAAGAGGCAGAAACAGACGGGAAAAAGACAAAAACGCCTTAGCTCATGCCGAAATCGAAGCGATTAACGAGGCTTGCAGAACTCTCGGCGGCTGGAGACTCTGGAAATGCGATCTTTATGTAACTCTTGAGCCTTGCCCCATGTGCACAGGTGCAATTATAAACTCGCGTATAAAAAGGCTGATTTACGGAGCATCTGACCGCAAAGCCGGTTCATGCGGCAGTGTAGTAAATCTTTTCGATTTGCCTTACAACCATAAACCTGAAATTATAAAAGGTGTCTGCGAGGAAGAATGTTCGCTTCTTCTCACAAATTTTTTCAAAATTTTAAGAAACAAGAAATAATTTCCTGCTATAGCGGGAATTATAAATAAAACAAATTGACTTATGTCAAGGGAGGAATAAACAATGAAAGAACTTAAAGGAACAAGAACAGAAGCCAACCTTATGGCTGCATTTGCAGGTGAAACACAGGCAAGAACCAAGTACACTTACTATGCAAGCAAGGCTAAGAAGGACGGTTACGAGCAAATAGCTGCTCTTTTCCTCGAAACAGCAGAAAACGAAAAGGAGCACGCAAAAATCTGGTTCAAGCTTCTTCATGGCGGTGCAGTTCCCTCAACAGAGGAAAACCTCGCTGATGCTGCTGCAGGCGAAAATTACGAATGGACAGACATGTATGCGGGCTTCGCAAAGGAAGCAAGAGAAGAAGGCTTTGACGATATAGCTGCTCTCTTTGAAATGGTTGCTAAAATCGAAAAAGAACACGAAGAGCGTTACCTCAAGCTCCTTGCTAACGTAAAAGACGGTGTTGTATTCTCAAAAGACGGCGACACAATCTGGAAATGCCGCAACTGCGGACACATCGTTGTTGGCAAAAAAGCTCCTGAAATGTGCCCCGTTTGTGCACATCCCAAGGCATACTTTGAAATCAAAGCTGAAAACTATTAATTCGACAGTCGACAAATATTCACAATAACAAATTATCCCCCTGCGGACTTCCGCAGGGGGATTTTCAGATAGCAGGAGCCTCAGTTAGCAACCGCAGCCACAGTTGTTTGAACAACCGCATGATGTGTCGCGAGCACAACCGCAACCGTATGTGTTAGAAGAGCCGTTATCGCAGAATAAGAGAATGAGAATAAGGATAATAACCCATGAACAGTTGCTACCGCCGAATAATGTGTTACACATATTAGTTCCTCCTTTCAATTTGGGCTCAGGCTTTCGCCTCAGCCTTTACATTCCATTATATGGAGAAACCTAAAGTTGGTTACTGAGAAAGAAAAAAAATACCGCCTCAGAAAATCCGAAGCGGTTGAAAAGCTTATTTACTTTTAATTACTGCTCTGCGTAGATGCTTACTCTCTTGCGATCCTTGCCGACTCTTTCGAATCTTACAACGCCGTCTGTAAGAGCAAAGAGTGTATCGTCCTTACCTTTACCTACGTTTGCGCCGGGATGGATGTGAGTACCACGCTGTCTTACAAGGATGTTACCTGCAAGAACGAACTGACCGTCTGCTCTCTTTACGCCAAGTCTTTTTGACTCTGAGTCACGACCGTTACGTGTTGAACCCATACCTTTTTTATGAGCAAATAACTGAATGTTAATTTTAAGCATTTTCTGCACCTCCATAAATTACTTTGAGATTTTTTCGGTAATCCTTTGCCATTTCGCGTATATGAAGACAAAAACCTTTAAGAAGATTTTCTGCTTCCTCGGTGGCTTCCGGAACAACAACCCTCATATAACCGTCCTCATTCACTTCTGCATCTACCTTGACCTTCAGCACTTCCGTTAAAGTGTTGACTGTCATGTAGCACGCTGAAGAAACTGCGGCACAAAGGATGTCTTCGCCTCTTTCTGCCAGCCCTGAATGGCCCTTTACCTCGAAGCCCTTGACTTCACCGCTTCTGGTAAAAAATTTTACGGTAATCATTTAAGATTTACGCGTTGATGGCTGCGATTTCAACCTTAGTGTAGGGCTGTCTGTGGCCTTTCTTTCTCTTCTCGTTCTTCTTTGACTTGTAAGTGAAAACTACCACTTTCTTAGCCTTGCCGTTTTTGATAGCTTTTGCTGTTACTGTTGCACCTTCAACATAAGGAGCGCCAACAACGATGCCATCTTCCTTGCCTACAGCGATAACCTTATCAAAGGTAATCTCGGAGTCTGCTTCAACATCAAGCTTTTCAATGTAGAGAGCTTCGCCTGCTTCTACCTTGTACTGCTTTCCGCCGGTTTCGATAATTGCGTACATTGGTTCTTCAACCTCTTTCATATAGTCTCGCTACCCTCTTCCAGTTACGGTAAACTGCGGGTGTTGGACACACCAACTTTGGGAACCCGAGGTATGCGGCTTAGATATTATATCATCACAACACAAGCTTGTCAATAGTTTTTATTTGTTTTTTCTGTTTTCTGTAGCTTTAACCGTATTTTTCATAAGCACCGCAATAGTCATAGGTCCTACACCGCCGGGAACCGGTGTAATAAACGAAGCCTTTTCCTTCACGTTTTCAAAATCCACGTCACCGCAAAGCTTGCCGTTTTCAAGGCGGTTAATAGCAACGTCAATGACAACTGCATCTTCTTTCACCATATCCGCGGTAATCAGGCCGACTTTACCTACTGCACTGATAAGGATATCCGCCTCTCTCGTAAATGAAGCAAGGTCCTTCGTTCTTGAATGACAGACAGTAACGGTTGCATTCTCTTTCAGAAGAAGCATCGTCATCGGCTTTCCGACAATATTGCTTCTGCCTACAACCACACAGTTTTTGCCTGCAATTTCAATTTCGTACTCCTTAAGCATTTCCATAACACCTGCAGGTGTGCAAGGGAGGAAAGTATAGTCGCCGATCATAATATGGCCTACATTTTCGGGATGAAAAGCATCCACATCTTTTTTCGGAGAAATTGCATTGATAATATTTTTTTCGCAGATATGCTTCGGCAAGGGAAGCTGGCACAGAATTCCGTCAACATCTTTATTTGAGTTGAGTTCTTCTATAAGAGAAAGAAGTTCTTCCTCAGTTGTATCCTCAGGTAAAGCATATTCAAGAGATTTTATTCCAAGCTCTGCACATGACTTTTTCTTATTGTTAACATAAACTCTTGATGCAGGATTGTCTCCTACGATTATCACTGCCAGACAAGGCTCAATTCCTTCACCTTTAAGTGTTTCAACTTCATTTTTCAAATTATCCTTAAGCTTTGCTGACAAAGCCTTTCCGTCAATTATCACTGCCATCGCTCTCTACCTCTGTTTCTTCTGAAATTTCTTCCGAAGCTCTTTCATTTTTCGGAATTCTTGAACCTGCAGGGAAAAAGTCCACGCCCTCAATAGGTTTGGGATTTTTAATGAATTTTCTGAGCAGTACAATCAGAGCTGCAAGGAACACCGCAACCACAACAGCAGAGAGAAGCTGTGAAACTCTCAGAGTCGTATCACCTATATAAAGGCTGTCCGTTCTCAGACCTTCAAAAATTGCTCTGCCTGTTCCGTACCATATACCGTAGCAAAGGAAAATCTGACCGCTGAATTTACGGAATTTCCTCATAATAATATAAAGAAGCACGAAGCCTATAAGACACCACAAAGATTCATAAAGAAATGTCGGATGAACATATCCTGACGGATCCATTGAAATGCCTTTTTCTTTGAATGTTTCCTGATTAGACAGTATGTAATCCATTATTTTTTCACTTCTCATGCCCCACGGAAGATCAGTATTCGTGCCGAAGGCTTCCTGATTCATGAAATTGCCCCATCTGCCGATACCCTGACCGATAAGCAGACTCATTCCCGCAAGGTCAAGAAGATTATAAAAATTCAGTTTGTTTACTTTGCACGTAATGAACGCCGCCAGAATACCGCCGATAATTCCGCCGTAAATTGCAAGACCGCCGTTCCAGATTTTAAAAATCTCATCAAGATGACCGGCGTAGTAATCCCACTCAAAAGCCACATAATAAAGTCTTGCTCCGAGGATGCCGCCGATTGTACCGAAAATAAGAACATCAAGCATCTTATCAATGCTCATGCGCCATTTCCATGCCTGTCTGCCGCCAAAAAGAACTGCAAGCAGGAAACCGAAGGCAATAATAGCACCGTACCATTTGATCGTCATTTCACCCAGAAACGGAATATTAAACTCGGCAAGGACAGAGGGAACGGAAAACCCTCTCTCCAGACCTTTAAAATAAACTATCGTGTAATCGCTCATATCTTTTCTCCTCTCAAGCAGGAAGAATCACTGATAAAGCCGAATATTTTTCATCAAGAATTTCTTTCAGAAAATCATTCGCCTCATTACAGGTAAGGATTTTCAGAGTTTCAAACTCGTCAAAGAGTCCCTCATTCATGAAATCTGCAGCAATAAGATTGTTTGCCAGTTCATCCACATCATTATATGACATGATCTCTCTGCCGTAAAGCTTCTTTCTTGCTCTCTCAAAGTCCTCTTCGCTGATTCCCGCTTTCTTAAAATGACGGATTTTTTCCTTGATAATTTCACTCGTCTTTTCAGGGTCGCGTGATTCACCTGAGAAAATCATTGAGCTGTAGCCGAATCCTGTAAAATATTCAGTTGAAAAAGTAGGATTAATAAGCTCCGCGTCAATCAGCTCACTGTAAAGCTCCGATGTATTGCCTGCAATTACTTCAAGAATAATATTTCCGAGCAGTTCTTCTTTCAAAGTTCTTTCGGGATTTGAAAGAATTTCTTTAAAGCCAAGGGAGAAAATCGGTGCTGCTACAGATAACTTTTCTTCCACATAAGCAGTTACAACTTCTTTTTCTTCCTCAAACACTTTTCTGTCGATTGAGAAAGCCTCGTCCTTTGTCAGAAGTCTGTCTGCCGTTTCAAGCACCTCATCAACGCTGACATTGCCGGCAATTGCAAGAGCCATATTTCCGAGATTGTAGAAATCATCATAGCATTTGTAAAGCAAATCTGCCGAGATTTCCGCAATAGACTCCTCCGTTCCTGCTATGTCAATTCTTACAGGATGATTTTTATACATAGCACAAAGAAGGTTGAAAAGAACTCTCCAGTCAGGAACATCTCTGTACATTCTGATTTCCTGTCCGATAATTCCCTGCTCCTTCTCAACTGTCTGCTGAGTAAAATAAGGATGTCTTACAAAGTCAAGAAGGATTTCAAGATTCTGCTTGAAATTTCCTGAGCACGAGAAGAGATAGCAGGTTTTATCAAATGATGTGTAAGCATTTGCAGATGCACCTGTTTTTGCAAATCTTTCAAAGGCATCAAGCTCTTCACTTTCAAAAAGCTTATGCTCAAGGAAATGAGCAATGCCTTCGGGAACCTCTGTATAATCTTCCTCGCTGCTCTTTCTGAAAGCTGTGTCAATTGAGCCGTAACGTGTTCCGAAAACCGCATAAGTGCTTGAATAGTTTTCTTTGGGAAAAACATAAATTTTAAGACCTGACTTATGGTCAATCTTATAATATTTCTCGCCTAAAAGGTCGTTTTTTATTTCTTTTATTTCCATCTTTTATTCCTCCGTACCTGTGCCGTCGCCTGAGAGCATATAAATAGTATCAAGAGTAATTTTTTCTGCCGCCGCTTTAATCTCATCAGCAGTTACTTCATTGATTTTCTCGGCATATTCCTGAGGAAGAATAATATCCTCATCAAGAACTCTTGTGCCTACCCATGCGTCAATGCTTTCGGGAGTATCGCCCACTGAAAGGAAAGCATCCGTCAGACCCTTCTTTGAATTTTCGATGTCCTCTGCGGTAAATTTTCCATCCTTCATATTCTGAAGCTCTTTGAGGATTGCATCGGTTGCCTTCTTTTCGTTTTCGTCCTCGATGCCGCTTTGCACAAGAACAAAACCTTTATCCTTTACGAACTGTGCCGAGCAATAATAGCAAAGACTCATTTTTTCACGCACGTTCATGAAAAGTCTTGAATAAGGACCGCCGCCGAACATATCGGTTGCAACCCTTGTGGGGAAGAAGTTTTCATCACGGTTTTCAAGTCCTGTTCTCAGACCCATAACAAGCTTACCCTGCTTTACAGCCTGCTTTTCATCAATCTTTTTGGTTTCATCTGCAAAATTTTTGAAGCTTGTTTCAATTCTGCACACATCTGTTCTGTCTATTCCGGAAAATCTTTCTTTAAGCTGTTCTTTTATGCTCTCATCAATTTCACCTACAAAAGTAAACTGAATTATTGCATTTTCAAGATAAGCCTTCCATGCAGAGAGAAGTCGCTCATTTGTCACGTTACAGATTTCATCACGGTTTCCGAATCTGCCCTTTCCGTAAGGCTCACCCTTAAACATTTCTTCAACCAGTCTGTCCTTGGCGTAAACTCGTTTTTCACTGAATTCACTGTCTATTTTTTCAACAAGGAGCCTTTTTTCAAGTTCAATATCCTCTTCAGAGAAATTTCCGTTTTCAAGCTTAGGCTCAAAGAGAATATCAAGAAGAAGCTCTGTGCAGTTTTTTGAAATTCCTTCGTCAGAGAGTGCAAATCTGTCACTGACAGATACAATTCTGAAGCAGATATCCTGACTGTCTCCGCTTTTTGAAACACCGCATGCAAGAGATGCTCCGTAAAGCTCTGCAAGCCGTCTGTTTAGTGCTGTCATTGCAGGATACTTTGCACATCTTCTTCTGAGCATATAACAAAGAAGGGCATTGGCTTCCATATCGCTTTCAAGAGGAAGAATAATGTGAACACTCATAACATTTGTCTTGAAATGTTCAGCTTTTACAAAGCATGCCCTTACACCTTTCGCTATTTCGATTTTCTCAATATTTTCAATCATTCCGATTACCTCGTTTCAATTAAAAATTCTAATCTTTATTATAACACATTTATATAATGTTTTTCCACTGTTTTAATAATTTATTTATATTAAATTCTGTATTGACTTTTATTTTATTATACAGTATAATCATTTTTGTAGTTCGCAAGTGGTGGAGTCTGTCATAAAATGCAACAGCATTTTATTTTGCGAAATTTTCCAAGGGAATACTCTTGTTTTTCAGAACTCCGCACGGAGTTCTTTTTTTATTATAATGCTTATGAGGAGATGTTAAAAAATGAGTCCTATTACAATCACCGCACTTGTCATCTTCGCAGTAACCTACATACTGATGATGGCATTTCAGAAGATCCGTCCCTATGTAACTGTAGGTTCTGCAATAATTTTTATTGCTTTGGGAATCATTGCTACAGTTAATCCGTCAATTTTCGGCGAAGGATTTTTCAATCTCGCATCAGGCGAAAATTACAGTTACGGTTTCATCGAAGCTCTTGGCGAGGTTGACTGGAACGTTATCATGATGATTGCCGGTACAATGGGTACCGTTTTCCTTTTCATCGAATCAAAGATGCCTCAGCTTATGTCTGATATTCTTATTTCAAAAATGCCCAACATAAAATGGGTTGTTGTTGCACTTTCGCTTTTCGCAGGTATTGTTTCCGCGTTCGTTGACAACGTGGCTACTGTTCTTATGATTGCTCCCGTTGCTCTTGCTTTCTGCAAAAAAGTAAACATTTCCCCTGTTCCGTCAATTATCTGCATTGCGGTTTCCTCAAACCTTCAGGGTGCCGCAACTCTCGTCGGTGACACAACATCAATTCTTCTTGCGAAGCAGGCAGGACTTGATTTCTCGGATTTCTTTGTGCATGACGGACACATGGGAATGTTCTGGGTTGTTCAAGCCGGCGCAATCGTCAGCGCGCTTATCATTCTCTTCATGTTCCGCAAAGAGAAGGACAAGGTTGAATTTTCCGGCAGAACAAAGGTTGAAGACAAATTCCCCACATTACTTCTTGTAGGAACAGTTGTGGCTCTTATTGCCGTTTCCTTCATTCCCTACAAAGACAATGCACTCCCCGGTCAGCTCTACAAGCCTGACATCACAAACGGTATTATCTGTATCGCGTTCTTTCTTGTAGGCGTTATACGCGAACTGTTTATCAAAAAGAACAAGGACATTGTCAAAAATGCTTTCAAAGAAATTGACTATTATACAATCGTTCTTCTTACGGGTCTTTTTGTAGTAATCGGCGGTATCAAAAGTGCAGGTGTTATTGACGTTATCGGTAATGCCATTGCATCTCTCGGTTCAGGCTCAGCGTTTGTTGTTTACACGATCATCGTATGGATGAGCGTTATCCTCTCTGCTTTTATCGACAACATTCCCTACACTGCAACAATGCTTTCAATCGTTCCCGTTATCGCGGAAGGAGTAGGAATTGAGCCTACGCTTCTTTACTACGGTCTGCTCTGCGGTGCAACTCTGGGAGGCAACCTGACACCTATCGGTGCCAGTGCAAACATCGCAGGTATCGGTATTCTCAGAAAAGAAGGCTATGAGGTAAAGGCAACAACCTTCATGAAATACGGCGTTCCATTTACAATGGCAGCGGTTATCACAGGATACATAATGCTCTGGTTCATCTGGAGATAATTCTGATTCTTTTAAAATCTGGGAGAGTTAACATTGTCTTAACTCTCCTTTTTATATTGAAAGTATTTTTTCTTTATGTTATACTTTTTGAAACAGCAATTTCATACTTAATTGTTGTTTCAAAAAGTATACCGGAGTGAAATGAATGTTCGTAAAAGACAGGCAGTTTTATAGATCTCTGTTTTCGATGACACTTACTATCGCACTGCAGAATGTAATCGTTTTCGGAGTAAACCTTGCAGACAGCATTATGCTGGGAAGCTTTTCCGAGGAAGCGTTGTCAGGAGTTGCTCTTGTCAATCAGATTCAGTTTTTACTGCAGATGGCGGTAATAGGTGTGGGAGCAGGAACTCTCATTTTTTCCTCCCGTGCATGGGGAAGCAAAGACATGAACACCGTCAAAAAGATTGCGAACATTGCAATGAAAACTGCAATATTTCTCTCCTTAGTTATATTTATTCCCGTTTTTCTTTTTCCCGAAAATGTTCTTTCTCTTCTTTCCAACGAAGATGCTGTAGTTGCAGAGGGTATAAAATATCTTAAAATCATCTGTTTTACATATCCCGTTTTTGCCGCAACCAATACGCTCCTTTCTACGTTAAGAAGCGTAGAAACAGTGAAAATCGGATTTTATGTTTCACTTTCAACTCTTGTGATAAATATCTGCCTTAACTATCTTCTTATTTTCGGCAAATTCGGTTTTCCTCGTCTCGGTGCAGAAGGTGCGGCAATCGCAACGGCAGTTGCAAGAGCTGCCGAACTTATTATTGTATGTCTGTATGTAAAATTCGGCGACAAAAAAATCGGACTCAGGCTTTCGGATTACGGAAGAATTGACAAAGAACTGTTTAAGTCATATCTGAAAAAAGGAACTCCCGTTCTCGGTTCCAACACTATGTGGGGACTGGCAATGGCAATTCAGACAGCCATTCTCGGACATCTCGGACAAGCTTCAATAACTGCAGGCAGTATTGCTTCAACAGTTTTTCAGATAATTTCTGTTGTTGTATACGGCTGCGCAAACGCATCAGGTGTACTTATCAGCAAAATGATTGGCGAGGGAATAGGAAATGGCTGCAAGCCTTATGTCAAAACATTGCAGATAATCTACATTCTGACAGGCGTTGCAACCGGCACTTTCCTCTTTACGATAAAAAATATGATATTGTCTTTTTATGATATTTCAGACGATGCCCGTAATCTTGCAGAAAAATTTCTGCTCATTCTCTGCGTGACGGTTATCGGCACGGCATATCAGATGTCATGTCTTACGGGAATTGTGGTTTCAGGCGGTGACACAACCTTTATCATGAAAAATGATTTCATTTTCATGTGGCTTATAGTTCTCCCCCTGGCGGCAATTTTCGCCTTTGTTCTGAAGCTTCCGCCTGAATTTGTTTTTGTCGCACTGAAATCAGACCAGATTTTAAAATGTCCCGTAGCATTCATCAGAACTAACAGATACAAGTGGCTGAAAAAGCTTTAACTCAGTTCGACCTCTCCGCTGTGGATTACTTTTATTTCTTCACCGTCACGGACAACAAGCCCCCCGTCGGAAGAAATATCAAGAGCGAAAAATTCTCTGTTTTCACTTTTTACAAAAACATTTTTACCAAGCATCGCAGAGCGGCTTTTTACTTTTTCTACAACTTCGTTTTCAGTATACTTTTTATTTACTAAAATTCCGTTCAGATTTTCAATGATTTTTTCTGTTAAAATTTTCTTATCAAAAATCTTTTCGGTTTCTTCTTCAAGAGTTGTCGCAACATCTCTGATTTCTTCGGGAAAATCTTCTTTTCTTCCTCTTACATTTATTCCGATTCCGATAAGAGCATATTTAATTTTCCCTTCCTCTGTTATAAGTCGGGTCAGAATACCGCACACCTTTCCCGAAGATAATAAAATATCATTAGGCCATTTTACGGAAAGCTCAACAGAACAATGATCTTCCAAAACCTCAGCGACGGCAAGACCTGCCGATGTTGTTATCAGATTCAGAGTTTCCGTGTTTTCTGTATCCAGAATATATGTCATATAAATTCCCGTGCCTTCAGGCGAATGAAATTGTCTTCCCATTCTTCCCGAACCCTTTGTCTGACCTTCAGACACAACTGCAAGAGGAATTTTTTCACCGCTCCGACAAAGCCTGTCGGCATAAAGGTTGGTTGAGTCAACCTCATCAAGATAGATTATTTCTTTGCTCATTTTTATCACCAAAAACATTTTAACATATACTTTAAATTTTATCAACGAAAAGGAGGCAAATGATGATTCAAAAAATAGTTACTTTTTTCGATGCGGAAACAAGAGAAAAATATTTTGTGAGACTTTTTTCCGCGTGGAGCATAACAGGTGTTTTCAATTACCTGACAGTATCGGGACATCCCGAAAAATTTGACACTGCAAAAAACACAAGCTTTCTTACTTGTGTCATTGTGTTCTTCCTTTCTTATCTGTCTTTAACGATCATTTCCCATGTCTTTAAAAAATCAGATACCGATACATGGTTTTTCTCTGTCTCAACGCTGGTTTATCTCGGACTTATCTCCATGTTCAGCACGAATAATTACTACTGTCTTGCTCTTCTTTTCCCTGCAGCTCTTTCCTGCATCTATACCGTAAGAAAATTTACTGCAAAGAAAAATGTCATTGAGCCTACCAAAAAATTCACAGCAGTTTTTTCTCTCATAGCAGGAATTTTTGTAACTGCCGTAATTGCTCTCATAGGTGTCAGCCGTTATCTTTGCTTTGCAACTCCCAACTTTGATTTCGGTATTTTCGCTCAGATGTATTATTATCTGAAAACCGAATTTGTGCCCCTTACGACCTGCGAAAGAGAAACACTTCTTTCCCATTTTGCAGTTCACCTGTCACCTGTTTATTATCTTCTTCTGCCCGTATATTTTATTTTCGATTCCCCCATTACTTTACAGGTTGCACAAGCTGTAATTCTCGGCAGTGCGCTTATTCCCCTTTATCTTCTCATGCGTCATTTTAAGCTTTCAAACAAGGTTGCTCTCCTTATGATGATTGCTTTTGCATTTTACCCTGCACTTGCAGGCGGTACAATGTACGATTTCCATGAGAATTGTTTTCTTCTCCCATTCCTTCTCTGGATGCTTTATTTTGCAGAAAAAGAAAAGTATATACCTATGTATATTTTTATGCTTCTCACCTTTTCCGTAAAAGAAGATGCAGCAGTTTATGTGGCATTTATTGCACTTTACTTTATCTTGTCAGGCAGGAAAAAGCTTCACGGCACAGCAATGCTTATTTCATCAATCGCCTACTTTGTTTTTGCAGTTTCTTTCCTTAAAGCCTTCGGTGAAGGCGCAATGACAGGCCGTTTTAACAACTTCATTACAGACGAAAATTTAGGTCTTGCAGATGTTATAATTACGATTTTCAAAAATCCCGCATATTTCATTTCTCAGTGCATTTCGGAAGAAAAGCTTCTCTTTATTCTGTTTATGCTTCTTCCCCTTGCCTTTCTTCCCATACTGTCAAAAAAATGGTCGCAGTTTGTTCTTATCGGACCTCTCATTCTGATAAATCTCATGTCGGATTACACCTATCAGCACTCGATTTATTTCCAGTATGTTTACGGAACGATGGCAGTTCTCTTCTATGTTGCAATAATGAACATTGCTGATTTGCCAAAAAATCTGAAAAAATATCTTGTTCCTCTGGCAACGGTTTTTTCCGTAATAATTTTTGCATTTTCAATTACGCCAAAGCTGACATACGTCAACAGGCTTGATGTAAATCGGGAAGATTATGTAAAAATCAGAGCAGCTCTTGATACTATCGAAGAAGATGCTTCCGTTCTTTCAACAACATTTTACATGCCATACCTTTCTCAGCGAAAAGAGATTTATGAGATTGAATATTGCGTGAAGGATACGGACTATATCGTAATTGATACACGATACGACAGTGCAGATTCCAACAGAGAAAAAATTGACATGACAAAATACGAGCTTGTGCTGGAAGAAGAAAATCTGGTTGAAATTTACTCTAAAATTGAATAATAATTTAAAATCACCGAGGGAAAAATAACCCCGGTGATTTTTTTGAAAAAGTATAAGGAATTTTTTATTGTTTTTTCTGTCGGAGCAGTTCTTTACAGTCTGATTGAAATTATGTTCCGTGGCTTTACACACTGGACAATGTCGCTGACAGGCGGCACTGCCTTTCTGATGATACACATTTCAAACTTCAGAATGAAAACAAAAAGCATATTTTTAAAATGTCTTACAGGCTGTGCCATTATAACAGCTCTTGAATTCATTGTCGGCTGTATTGTCAACAGAAAACTCCACATGAATGTTTGGGATTATTCAGGACAAAAATTCAACATTCTCGGTCAGATATGTCCTGTGTTTTCCGCAGCATGGTTCTGCCTTACCTTGCCTGCTATTTATCTCAGCAAAATCATAAAAAAGTTTTTACGAGGATAAAGCCGTCAGCTCTTCCTTAAAATTCTCCCACTCTTTTTTCATCGTTTCGTTGGCTAACTGCAGGCTGTTGTAAGAAAAAAAGGAGAAGCCGTCGCAATCCTTTTTCCTCAGATATTTCAGTTGTTCACAAAGAATATTATCGTTTGTCTGCCATTCGTCTTTTCCTTTTCCCGCATATAAATCCTCTGCGCCGCATTTGTATGAAGCAAGACCGATAACAAGCTTTATGTTTTCATTTGTAACAAGCTTGCACCACTCACTAACCGACTGCCTGTAGGGAAGATACTCATTCTTAAAACCGTAATATACCTGAGGAATTATCCAGTCGCAATACCCGCTTTCCGAACACCACAGGGCAACATCGGCATAATGTACATTTTCGTCAGCATTTATATCTGCAGACGGACTTATGCTGACAATAATATTTTCATCTTCGCTTTTTGCCGCCGAATACATGCCTGCAACAAAAGCATTGACCTGATTTCTTCTCCAGACCTCCAGAGAATCTGCACCTGAATTTTCCCTGTACTCTGCAAATTCATTTTTATCTATTTCTTCATCTGTGGTCGGATAGAAAAAGTCATCAATATGTATTCCGTCAATGTCGTAATTTTTCACAAGCTCTCGGACTCCGTCGAGGATAAGCTTCTGCACTCTCTCAGATGCAGGGTTATAGTAGATCCCCGAGGTGCTTAAGTAAATATCACTTGCATTGTTCCGGTACATCTCTCTTGCCGGATTATTTTCAGATAATTTTTCCATATCAGAAGATGTGCCTGAAACTCTGTAAGGATTTATCCATGCATGAATTTTCAGGTTATGAGAATGTGCAACATTCAGAAAAATCGTGAGAGGATCATACCCCGGAGATTTCCCCTCTTCACCTGAAATATATTTGCTCCACGGAAAAATTTCAGATTTGTAAAGTGCATCACCTGAGGGTCTTACTTGTACAAAAACATGTTGAAATCCACGCTCTGAAATATCCTTGAACATATTTTCCGCCTTTGCCCTGAAACCGCCTTCGCTCATGCCCTTGAAATCAGCCATGTCATAAACACTTATCCATACAGCTCTGATTTCATCTTCATTTTCTTTCCGTTCCTCTGTGCTGTCACCGCAAGCGGAAAGAAAAAGTAAGCATATACACACTAATAAAGCAAAAAACCTTTTCACATCGCACCTCCGAAGAGTTTTCTGTTATATATATGAAAAAGATTTCAGCTTTAACACAAAAATCCCACCGACCAACAGAAAAACCCTGCCTCGTCATCCTTGAGCGTAAGCGAAGGATCTGAGGCAGAGTTTTAATTTTTATGATGTTACTTTATTTACGCAAAAAGTGAAGCAATGGCGCTGAAAAGCCATGTGAAGAAACCTGCAATAGCATTCAGAATGTCCATGAATGAAAACTCACCGCTTGTGGATGTGTTGTCATTTCCGCTGTTTTTGTTCTCTTCAGTTACATTAACTGAAATTTCTGCTGTATCATAAACCTCTTTTGTATCTGTATTTGTTAAGGTAATCGTTATAGTTGTTGTTCCTTCTGAAACGCCGTGGATTTTTAAGTAAGCATCGTCACCTTGCCACTCTACCCATTCTGCAGAAACAACACTTGTATTTTTTATACTATAATTAACTGTTCTTCTTACGTCTGAACCATTTTTGTTACAGTTAGCCACCACTGTGACAGATTCACCAACTTTTACATTGATTCTGCTGTCAGAAAGAGTAATGGTCGGTTTTGCTGTAGAATTTTTCTTCCACACAGCATACAAAGTTGTATTCGATGTAAGCGTGATTTTGTCACCTGCATCATATGTTGCTGATGTTGCAGAACTGCTCTTTGACCAACCAAGGAAAGTATAACCGCTTCTTGTTGGAATAGTGGAACTGATTGTATAGGTTGTTTTACCTGTCTGTGATGAAGGTTCACCACTGCCGCCGTTAGCGTTGTAAGAAAGAGTATAGGTAGTTGTTGAAGAGGAAGAACTTTTTGCTATAATACTATAATCGAGTCCTTCTACATTTGAGCCATAGTCAACAACAATAAAATAAACACCATTGGCGGTTGCACTTATAGGAGTTAAATCTATGGTAGAATTTCCATTTACATAAACATAATTTGTGGAAAGTTTTGTGTATGTTCCGCCGGAATATGAATAAACATATACACACCAATAGCCTGAAGAAGAATTATACAAGTGAGAAAAAGATAAGGAAATTTCGCCTTTTGATGATGCTGTTAATTTATAATAGTCAATATCATCATACGAATACAGACAACCGCTATAAGATGAACCGGTAGAAATATTTGTCGCTGTTTGATATGAATTGTTCATTTCTCTTTCGTAATAGTTACTCGAATTAAAATCTGCAGTTACAGTATAATTATAACCAACCAGATCAGATGAACTACCATAGTCCACGCTTACATAATATGTACCGCCTGAAACTGCACTTATTGCCGGCAAATCTATACTCTCATTATCAGATAAATACATATATTCTGTTGACAACAAATTATAAGTACCATTTGAATAGTAAAAAGTCTTTACTACCCAATATCCGTTTGTTGAACTGTGAGAATGACCGAAGGAAACGTTAATTGAACCGTTTGATGGGGCTGTAAATTTAAAATAATCAATGTCATCAGATGAATACATATTTCCTCCGTATGAATATCCTGAAGAAATTGTTGTTGCTGTCTGATAAGAATTGTTCATTTCTCTTTCGTAATAACTTGTCGAAGAAAAGCTTGCAGAAACAGAATAATCATAGCCAATCAAAGTGGAATTACTGCCATAATCTACACTTACATAATATGTACCACCTGAAACTGCTCCTATTGACGGAAGCGTAATAATTTCACTATCACTTAGATAAATGTAATTAGTTGATAAAACATTATACTTACTACCCGTATAATAATATGTTTTCACTACCCAATATCCGTTCTCCGAATTATGCTTGTGATTAAACTTAATTGTAAGTTTTCCATTGGATGAAGTGGCAATTTTATAATAGTCTATATCACTTGAAGAACTCAATTCACCTTTTATTGTATTGCCTGAGCTTAATGTATCAGCAGTCGAATATGAATCATTCGATTCCGATTCAGAATATGTTGCCGCCGAAACCGAAACAGTCATTGTTGAAAACAGCATCATTGCAACTAAAATTATTGACATTACTTTTTTCATAAAATTTCCTCCTGAATTAAAAAGTTGTTTCCGGACTTTTTATGCTACCCTCCTTATCTTTGATAAGTAAAAACTTAAGTCCATAATTAAAATACCATAGTATTTGTATTTTGTCAACCTAAATTGTTACATTAGTATTATAATTTTTTACTTTTTCAGGAGGAAAGCCATGCTTAATGTGAGAATAAAGGAATTAAGAACAGCCCACAACCTTACACAGGTTGAATTCGGGAATAAACTCTCTGTTGCAAAGCAGACTGTTTCCAACTGGGAGAACAATAATATTCAACCGTCAATTGATATGCTTATAAAAATCGCAGACTATTTTGGCGTTTCAACAGACTATCTGCTCGGCAGGAGTAATGACAATTCACTGGATGTCAGCCATCTTACGCCAGAACAGGCAGCTCATATAAGAATGATAATCGCAGACATTTCAAATAATTAAATCCGTCCTCATAGTCCCGAACTATGAGGCATTTTTTTGCATACATATTATAAAAGACACCGAAATAAGCAAAATCATTAAAGATTTTCGTAGGGGTCATTCATGAATGACCCGTAAAATTGTGGCAGATTTTTACGGGCTACATGTGAATCGCCCCTACTACACTGTAACAACTAAAATTTTACTTTCATATTCACCGAGATCCTTTATAATGTGCTTTTGTAACTTCCCTTTCTTGTCGTCATCCTCGAGCGTCAGCGAAGGATCTCGACAAGAAAACAACAGACTGAATGTAACATTATTCGAGGATGACACGATGAGGTTAGTTGCAATTTTTAGTTGTTACAAGGTACTACCGCCGAAAAAATCTGAAAAAAACTAAAAAAATTTTAAAAAACCTATTGACAAATTGTGATTTTCATGTATAATAATAGTAACAGTTACTGATATCACTTAGAAATGAGGTGAACAACAAAGCTATGAAGCACAGCGCACAACGCGACGCAATTCTGAGTGAGCTTTGTTCCAGAAAAGATCACCCCACGGCTGACGAACTCTACTGGTCGCTGAGGCAGATAATGCCCAACATCAGCATGGGAACGGTTTACAGAAACCTGTCACTCCTGACGGAAACCGGTCAGATAATGCGTTTATCCTACGGCGGCGCAGATCATTTTGACGGCAACGCTCAGAATCACTACCACCTGCATTGTACAGACTGCGGCAGAGTTTACGACATTGAAATGCCGATGTTTGAAAAAATGGAAAACGATGCAGAAAAACACTCTAAAGCAAAAATTACAAGTCATATTTTAACCTTTATCGGTATCTGTGAAAATTGTCAGAAATAAAAATTAAAATAAATTTATGAAATTTGGGAGGAATTTATTATGAAAAAATTTGTATGCTCAGTATGCGGTTATGTTCACGAGGGAGACGCAGCACCCGAAAGATGCCCCCAGTGTAAAGTTCCTGCAGAAAAATTTGTAGAGCAGTCAGAAGAAAGAGCATGGGCTGCTGAACACGTTGTAGGCGTAGCAGAAGGCGCACCTGCAGACATCATCGAAGACCTCAGAGCTAACTACATGGGCGAATGTACAGAAGTTGGTATGTACCTTGCAATGGCAAGAGTAGCTCACAGAGAAGGCTATCCTGAAATCGGTCTTTACTGGGAAAAAGCTGCTTACGAAGAAGCAGAACACGCTGCTAAATTTGCAGAGCTTCTCGGCGAAGTTGTAACAGCAAGCACAAAGAAAAATCTCGAAATGAGAGTCGAAGCAGAAAATGGCGCAACACTTGGCAAATTTGAACTTGCAAAGAGAGCTAAAGAGCTCAATCTTGACGCTATCCACGATACAGTTCACGAAATGGCTCGCGACGAAGCAAGACACGGCAAAGCATTTGAAGGTCTTCTTCAGAGATATTTCGGCTAAAAATCTTAGAGGCGGTCAAGCACGACCGCCTCTGTTCTTTTGAAAGGGAGTAATTTTTATGGATAAAAAAGTAATCGAATTGTTGAACGACCAGATAAACAAAGAATTTTACAGTGCTTATTTATACCTTGATATCGCAAACTTTTTCAGCGATATGGATCTGGACGGGTTCGCTAACTGGTATAACATTCAGGCACAGGAAGAACGCGACCACGCAATGCTCTTCTTGAAATATTTGCAGAACAACAGCATCAAGGCAACACTCAAAGCAATCGACAAGCCTGACAAGGTTTTTGAAAAAACCATTGATCCTCTTCTTGCAGGAGCAGAGCATGAACGCTATGTAACTGACCTTATTCATAACATTTATGATGCAGCTTACAGTGTCAAAGATTTCCGTACCATGCAGTTCCTTGACTGGTTTGTAAAAGAACAGGGTGAAGAAGAAGAAAATGCTGACAAGCTGGTGAATAAATTCCGTCTTTTCGGTGATGACCCAAAAAGCCTTTATCTGCTTGATCAGGAACTCGCAGCAAGAGTGTATACCGCACCAAGCCTTACAATATAAACAACCACTCACATCTTAACAAAAACTCTGACTTTAAAAGGAGGGACGACTTGTGAAAAAATCATTAGCAATAATAATTTCTGCATTATTTGTATTGACAATCTTTACCGCTTGCGTAGCAAATAAGGCTGATGATACTATCACCCCCAACCCGCCGACTGCAAGCAGCACCAAAAACGGTGCAACCGAATCAACGGAAGAAATGAAAAATACACTTCTGCAGGAAACAACGACTCAGGAAGAAACATACACAGCCGTTCCTCGGTCAACGGTGTCCGAAACTGCTTCTTCCGAAACGAAAGCTCAGGAAACACAGAAAGCTGTTCAGAGCAACAATACAACAAAAAAAGCGGAAACCGCAAAAACTGTTTCTACAACTATTAAAGAATTCAATATTTCACGGGATGAAGCAAAAGAAATTGCACTCTCTCATGCAGGCCTTAAAGATACTGATATCGGCTACTACAAATCTGAGCTTGACAGAGAAAGAAAATCAATCGTCTATGAAATTGAATTCGACTCAGGAAAATATGAGTATGAGTACGAAATTGATGCCGACACCGGTAAAATAGTAAAAGCAGAAAAAGAAATAAGAGACTAAAAATTCAGAGAGCAGCTCCTCACATTGACAGGGGGTTGCTCTCTTTTTCTTGCACTCGCAATTTCGCATTTTAAAGTGCTTCGCAGTTTCGTAGAAAAGCAAAATTTCTTGGATTGAAGCAAAAAATGCAGCAAGGCTGCCGCCTTGCGAGGCTTTTGGTAATAAGACAAGGACTTTTATTCGAGAAGCAAAAACCGCCTTGCGGGAACTCGGCGAAGAAGGCGACAAATTTGTTTTAATGTTTGTTGTTGTTTTATGTGCTTCAATCATGTTTACTATTAATTGTTTTCAGGTAAAAGATTTTTGTGATTCCACAGTTAAAGTCACTGCTACCGTAGAGCAGATTGAAGAATCGCAGGACGGCTACTTTGTAAAAACGGGTTACGATTATGACGGGAAAGCTTTTACAGACATAAGTTGGTATGAAAGCAAAGCAGGATATAGTGAAGGTGAAACAAAAGAAATCAGAATCCTTTACGATAATCCCGATTTGATCTGCACACAAAAATCACATATAAGATATCTATATTTAAGTGCAGGTGTGTTTGTAACTTCTTCACGTGCTTTCGTTTATGAAATAATACATTATGCAAAAAGAAAGAAAAGCAACTGAAAATCTGTAAGATAAAAGCTGTATCACCAAAAGCTCGACATTTGGTGATACAGCTTTTTGAGTTGAAATTAAAGTTTTGAGAAACCGTGGCTGTTGATAAGGGCATCTAACTTTTTACCTTGTTTGCAGAGAGGACATTCGTGAGCAGGACAACTGAAGTAGCCCGGCAAATCTCCCGGATTAAAAACAGATGCCACTTCGTAGCCGTCACATTCATCCTCTGTTGCGAAGATCGATGCCACACCTACAACATCCCCTCCATAATATTTGACAGCATCAATTGCAGCTTTTGCTGTAAAGCCTGTTGCAACCGAAACAGAAAGCACAAGTACATGCTTACCGTTAATCATAGGCACAATATTATCCCTGAAAAGAAGCTGTGAGCCGCCGATTGTTTCGGGGGTTACAACGTAAATTGTCTGGTGAGCATTGATGTTCATAAAGTTATTTTTTGTCAGCTCTCGGGCTAAACAAGTGCCGATAACCTCGGTGCCGTCAATACACAGAATCGTATCAACGATTTTTGTTGTAAATTTATAATCACTTGCAAGTTCCTCAGCAATTGCAGTTGCTTCTGAAAGACGCGACTTCTGTGCTGCAACGTCTATATAATAGTTGCTGTGAGAACGGCTTGTTGCAAAGTGACCTTCCGCAACTCGCAGATAAAGATTTTTTCTCTTAGCTTTGATTTTTAATGCTTTGTCTGTTGGCATAAAAATACCTCCTTGTTTTTATACTCTATTTTATAACATTTCACCAAAAATTACAATAAAAAACTCAAAAAAATATTTATTTTTATTACATTTTTTATTTTTCCAATAGTCAAAATGTTTTTTTCTTTACAATTATTTCTGTCTGTGATAAAATAAACAAAAAGATAAAGGAATGATTAAATGAATATATGGCACGATATCGACCCCAAACGAATAAATCCTGAAGATTTTGTCGCTGTAATAGAAATACCTAAAGGCAGTAAGAAAAAATATGAGCTTGATAAAGAAACAGGTCTGCTTATGCTGGACAGAATTCTTTACACATCAACTCATTACCCTGCAAACTACGGTTTTATTCCCCGTTCATACGGCGATGATGAAGACCCCCTTGATGTTCTTGTTCTTTGCTCTGCTTCACTTGAACCGATGAGTCTGGTCAGATGTTATCCTATCGGCTACATCTCTATGATTGACGGCGGCAGACATGACGAAAAAATCATAGCAATTCCTTTCGGTGATCCCACATATCACGGCTATAAAGATATTTCAGACCTTCCACCGCATATTTTCAATGAGATGCGACATTTCTTCTCTGTTTACAAAGCTCTTGAGGGCAAAGAAACAGACTCAGGCGAGGTTAACGGCAGAGGCGCAGCCGTTGAAGTTATTCAGAAAGCTCTTGATAATTACATCGAAAATTTCTGCAGATAAGAACTTATCCCACAGTCGAAAGGCTGTGGGATTTTTTAATTCATATCAAAGATCTCTTCAAAACTTACATTAAGTGCTTTTTTTATCAAAATCACTTCGTCCGGGTAAAGATGACGCTGCCCTACTTCAATTTTTGCTATTGCGCTTCTCGTAATGTCGCAGCCGTCAATCTGAAGTTTTGCTGCAAGATTATCTTGAGTCAAACCCGCCTTTTCGCGCAGTATGCGGATATTTTTTCCTATTCTTTTTTCAATTTCAATATTCATAATACACACTCTTTTGCACTTATTTAGGAACAAAACTCTTGACTTTATTATAGTATTCTTCTATAATAAAATTGCACCTATATAAGTGCAAAAGGAGGAATACAAATGAAATCAGGAACTCGTATTGTCAGTATTTTGACTATACTTTTCGGAGGAATTCTAAGTACTTGTGCATTATTTTTAAGTCCTGTTCTTTCTTTTATATTGTCTGTTTTGGGTAGAGTGTTAATAGTTATCGGAATGTTAATATTATTTGTAGTTCAAAACGAAAATTAAATTGTTTTTCTTATCTTACTGTGCTATACTCTTCTCAGAGGTGAAGAAAATGAAAGAATTTTATTTACTTTGTAACGCACATTTAGATCCCGTATGGCTGTGGCAAAGGCAGGAAGGAATGGCTGAGGCTATTTCTACATTCCGTGTTGCCGCAAATTTTTGCGAGGAATATGACGGGTTTATCTTTAATCATAATGAGTCGGTTCTATATGAATGGGTTGAGGAAAACGAGCCTGAACTTTTTGCGAAAATTCAGAAGTTAGTGAAAGAGGGCAAATGGCATATTATGGGCGGCTGGTATCTGCAGCCTGACTGTGTTATGCCCTCAGGTGAATCCTTTATCAGACAAATGGAAATCGGCACGCGATATTTTCTTGAAAAATTCGGTGTCAGAACAAAAACTGCAGTGAATTTCGATTCCTTCGGTCACACAAGGGGACTTGTCCAGATTCTCAAAAAAAGCGGTTTTGAGAATTACATTTTCCACCGTCCCTACAAAATCGTGGATGAAGAAAACTTTATCTGGAAAGGCTATGACGGCAGTGAGATTATCGGTCACAGAGCGTATGGCGGTTATAACTCGGGCAAAGGTAAGGCAACAGAAAAGATAGACCGTTTTCTTGATGATGCAGTTGACGGACCAAATCTTCTTGCATGGGGAATCGGTGACCACGGCGGCGGACCGTCAAGAGTTGACCTTGAAAAAATCAAGGAATATATTGAGGAACACAAGAATATTTTCGTTAAGCATTCTTCCTGTGATGAGTATTTCGGGCTTATTGACAAATCAAAACTTACCACTGTCGTTGACAGGTCAATGGTGCATTGTATGGTAGGCTGCTATACTTCAATGGTGAGAATCAAGCAGTTGCACAGAACTCTTGAAAATGACCTTGGTGTTTGCGAAAAGATGATAGCCGTCAGCGGAATTGATTATGATGAAAAGGAACTTCAGAACGCTGAAAAGGCTCTTCTTTTCTGCGAGTTTCATGACATACTTCCCGGCTCTATGATTAAAAGCGCCGAGGAGAACTCTGTAAGGCTTTTGAATTACGGCAGGGAAATTACATCAAAAATCTGCGCAAAGGCTTTCTTCAAGCTCTGTGAGGGCCAGAAAGAGGGCGAAGCAGGTGAAGTGCCTGTTCTTGTTTTCAATCCTAATCCGTATCCGGTTACTCAGGATATTGAAGTAGAATTCCAGCTTGAGGACCAGAACTGGAACGATAACGAGGTTACAATCGTTACTGTACGGGATGAAAACAGAAATCATCTTCCCACACAGAACGAGCAGGAGGAATCAAACCTGAATCTCGACTGGCGAAAGAGGGTCGTTTTCCGTGCAGAGCTGAAGCCTATGTGCATCAATCGTTTTGATTGTGAACTGAAAAGAATTTCTGCAGAGCGCAGACCAATTCATTCTTGCGAAGAAACAGACAACTGCTTTATCGTCAGAAATGATAACATGGAAGTTCACATCAGCAAAAAGACAGGACTTCTTGAAAAATACATGGTTGACGGCACCGACTACATAATTGCAGGCAGTGCAAAAATAAGTGCATATAAAGACAACGAAGACCCGTGGGGCATGACAGTTGATAGTTTTAACGAGAAAATCGGTGAATTTATCCTTGTAACAAAAGAAGAGGCTAACGCATTTAACGGATATCCTGAAGAAACTTCTGAAAACGTGAGAATTATCGAAAACGGAGAAGTCAGATGTAAAATTCAGGCAACATTCAAGAACAGAAATTCTTTTGCGGTTGTCACATATTCTGTACCGAAAAATGATTCTTACGTAGACATCCACGTGAGGACGTTTATAAACGATGTGAACACAATGTTCAAGCTTTCATTCTCTACTCATTTTGAAAACCCCAAGGCAATTTCCCAGATGGCTTTCGGCAGAGAGGAAATGGAGAAGGAGGGCAAAGAGGTTGTTTGCCAGAAATGGTGCGGTCTTTTTGAAAATAAAAAAGGTCTTGCAATTCTCAACAGAGGCACTCACGGCTACAGTGTAAACGGAAATGACCTGAATGTTTCACTCCTGCGCACCGCAGTTTATTCTGCACATCCCATTCGCGAGAGAAAAATTGTTGACAGTGACCGCTTTTCAAATCATATCGACATGGGCGAGCGTGATTTTGATTTTCGCCTGACCACAGATGTATCTCATCTTGACAAGGATGCTGAAAGTTATAATCAGAAAGCGTATGCCCTTGCTTTCTTCCCATCAGGAAACGGCGAAAAAAAGGACACTGAGGTTTCCGTCACAAACGATGATATTATCATGACAGGCTACAAGAAAATTTCAAAGTGCGATATTCGTGTTCACCTTTACAATTCTGCAGAGAAAAATGCAGTGACAGAACTAAAAATTCAGAACAATGTATTCAGAATTTCTTTCACACCCTTTGAAGTAAAATCTTTCAGAATTTCAGGTGAAAAAATTTCTGAGTGCGAACTGACGGAGTTTTAAATTATGGAAAAATTTCAATTCTTTGATAATTTTGATGTTCTGACGGACGGCGAAATCATGCTGAAAATATCGGGGAAATATTTTGGCGATGAAGAAACATTGCCTTTTTATTACTACGATATTTTTCTGTCAGACAGATTTATCGGCAGAATAAGTATGCGAATCGGCAACAATTTTAGCTCTTACTATAACGGCAATATCGGTTATGAAATCGAAGAAAATTTCAGAGGCAATAACTTTTCTTTGAAAGCATGCAAGTTGGTCTTACAGGTCGCAAAAGCTCACGGAATGAAAGAGATTATTCTGACCTGTGATGAAAATAATATTGCCTCTTATAAAACGATTGAAAAGCTTGGCGGAAAGTTAATTGAAACCACAAAACCACCCAAAACCTATTTCGCATACAGAGAGAACATGAAAAAGCAGAGGATTTACAGACTTTATTTGTGAGGAGAAATTATGGCTTCAAGAATAATGCACTTGGCAATTGCTGATAAAATATTGGAATCTATAAAAATAAATAACATAAATAGTTTTAAGCTTGGAACAATTTTACCCGATGCGTATAAACAAGCAACAAGTCATTTTAAAATAAAGGTTTTGAATAACACAAAACTCACATATGACTTGACAGGTTTCAGAAATGCATATAAAAGTGAACTTCTTTCAAATGATTTGTATTTGGGGTATTATATTCATCTTGTTGGAGATCTTTTTTACAGACATTTTGTGTATGATAAATACCATTGGGACCCGATGCCGGAGGGAAATGTTCAAAAACTTCATAACGATTACAAATTGCTCAACAAATATATTATCGACAAATACAAGATAACAGAAGATATAGGAATGCCTACAGGTTTGGAAAAGGAGAAAATCTTCAAGGCGTTCCCCTTTGATGCAGAAGAGCTTTTATGTGACCTGAAAACAGATTTTTACTGTTTCGGTGAGGGTGATGCTTTTTTCTTTACTTCTGAAATGGCGGATGAATATATTGAAGAAACGACAAAAAGGTGCATTGAAGAAATTGATGCATTGAGAAAAAACAAAACAACCATAGACGAATGTGAGTTTGCATGGAATGTTCATAAATGAAGGAGTTTGATGATGAGTTATATTGGTGATATGAGAAAATTTGTAGGTCATGCCCCGATTATGGCTGTTGCTGCAATGGGGATTTTGTACAATGAGGAAAAAGGATTATTGTTGGAAAAACGAACTGACACAGGAGAGTGGTGTACTCCCGGCGGTGCAATTGAGCTTGGTGAAACTTTGGAAGAAGCGTTACGCCGAGAAATAAAGGAAGAAACGAATTTAGATATTGCTAATCCTAAATTATTTGATATCAAGGCTAATGTTCACATGGTGTATCCCAATAAGGATGAGGTTTATTATACCGATATTGTGTATGAAATAAATGAATTTCATGGCGATTTAAAACCTGACGGTGAGAGCAGAGAACTTTGTTTTTTCAGTCTTGATAAATTACCCGAAAACATAATGCCTACACAAATTGGGTATATTGAAAAATTTGTTCAAGAAAAACGAGGTCAAAAATGAACAAAGAAACTTTTAAGCTAATTGAAAACTACATGCTGGAGTGCATGAAAGATTCTGCTCATGACAAGGAGCATATTTACCGCGTGCTATATTCTGCCCTTGATATTGCAAGAGGAGAAAATTGTGTAGACTATGATGTGCTGATTTGTGCCTGCTTGCTTCATGACATTGCAAGGCAGGAGCAGTCTGAAAACCCCGCCATTTGTCACGCTGAAGCAGGTGCTGAAAAAGCATACAAGTTCTTAACAGAAAGCGGTTTTGACGTCTCCTTTGCGGAAAAAGTGAAACACTGCATATCGTCACATCGCTTCAGAAAAAACAATGCCCCTGAAAGTACAGAGGCAAAAATTCTGTTTGACGCTGACAAAATTGATGCGGCAGGAACGCTGGGAATTGCACGGACGCTTGTGTATCAGGGTGCTATGTGTGAGCCGTTGTATTCACTTTTGCCTGACGGCAGAGTGTCTGACGGTACAAACGATGAAACACCATCTTTTTTTCAGGAATATAAATATAAGCTTGAAAAAATCTATTCCCGATTTTACACAAAGCGGGGAAAAGAAATCTCAGAAGAAAGAAGAAAGACGGCTGAATCTTTCTACAACGATATGCTAAGAGAAGTCAGTTCATCTTATGATAATGGAATTGAATTGCTCAATAATATTGTTAAATTATAGGGGACTTCTAAAAACCTATTGTATAAAATATGTTTAGAAATTTTTTCGTCAGATGTGCTAAAAATTTGAAGTTTATGCTGTCGCATTAACAAGAATTTTTGGTGCATATGACGGAAAAAGAGCAAACATAATTTCGTGCAAGGGGTTTTTAGAGGTCCCCTATAATTTATATGTATGTTTATTTAAAACCGTATGGTTCGGCGATTTTCGACGAACCGTTAAAAACAATATATCATTCGCGGAACGTCGCAAGCCGCCGTTCCCTACAACGTTACTGTTCGTTTTATTATAAATCAGCGTCGCAGACGAAATTTTTTCATTATTAATTTTTCAATAATTTATTAAGCAAATGAAAACCCGTGTTATTGTTTCCAATAACACGGGTTTGTTTTAGTTTGTTAACGTATCTTCAGACAACTCAGATGAGTTCGATGATGCACATTTCTGCTGCGTCACCGCGGCGAGGGCCAGTCTTGATAATACGGCAATAGCCGCCGTTTACTTCCTTATATTTAGGAGCAACTTCATCAAACAATTTCTTAGCTACATCTTCTTTTGTGAGATATGCTAATACCTGACGTTTTGATGCAAGAGAACCGTCTTTTGCGACTGTGATCATTTT
>CAZDQE010000006.1:11474-65329 GCA_964507395.1 uncultured Eubacteriales bacterium | reverse complement strand
AAAGGATACATAAAAGGCGAACACAGTTCGCCTCTACGATAATATAGATAAATTATAATTTGTTTTTTTAGACCGTATGTTTTTTATTAAAACCATACATCAATCTCGTCTTTTGAGGGGATTTCAAATAATTTGTTGAATTTATTTGCAAGGTTTTCATCCACGAAATAGGCTGAGGTTTTTCCTTCTGTGATAAGCTTGTTGCGCTTGTCAATATTTCTTTTCCATTGTTCGTCAGAAATATCTGTATAGTGCATTTCGTAATTTATGCCGTGATTTTTATAAAAGTTTTTTGCAAAATTGCGTTCTTCTTTTTGCCAGAAACCCCAATCCAATATAACGCTGTGACCGCTTTCGATTATCTGTAAAGATTTTTCGAAAAGATATCTTTCTGTTCGGGCAACGATTTCGTCGTGGTTTTCGCCGATGCTCCGGTCAAATAACGCAAGGGTTATTTCGTCAACTGAGAGCAAAATTGCTTTGGTTTCTTTTCTCAGGCTTTCAGCGTATGTGCTTTTGCCGCTGCAGATTTTTCCGCAGATTAAAATTACTTTAGGCATGAGAACACCTCCCTGTTTTGCTATTTATGATTTTCCTTTGCGGTGTTGATTGAGGCGATGAGGATTCTTTTGAGTTCAAGACAGTCTGCCAGCAAAGACTCACTCATTTTTTCGTCTATGTATTCTGACATATTAAGCAATTTTATCCAATATTCAGTTTCCGCAGTTTCTTTTAATGCTATGTGCATTTTTGAAATGAAGTCGGCTTTACTTTGTCCATAGTTTGCCTCGTTAATATTTGCGCCTATACTTGTGCCACTGCGTACAATTTGCTTTGAAATTATGTTTTCTTTTTTGTTTTTAATTAAATGTTGATGCAACTTAACAATGCGAGAAGCAAAAACTATTGACTTATCAATCAGTAAATTTTCTTTCACTCATAACACCACCTTTGTTTTATTATATCATAAGCGGATTTAATAATCAATTATTCATTATTCATCAGCGCAGCGGCTTCATCATTCATTATTCATTACGAAAATCCTGTCCTAATGAATGATGAATATTGAATAATGAAAAATGAATAATACAAAACGAAAATCCTGCCGACAAAATCGACAGGATTTTCGTTTTGGCGGAGAAGAGGAGACTCGAACTCCTGCGCCGGTTACCCGACCTACGCCCTTAGCAGGGGCGCCTCGTCACCAACTTGAGTACTTCTCCATTGGTAGCGTTACTTCTCTGTAAAGTATAAAACAGCAAACCGAAATTTGCTGTTTTTTTGTAAGATGGCGGAGAGAGTGGGATTCGAACCCACGGTACGTTGCCGTACGACGGTTTTCAAGACCGTTCCGTTATAACCACTTCGGTATCTCTCCGTGTTTGTCATTGCCCTTCAAAGCGTAGTTTATGATATCACAATATTTTAAACTTGTCAATACTTTTTTTAAAAATATCCGAAAAACAATAATATTATGTGAAAAATTACCTATTTTAATACGGGTAAGTGGAAGTAATTTTTCAATCAGCAGCTTTTTATTTTCTTGACACGGGGGAAGGAATAAGGTATAATTTTAAATTGGTATAACAGGGACATCAACTTTTGTTTACTACAGCTTTATAACGGAGGATATTTTATGGAAGTATTGTACGAAACCTTTTTATCGCTTGTCGACCAGCCAAAGCTTCTTGTCATGTGGCTTATCGGCGGCGTGCTCATTTTCCTTGCTATCAAGAAGGAAATGGAACCCTCACTCCTTTTGCCCATGGGCTTTGGCGCAATTCTCGTCAACCTGCCAGAATCAGGTGCAAAAAATGTTATTGACGCTTTGTTTGAAATCGGTATTGAATACCACGAGCTTTTCCCGCTTATTCTGTTCATCGGTATCGGTGCTATGATTGACTTTGAGCCACTCCTTACAAATCCGAAACTTATGTTCTTCGGTGCGGCTGCTCAGTTTGGTATTTTCTTTACTCTCGGTATGGCTTCACTTCTCGGCTTTGCACCCAATGATGCGGCTTCAATTGCTATCATCGGTGCAGCAGACGGTCCCACAGCAATTTTCGTAGCTCAGATGCTTGATTCAAGCTATCTTCCCGCTATCATGGTTGCGGCTTATTCTTACATGGCACTTGTGCCCCTTGTTCAGCCGCCTATTATCAAACTCTGCACAACAAAGGCTGAAAGAAAAATCAAGATGGCTTACAAAGGAAAGAAGGTTTCTAAAACAACAAAAATCCTCTTCCCCATCGTGGTTACAATTATCGTTGGTATGATTGCTCCCGATTCTGTTGCTCTTATCGGTTTCCTTATGTTCGGTAACCTTATCCGTGAATGCGGAGTTCTCAACTCACTTTCAGAAACAGCACAGAACGTTCTTGCAAACCTTATCACGATTTTCCTCGGAATTACAATTGCATCAAAGATGACTGCAAACGAATTCCTTCAGCCCCAGACACTTCTCATTATGGGCCTTGGACTTGTTGCTTTCATTTTCGATACTTTTGGTGGTATCATGCTTGCAAAGTTTATGAATCTCTTTACAAAGAAAAACAAGATAAACCCCATGATAGGTGCTGCAGGTATTTCTGCTTTCCCCATGTCAGCCCGTGTTGTTCACAAGATGGGACTTGAGGAAGACAACCAGAACTTCCTTCTCATGCATTCAATCGGTGTTAACGTTTCGGGTCAGATTGCGTCTGTTATCGCAGGCGGTCTTATCCTTGCGTTCTATAGCTAAGGAGGTAATTAAATATGGGAATCAATATACAGAACTTTTTAGATGCGCTTCATAATATCGGTTTAGGTTACGGCGGTATCTTCTTTGTAACTGCAATTATTGTAGGCGTTGTTTATCTGCTGAACAATGTCCCTGAAAAAATTGCGGAGAGAAAAAGAAGAAAAGAAGAAGAGGAAGACGACGATTGATGACAAAACGGTATAGCTTTCGGCTATACCGTTTTTTTAATGCCGTCCTTTTTTGACATGGAAAGTATAAAATGGTTTTTGTTGAAGGTGATCAGCCCCTCATCTCTCATTTTACAAAGTTCATTCGACATTGCGCTTCGGTCAACGGAAAGGAAGTCAGCAAGCTGTTGTCGGTTAAATGAAATAGTAAAACTGCTGTTATTCTGACGCTTTGATTCTTCTGACAAATAAGAAATCAGTTTCTCACGGGTAGAGCGTTTTGAAATATGCTCCAGCTTTTGTACAAGCTTTCTGTTCTTTTCGGAAATTGCAAAGAACATATTCTGCACAACGATTGAGTGAAAACGGCACGCTGACGGGCAGGTGGTTATAATTCGTCTTACATCGAAAAAAATTGCTGCGCTGTCCTCAATTGCAACAACATCGTTGATTAAAGTGCAGCTTTCCGGTGCAACATAGGCTTCTCCGAACATTTCGCCAATTGAAATTTCCCCGAGGATACTGCGGTTTCCCCAATAATCGTCTTTCTGAATGTGGAGTTTGCCTTTGGCTAAAACGATAATATCGCCTATGTGTTCACCTTGTCTTAACACATATTCACCTTTTTTGTATGTGCAGAGCCTTGCACAAAGACAATCGAGCATCGAGGTGATTTCATCATCTCCCACGCCTGAAAACAATTTGGTTCTTTTTAAAACATGAATATATTTTTTCATAAAAACCTCATTTCGTTGTAAAAACAACAGACTTGTTGCTTGAATTATATTAGAATTATGTCAGGAAGTCAACGGACTTCTTGTGATTTGAAAATAAAAAGGAGCAGATTATATGATAAGAAAAATAATCAGAATTGATGAAGAAAAATGCAACGGTTGCGGTGCCTGCGCTGTAGCGTGTCATGAAGGCGCAATTGAAATGATAAACGGTAAAGCAAAGCTTACACGTGAGGATTATTGCGACGGCTTAGGTGACTGTTTGCCTGCGTGTCCCACTAATGCTATCACTTTTGAAGAGAGAGAAGCTCCTGCGTATAATGAGGCGGCTGTTACAGCTTCAAAAAAGGCAAAGATTTCTGCAGCTCTTCCCTGCGGTTGTCCGGGAACGAAGTCAAGAAAAATCAGCCGTGATATCAGCGAATCTTCCGTTCCTATATTAAGAGGGGAAAGTCAACTTTCTCAGTGGCCTGTGCAGATAAAGCTTGTGCCTGTCAATGCTCCGTATTTTGACAATGCAAATTTGCTTGTAGCTGCTGACTGTACAGCTTTTGCTTACGGAAATTTCCATAACGAATTTATCCGTAATCATATTACGCTTATCGGCTGTCCGAAATTAGATGAAGTGGATTATGCCGAGAAGCTGACTGCTATTATTTCAAATAATGATATAAAAAGTGTAACAGTTGTGCGTATGGAAGTTCCTTGCTGCGGCGGAATTGAAAATGCAGTGAAAAGAGCATTACAGGCAAGCGGTAAATTTATCCCGTGGAGAGTTGTTACGGTTTCTACTGACGGCAGAATCCCGGATTAGTATGTGAAAAAAATAATAAAAGTTATATTTTTTAGTTATCGTTATTTTAAGATAAAAATTAAATATTTTTTCTTTGCAAAAGCATCTTTTTGAAACCTGAGTTTTTTGTTTTGCAAACTGCCTTTATATTGACTTCAAGGCGTGTTTGTGATATCATTAATTCTGTATTAGTATGTTTACAGAAGTATATTTTCAGGAGGAAAAAAAGATGCTTTTTAACAAAGAATCAAAAAGAGTTCTTTTTCCGAAAGAGGGGATTTTTTCATCTGTTTTTGCTTGTTATCTGTTCCCGTTTGTTGTTTTCGGCGGATATCTCCTTTATTGTATACTGGCAAAGCTTATGCCTCATGCACAGGGTTACTATCTGATTCATTATCTCTACACCTATGACCACGGTTACATTTCAAGAGGTCTTGTTGGTGAGGTTATAAGCTGGTTTGCAGATACTGTTTCAGATGACCTGACAAAATGGGTTATGACAGGCTTTTCTGCATTGTTGATGATCGGAATGTCACTTTGCATCGGTAAGGCTTTGAGTAAAGTCAGATTTGACAAAGAAAGGTTGTCGATCGTTCTCTTTATAGTTGTCATGATTTTTATGATTCCCATGCCTTATAAATTCTATTATACAGACATGAAACTGGACAAACTTGTTTGGGCACTTACTTTGCTTTCGGTTTACATAGCTGACACGAAGATAGGTAAATGGGTAGTTCCTTTTATATGTATGATTGCAACCATGGTTAACCCCGTATTTGTTTTTACAAGCATGATTCTTATTGCAATTATCCTTTTGCAGGAATTTTACTCAAGCGGATTTTCTGCCAAAAACGGTGTTGTCTGCGGTGTAACATACATCTCAATTATTGCGCTTGCACTCCTTGCCCCAATTTCGGAAAAATGGGTTGGCTTTGATAACGCAATGGAAATGGTTGACTATTATTTTGCACGTTATACAGGTACGTTTGATGAGGACCTGAAAGAATCGTTTAATTTCTGGCTTATGGATTTCTTCATACCCGTAGATGAACTTCTGCCTCAGACCTTTGAAGCCTATTTTAACGGTTACGGAATGGGTGTTAAAACACTGTTCAATGTTATTTTCTTTGGTGTACCTGTTTGTACAATTACAGGTATCTTCTGGAGAAAGATAATAAAAACGGAAGAAAACAAATTCCAGAAATTCATTTATTTCCTCTGTTCGATTTCTCCCATTGTTATTATACCTCCCCTTATTCTTTCATGGGAATTTTCAAAGCTTTTCTTTAACAATATTTTTGTTCAGGCAGGACTTGTAATCTATTTCATTGTCAGGGGAAATCCTGCAGTTATTAAAGTTTGCGGCGATGTAAAAAATCTTATAAAAAAATATCCGGTAGCTTCCATGGCAACAGGGTTGTATTTTGTTTGCTACTGTGCAACAATTTTTAATTAAGGGGTGTGAGAAAAAATGAACAGTATCAAAGAAATAAAAAAATTTAATTTTACACCCCCGGCAGTTGCTCTGTTTTTATTTTTCAGAGCAATTCTGCTTACGGACAGAAACTATCTGGGCTCGGAAAATCTCTATGACTTCAGCTTCAGTTTTGCAAATGAAAACATTGTTCTTATTGTTCTTTATTTACTTTTTTCAGTTCTGGCAGCTGTTGTTATTGCAAAGCTGGGCAGGAAGTTCGGTGATGCTGTTTCGTGGATTTCTGTTTTGTTTGTTGCAGAACCATTGTTTTTTGCAAAACAGGTTAACTGTATTATTTTGTTTATTACGGTTCTCGGTCTGATTTTTATTCTCAACGGACTCAGAGAAAAGTCTGTTATCACCAATGAAATCACGCTTGTTGTTTTTCTTCTTGTGTCATGTGTTCTTGCTGAAAATGCCATATTTACTTTTGTGGCTCCTGCATTGATGGTGTATTTTATAGGCGGTATCGAAAATACTCTGAAAAGCACGAAGAAAATCATCATGCTTATTCTTTCTGTTATCAGTGTAGGCGCAGGCATTTTTATTCACGATTTCCTGATTGAAAAATATTCCGGCTTCAAAAACTTCATTGATACGTATACCTTTGCAGATAACATTTATTTCAAACACATTCCTTACGAAAATGCTTTGCTTTTTGTTTTCCTTATCCCCACAATTGTTTTTGGTGGATTATTCTTTGCTGAGATGTTCAAGGGGAATAATGAGAAGTCATCAACGGTGCCTTATGTAATTCTCGGAGTTACTGTTTGTGCTTACATTCTTTCAACAGTCGGATTTATTATGGGCGGAAGCGACAATTTCTATACCGCAAATTTCTTCATTCCCGTCACAATAATTTCTATGCTTAACAGTGACAATTCTGATGCAGAAAAGGCTCTTGAAAAAGTAAATTCAATTGTAGGGAAATATTCATTGGTTTTTGTTGCGACAGTTGTATTCCTGTGCTTCCTCGCAGTAAGAATCTTCTATGAAAACGTTGATAACATTGCAGGATTTGTGTTGACTATTTAAAATGAGTATAAATAATTTTGAATTCAGATCGCTTACTGTTTTTGTTATGGCAACAAACGAAACAGACTCACTGTGCGAAACAATTTTAAAAATAAAAGAAAATTGCAGTTCTTCGGATTTAGAGAAGATTATCATTGTTGCAAGGTCGAGAGACTGTCTCAGTTACCATACAGCCAAGGCTTTAATTTCTGAAAGTACAGATGATAAAATAGAGCTTTACGTTCAGAAGAGTCAGGATAGTGTCAGATGTGTGTATGAGTTTCCTTTTCTGGTGAAGAGTTCGCATTTTGTAATTATGGGGGCAGATCTGGAGATGGATCCCAATAACATAAAAGATTTTGTTGCCGGCGCGAAGAAAAAACCTGAAGCTATAATCTGTGCTTCCAAATGGATGAAAGGATCCGTTGTTGAAGGTTACGGAATGTTCCATGAGTTCGGAAGTCGCCTGATGAACAATTTTGTGGCTTTACTTTTCAATACAAAAGCAAAAGATATTTTTTCACTGTATCAGATGTATCCTGTTTGTGTGTATGATAAAATGAAGTTCAGTAACCAATCAACTTTCGTTTATGAGTATACGCTCAAACCGTTACGTATGGGAATCAGATACGAAGAAATACCAACAGTATATAAAAAACGCAGTGAAGGAAAGTCAACGGTTAATATCCCTTTTATGTTTAAATTGGCATTTGAGTTTTGCACTACTGCGCTGAGAATCAGATTTACACCCAAGAGGTATTTGAATGGAGAAAAAACACGCTCAAGCCGTAATTCTTACGGTGGGAACAACTGAACAGAAAAAACTGTGTGAAAAGCTCGTTGCGGATCTCAAGGATGTTTTTCAGACAGAAATTATTGTTGTTTCTGACGAGGACTTCGGCGGCAGAATCGGTTCGGGCGGTGCACTTATAGGCGCAGTAGAAAAATTTTATGAGCCGGATAAAAAAATGCTTGTTATAAATTCAGGCGGTTTCAGCAAGAGGAATATAAATTATTCTGTCAGAGGGAAGCTTTTTGCGAATCTTCTCATTGACGGAAAAGAGACAACACTTCTTGAACTTCTTGTCTTAAACGGAAAAAATCTTTTTTCGTTTATTGAGAGCGGTGTTATCGTGTGCTGCAGTGATATTCTTGTCAGTACGGAAAACTGCCCCCCGATTTTCAACAATAATTTCGGAATCTGTGTAAGAGCCGACTTTGAAACTGCATCAAGACATGGTGTTATGTATAAGGATAAGTCAGGACTTCTTGATATTTATCCTCACAAAACTGACAGCGAAGCTCTTTCTTCTCTGAGCAGTCAATACGGAGAAAACGGAGCGTTGGTCGATACGGGAATAATTTATTTCAGCAACGATGTCTGTCTAAAACTTAAAACCTGTGAGAAAAAAGAGAAAATAGTCAGAACTTTGGCAAAAAATAATGTTAATTTAAATCTTTACCCCGATATTGTTGCACTGTTTGCAAATAAGGTGAACAGAGAAGAATATTTGTCGCACTCACAGAGTGAAAGCCATAAAGAGATAAAAGAAAAATTATTTGATTTGTTATCCGACTTTTCTCTTGAACCGATAGTGCTTGAGGGGCAGGATTTCATTCATATCGGTTCTCTTAAAGAGGCACTCGAAAACATCATAAAAAAATCGAAAAAAAATCATGCTATAATCAACAGCTTTGCAGACGAAAAGAGTGTAATTGATGAAAATACCGTCCTTGATAATGTCATTCTTGAAGGCTGTACGGTAGGTGAAAATTGTCTTATCACCGATATTACACTTGAAGATGTGAATGTCGGAAAGAATACATCTGTTTGCGGAATAAAACTGAAGGACGGAAGCTTTATTGCGATTGTATGTTCCGTTGAAGAAAACCCGAAAGAAAAAAACGGTGATGAGCAATTGTGGGATGTACCGAGATTTTATAAAGGGAAGTCTTTTACGGACTCTTTTATGAAGTTTATGAATTCTGCAGATGAAGAAAAGTTCAGCATGTCTTACTGTACGGAAAACGCAGATGCTGAGTATTATATTGTCAGGCAGAGATATCTGAGAGACAAAAGCACTTATTCTCCGAACAAGGATTATATAAAACTCAGAGAGGAAATTCTGAAAAAATTTTTCTCTGAAAACGTAGAAAAGAAACAGTTTGAATGTGTCAGGGAAAAGGTTGAAATCAATTTGCCCGTAAGGGTGAATTTATCAGGCACATGGACTGATGCAATGCCTTATTGTATTTATAACGGCGGAGAAGTTATAAATGCGGCGGTTACGGTAGACGGAGAAAAGCCTATAAGGGTAGTTGCTGAAAAATTACAAGAAAAGCATATAGAGTTCTGCAGCGACGGAATAAGGGAAAAATTTGATTTTACCAAAGCGTGTTCAGGTGAGGACTTATCGGACTTTAATCTGCACAAGTCGGTTCTTACCGTTCTTGGCATTACGAAAAAAACAAAGCTTATTGACGGCTTCAGATTAACTACCGACGTGTCTTTGATAGACAAGGGCTCGGGGCTCGGAACAAGTAGTATTCTGCTTGGCGGTTGCTTTAAAGCAATTGGCATTTTGCTTGGAAGCCAATACACAGAAGATGAAATTTTTGAAATGGTTTTTGTTGCCGAGCAGATCATGAAAACAGGCGGCGGGTGGCAGGACCAGGTAGGCGGGCTCATTCCCGGAATGAAAATAACTTCTTCCGATGCAGGAATACAGCAGAAGCTTTCAGTGAAAAAAATCAATTTATCTGAAGAATTTGAAAGATTTATTTCAGAAAAATTTATTCTGATTCCTACAGGGCAAAGACATTTCGGAAGATTTATCGTAAATGATGTTGCTGCAAGATATCTTGAAAAGAATGAAGAGGCACTTTGCGCTTATGAAAAAATAAAGTTGCTTAACAGAAAATTTTCAGAGAGCTTTGAAAAAGAAAATATTTCTGATTTTCTCAAATGTCTTAATGAGCATCACGCACTTCTCAAAAAAATATCTCCTGCTGTTTCTGACGAAAAAATCGAAACTCTTATAAATGCTTTACTTAAAAAACACGTTGATGCTGTTTCAATCTGCGGTGCAGGCGGCGGAGGATATCTTTTATCCGTAATGAAAGATAATGTCGGTATTTCAGACGTGCAGAAGTTTATAAAAACTAACTTTAGTTACATTACGGGAGACGTAAAAAAAATAGATATATCTTATTGATTGGAAGTTTTCGGATATGAAGAATGTATATCTCGTTCAGGCAAGCTGCCTTTACGGCAATACCTATTATCTGCCCTACGCGGTAGGTATGCTGGTTGCATTTGCAAAAAGCGATGAGAGAGTAAGAGAAAAGTATGATTTCAAAAGAATAATTTACAGTCTTGAAGATATTGACGAAAGCATTGAAAGTCTTGAAAATCCTGCTTTCGTCGGCTTCTCAAATTCAATCTGGAACTACAGTTATAACCTTGAATATGCCAAAAAGCTTAAACAGGTTTATCCTGATTGCGTAATACAATTTGGCGGTCATCATGTTCCCCCCACAACCGAGTTTCTCGAAAAATATGATTTCATCGATATTCTTGCTCACAGAAAGGGTGAAGAAGCTTTCAGGGATGTGCTGCTTTGCCTTGATGAAAACGGAGATTTAGGGGAAATTCCAAATATTTCTTACAGAGATGGAAACGGAAATCCCGTCCGGACAGAAGAAAAGAAAATTACAATTTCAGATTATCCGTCTCCCTATCTTACGGGTGTTTTTGACGACATTCTCAAGGATACGCAGTACCGTTTTTCTTGTGTGCTTGAAACAAACAGAGGTTGTCCCTACAACTGTTGTTACTGTGACTGGGGAGAGCTTAATTCAAAGGTGCGTATGTTTCCTCTTGAAAAAGTTCTGGGTGAGCTTGAGTGGATGGCTGAGCACGAAATGGAATTTGTTTATTGCGTAGATGCAAATTTCGGTATGTTTGAGCGTGATGAGATTATTGCAAATAAGCTCGTTGAACTTAAAGAAACAAAAGGATATCCCAATCGTTTGCAGGTGTCTTATGCCAAGAATGAAACGGACAGGGTTTTCAGAATCAATAAGCTTCTTGCAGAACACGGTATCGGTAAAGGTGCAACTCTTGCAATGCAGAGTCTTGAGCCGCAGGTTCTTAAAAATGTAGGCAGAGTCAACATAACAAAGGACCGGTATGCAAATCAGATTGCCCGTTACAGAAACTCAGGCATTTCAACTTATACTGAGTTGATTCTCGGACTTCCCGGTGAAACGCTTGACACCTTCTGCCACGGACTTTGCGAAATTCTTGAGCTTGGTCAGCATAGCTCGGTCAGCGCCTATTACTGCGAGCTTCTGCCTAATTCAACACTCGCAAGTCCGGAATATATGGATAAATACAAAATAAAAATCGTTACAACTTCTCTCAACCAGTACCATTGCGAGAGCATGGATGACGTGCTTTCAGGTGCATCAAGTATTGTTGTGGGAACAGATACAATGAGCACGGAGGATTGGATAAGAGCAAATGAATTTTCAACATGCGTGCAGAGTTTTCACCACTTCGGAATTATGCAGTGCATAGCAATGTATATCAGAAAAGAAATGAATGTTTCCTATTATGATTTTTATTCTGCACTTCATAAGTTTATCGAAGAGGAAAGCACCTTCTGTAAGCCGTTGTTTGAAATGGTATCAGGTGTTCTCAGAAGCTTTGTTGACGGCAAAGGCGGTCTTGTCTGTCAGAATGATATTTTCGGTAAGATAACTTATCCTCTTGAAGAAATGGTATTTCTGTGCTGTCTTTACGAATCGGAAAAGTTCTATGATGAAATGAGAATTTTTGTAAAAAGATTTATAGACGATGAAAAAATTCTTGATGAATTATTCAGATATCAGAAGGCTGTTGTTTTAAGACCTCGGCACAATGATTATGCCATTTCTTTTGAGTATAAGTTTAAAGATTATTTTAATGCAATACTTTGCAATTCTTATATTCCTCTTGAAGAAGAAGATGTAACTTACAGATTTTCCACTCCCTTTGCAACTCCTGATTGGGTAGAATATGCAAAAGAAATTATCTGGTACGGCAGACGAAACGGCAGAATGATGTTTTCGAGTATGCCTAATAAAATAGAGGAAATTTAAAAATATAAAGATGTAAGAAAAGAGGTGATTCGCTCTGAAAAATATATACATGGTACAGCCTAACTCACAGTACGGAAATTCAGTTTATTTTCCTTATGCAGCAGGCTCTCTTATTGCTTACGCTTTCAGAAATGAGAGTATAAAGAGCGAATACTCTTTTAAAGCATTTGTTTATAAAAAGATTGATATCGACAAGGCTCTGGAGATTATGGAAGAGCCGTATCTTATCGGTTTCTCCTGTTATGTGTGGAATTATGAATACAATAAAGTTTTAGCGCAGAAAATTAAAGAAAAATTTCCTGCCTGCAAAATTGTCTTTGGCGGTCATCAGGTAAACAGGAACAGTGATATAATTAAAACAGATTTTGTTGATTACTGCATTTTCGGCGAGGGTGAGGAGATTTTTAAAAGACTGTTACTCTCTTTTGTCGGAAAAGAAAATATAGAAAATATTCCCAATATCATGTATAGAAAAAACAGTGAAACGGCTTTTACTGAAAAAACAAGGCTAGATATCCCTGAAAGAATTTCTCCTTATCTTGACGGATATTTTGATGAACTGGTCGAAAAAGAAGAGCTTGCCTTTTCTGCAATCCTTGAAACAAACAGAGGCTGCCCCAACAAATGTGCTTTCTGTGACTGGGGCAACGAAAAAGCAAAGGTAAGACTTTATGACATAGAAACAGTCAGGGCTGAAATTGACTGGATGAGCGAAAAGAAAATTGAATACTGTTACTGTGCAGATGCTAATTTCGGACTTTTTGAGAGAGACGAGGATATCATCGAATACATGATAAAAAAACATGATGAAAACGGTTTCCCCGAAAAGTTTCAGGCAACTTACTCAAAGAATAACTCGGAAACAGTTTTTAAAATAAATAAAAGGCTTAATGATGTGGGAATGTGCAAGGGTGCAACACTTTCATTTCAGTCGCTTCATCAGCAAGTTCTTGATAATATTTACAGGAAAAATATGCCTATTGAAAATTTTCATGAGCTTATGAGCCTTTATAACAAAAACGGCATAGGAGCATATTCGGAAATTATTCTCGGGCTTCCCGGCGAAACATACGAAAGCTTTTGTGACGGAATTGAGCAGCTTCTTGAAGGCGGACAGCATATGTCTATCAATTTCTTCAACTGTGAGCTTCTGATGAATTCAATTATGAATGACCCTGAGTACATGGAGAAATATGAGATAGAATATGCGGTGACAGAACAACATCAGTACCATGTTGTTCCCAACAGAAAGGATATTGCAGAGTTTTCCCGAATTGTTGTTTCTACTTCAACAATGTCAAAGGAAATGTGGATAAAGAGCAATATTTTTGCAGTTTTTGTAAGAGCCTTCCATAATCTTGGACTTTTCCAATGTCTTGCAATTTATCTTTACTATGAGAAGAAAATAAAATATTCTCACTTTTACAGCGACTTGATTTTATATGCTCAGGAAAATCCTGAAAGTATATGCGGAAAGATACACAGGTGGCTTGAAGAAAAATACAGAGAGGTTCTGAATAATTCAGGTTCGCTTACATGTACTGAGGAAGCTTACGGCGAGCTTACATGGCCCCTTGATGAGGGTGCTTTTCTGAAAGCCATGAAAGACAGGGATGTATTCTACGAAGAAACAAAAGAGTTTCTCGAAAAATATTTTGATGATGGCGAGCTTTTTGAAAATCTTCTGAGCTATCAGAAAAATATTGTTAAAAATCCTTATTCAAAAGGTACTGTGCTCAGTTTGAATTATGATTTTTATTCTTATTTTTCAAATATTTACGGAAACACATATAAACCTTTGGAGAGAAGAAAGCACAGTATAAAAATTGTTTCCTCAGATACCCCGTCTGATTTGCCCGAGTACGCAAAAAAAGTTGTATGGTACGGGCGAAAGGGCGGTCAGAATATTATTAAAAAGATTGAGTATATTGATTGAAAAATTTTTTCAGATTAAAGAGTGGTGAAGTGTATGAAAAAGAATATATATTTTATTCAGCCTAATACACTGCTTGGTAATTCGATTTATTATCCTTATGCCGTGGGTGTTCTGTCATCTTATGCGTTGCAGTTTGATGACATTAACAGCAAATACGAGCTTGCAGGTATTATTTTCAAAGAAGATACAACCGAGGAAGTAATGTCTGCAATAAAAAATCCTGCGATTGCAGGCTTTTCAAATTATTTCTGGAATTATGCTTACAACCTTGAACAGGCAAAAAATATCAAAGAAAAATATCCTGAATGTAAAATAATTTTTGGCGGACATCAGGTATCAAGAGACTCGGATTTTTTACACAAATATTCTTTCATTGATATTCTTATTTTTGGTGAAGGCGAAATTCCTTTTACAAGAATTTTACGTGCTCTTGATAAAAGTGAGAGCCTTGAAAATATTCCCAATATTTCTTTCAGAAATGACAAGGGCGAAATTATAAAAACAGAAGACAAAGCTGAGGGAGCGGAAAATTATCCGTCGCCCTATCTCACCGGGATTTTTGATAAGCTGCTTAATGTTCCTGCCGGAATGGAGTTCAATGCCCAGCTTGAAACAAACAGAGGGTGTCCGTATCATTGCTCATTTTGCGACTGGTGTGACTATGATCTTCCCATGCGTCAGTTTCCTATGGAAAGAGTGAAAAAGGATTTAGAGTGGATTTCAGAACATAAAATTTCATATTGCATGTGCGTTGATTCAAATTTCGGACTTTTTCCGCGAGATGAGGAGATTGCAGAGTTTGCAGTTTCGATGAAAAAGAAAAACGGTTTTCCCGATAAATTCGGCGCTTGCTTTGCGAAAAATAAAACAGACAGAATTTTTAGCATTAATAAGTTGTTCAACGATGTTGGAATGAGCAAAGGTGTTTCGCTGGCATTTCAGAGTATGTCAGAAACAGTTCTTGAAAATATTTCACGAAAAAACATGAATAAGGATAAACTGTCTGAACAGCTTGAACTTTATCACAAAGCGGGAATTCCTACTTATACCGAACTTATTCTCGGACTTCCGGGAGAAACGCTCCAAAGCTTTTCAGAGGGAATATGTGAGCTTCTTGAAAGAGGTCAGCATGATTCGATCAATGTTTTCAGATGTGAGGTTTACCCGAACTCAACTCTGTCAAATAAAGATTATATGAAAAAATTCGGCATTAAAACTGCTGTAAACAAACTGAATATTAACCACTGTGCAATTTCAAATGCAGTTTTCTCAGGCGGACTTGAATATATCATTGAAACCTCAACAATGAGTGCGGAAGCTCTTGTCAAAGCAACGGTGTTTTCTGCTTGTATCCAGAGTGTTCATTGTCACGGTCTTCTTCAGTGCTTTGCGATTTATCTCCATAATGCAATGGGTGTGTCATACTATAATTTCTACAATTCTTTCATTAATTTCTTCGCGGAACGAGAAGGAATTATAGGTGATACAATAAGAAGAATCAGCAGATGCATTGAGTCTACCGCAGAGGGTGTGGTTGATTTATCTTACATCAACAGAGAATGCGGTGATATCACATGGCCTTATGAAGAGGCAATGCTGATTGATTACATTTACAGGCTTGATGATTTCTATGCCGAAGCAGGGGAGTTTCTTAAATCATTCGGTATCGACAGCGAAACAGAAAAAGAACTTATGTCATACCAGAAAAATCTTATCGTCACACCTTTCGGTAATGATATCAAGGAAACGTACACTTGCGATTGGAAAGAGTATTTCTATAACATCCTTGCAAACAAGGAAGCTCGTCTTGAAAAGAAAGAAACAACGCTGAGATTTTTTGCGGATGATGTACCGTCTGATTGGGAAAATTATGCAAAGAAAATAATCTGGTATGGCAGAAGAAACAAAAAGACAATCAGAGCAGTTGAAGAAATCTGATGTGAAGGAGGGAATTAAAATGAAAAACGTATATTTTGTACAGCCGAATAATGAACTTTCGGAATCAGTTTTTTTGCCTTATGCAATAGGAACGATAGCGGCATACAGTTTCAGCCGTGAAGAGATAAACAAAGAATATCGTTTGTGTGAATTTGTTTTTACCAAGAGAAAAATTGAAGATTTGCTTGAAGACATGGAAAAGCCGTATATTGTCGGATTTTCAAATTACATGTGGAGCGTGGAATATAATCTTGATCTGGCATCGGCAATAAAGGAAAAGTGGCCGGAATGTATAATTGCTTTCGGCGGTGTTCAGGTGCCTGACGATACGGAATATCTTGAAGAATATCCTTTTATTGATTTGCTTATGCATGGCGAGGGAGAAGAGATTTTTTATAACATACTCATGGCTTTGTCAAAGCAGGAAGATTTAGGCACAGTATTCAACATTTCGTACAGAAAAAGTGGTGTGCCGACACAGACTGAAAAAAATAACGGTTGTGCATTGGAAAATTTTCCCTCTCCATACACCATGGGCTTGTTTGATTATATAGTTGATGACCCGAAAAACAAGAATATTCAGTTTGATGCCATAATCGAAACGAACAGAGGTTGTCCGTACGGTTGTATATACTGCTGCTGGGCAGGGAATAAATCAGGCTTCAGACAGTTTTCGATTGAGAGGGTAAAAGGTGACCTGGATTGGATGGCAAAGCACGGAATATCTTTCTGTTTCTGTTGCGACTCTAATTTCGGTATTCTTGAAAGAGATGAATCAATAGCAGAATATATTGTTGAGCTGAAAAAGAAATACGGATATCCTCAGAAGTTTGAAACAACTGCAGCCAAAAATAAGGATGATCTGACGTTCAGAATCAACAGTAAACTTGATGAGGTTTCTCTCAACAGAGGTATATCTCTTGCGGTGCAGAGTATGTCGCCTGTGGTTCTTGAAATTATCGGTAGAAAGAATATGTCTGTCAAAAACTTTTCCGCACAGGTTGAAAAATACCGTAAAAGCGGAATGTATACATATACAGACTTGATTCTCGGACTTCCCGGCGAAACACTTGAAAGTTTTTGCAGAGGTCTATTTGAAGTTATTGAAGCCGGTCAGCATTACTCTATAAACGTTTCAAGGTGTGAGTTTTTACCTAACACAAAAATGTATTCAAAAAGTTTTGTGGAAAAATACAGACTAAAGACAATCAAGTCATTGTTGTGTCAGATCCACAGCTCGGTGGATAACGATATGAAATACGCTTCACGTTCAGAGATTGTTGTGGAAACCAGCACCATGAGTATGGCGCAATGGCGTAAAGCACAGAGAATATCAATTTGTGTTCAGGGCTTGCACAGTCTGGGTCTTCTCAGATTCTTTGCAATTTACCTGAGAAAAGCCAAGAACTTGTCATATTATGATTTTTACATGAATCTTTATGAATGGATAGAAAACGAAAGCACGGTTGTTAAAAGAATACTTGACAAGGTTTGTGCAAGCTTTGATGTGTTCTTAAAAGGAGAAGGCAATTTATTCTTCTGGGATCCTCGTTTCGGAAGGGTTTATTGGGAGTTTTATGAGGGCCTGTTTCTTTGCTGTGCGGCTGAACTTGACGGCTTTTACGGAGAAATTAAAAAATATGCTTGCAGATATTTTGATGATGAAACACTCTTTGAAGATTTGTATTTGTATCAGAAAAATATAATTGCATTACCGAATCTGCCTTCAAAAGAGATTAAAACAGTCTATGATTGGCAAGACTATTTTGATAATATGTATGATCCTGATTGTTCGGTGCCTGATAAGAAAGCAACAAACCTGAAAATTGCAGAATCACAGGTTGACAACTGGGAAGATTATGCAAGGGTCAAGGTCTGGTACGGAAAAAGAAGCGGAACGACAGTGAATAAAGCAGAGTGTATTCGGCAATGAGTACACCCTGCTCTTTGTTTTTGTTAAAATATAGTTTCGATAATTTTTTCTGAAGAATCCGGAGAATATTTCCAATAGGAAATGTGTTCTTCTTTCACAAAATAATTTATTTTTTGCGGCGGATAAGAAGCATCGAAGCAGTCAACGATTATCAGCTTTATTTTCATTCTTTCGGGAATAATGCTTTTTATGTAAACTGCAGTATTCTGTCCCGGGAAAATATTTTCGGAAAGCTCAGCGAGCCCTGCAAGATTCGGTGCAAGCTCTATAAAAATTCCGTATTTTTCCGTTGAACGGACGATTCCCGGAACTGTTTCGCCTACTGAAAACTTTTCAGCATTTTCTTCCCATGTTCCTAAAAGTTCTTTGTGAGTGAGAACGATTCTTCCGAACTCATCACGGCTTTTTACGATTGCTTTGATTTCCTGGTTTGAAGAAAATCTTACATTGGGATGAGGTATTCTTGATACGGAAATACTGTCAATAGGAAGCAGTGCATTGATTCCCGCACCGATGTCGGCAAAAACTCCGAAAGGCTCCATGTGACATATCTTAGCGTCGATTATATCACCTGTTTCAAGATGGGAAATATATTCGTCAATGCACATTTCCTGAACTTTTTTGCGGCTTAAAATTGCATAGATCTCACCGTATTCATCGAAGCCGAAATCTGTTACAATAAAGCACACAGGCTTGTTGACTTTTGAAATGAGTGCGATATCTCTTGTCGAGCCTTCGCTGATGCCGATAGCACCCTCTTCACGCGGAATGATTCCTGCCATACATCCTAAATCCACGTGCAGATTGTGTTCGTTATCGCAAAGCATAACTCTGCCTTCTAAAATCATATTCTGTTTATACGCTTCTCTTACGGCATCAGGCGATTTTAATGCTATAGTGTTTTCCCTTGTATTTATAAGCTTGCCCTCGGGCAGATATTTTGACATATTATTTACTCCCCTAACCTTTATTTGTAAATACTTATTCCATTTCTTAACTTTTTATGATATAATATATTTTCAGGAGGCGAAAAAGTCATGGATGTACAAGTGGGCGATATAATAATTATGAAAAAACAACACCCCTGCGGATGTGACAGATTCGCAGTCACAAGAACGGGGATGGATTTCAAAATCAAATGTGGAAAATGCGGTCACGAGGTTATGATTCCCCGTCAGAAAGCAGAAAAAAATATTAAAAAAATAATAAGACCTGAATGAGGTATTTGAATGTTAGACAAATTGGAAAAAGTTGAAGAGCGCTTTGAAAGCGTGAACGAAATGCTCTGCGACCCCGATGTGGTTGCAGACATGGAAAAGTACAAAAAGCTTATGCGTGAAATGAAAACGCTCACGCCCGTCGTTGAAAAGTTCAGAGAATACAAGAAGACGAAAGAAACTCTTGATGAAGCAAAGCTTATTCTCGAGGATTCTTCTCAGGACAAAGATTTCCGTGAAATGGTTGAAGAAGAATATGCGCAGGCAAAAGAAAATATTTCTGTTATTGAAGAGGAATTAAAAATTCTCCTTCTTCCCAAAGATCCCAATGATGATAAAAACGTTATTGTTGAAATCAGAGGCGGTGCAGGCGGTGAAGAGGCTTCGCTTTTTGCAGGAGTTCTTTACAGAATGTACAGCATGTATGCTGAAACAAAAGGATGGAAAACTGAAATTCTCGGTGCAAATGAAACGGAGCTTGGCGGCTTCAAGGAAGTCAGCTTTATGGTTGAAGGCGAAGGCGCTTTCTCGCGCTTTAAATTTGAAAGCGGCGTACACAGAGTTCAGCGAGTTCCCGAAACAGAATCTCAGGGAAGAATCCACACTTCAACTGTTACCGTTGCAGTTCTTCCCGAGGCGGAGGACGTTGACATTGAAATCAATCCTGCCGATTTGCAGATTGACACCTTCCGTTCAAGCGGTGCAGGCGGTCAGCATATTAACAAAACCGAGTCTGCAATCAGAATTACTCATATTCCCACGGGAACGGTTGTTGAATGTCAGGATGAAAGAAGCCAGCATAAGAATAAAGACAAGGCGATGAAAATTCTCCGTTCAAGGATACTTGACGAGGAGAGAAGAAAACAAAATGATGCCATTGCAGGCGAGAGAAAAAGTCAGGTAGGTTCAGGTGACAGAAGCGAAAGAATCAGAACCTACAATTATCCTCAGGGCAGAATAAGCGACCACAGAATCGGTCTGACACTCTATCGCCTTGAAGCAATGCTCAACGGCGATATTGATGAGCTTATAGATTCACTTATTACTGCAGATACAGCAGAAAAATTAAAGGCAGAAAACTGATATGAAAACAGAAATTTTGAAAGCAACTGAAGAATCAATTGAAAAGGCTGTCGCAATAATAAAAAGCGGCGGTGTTGTGGGCTTGCCGACAGAAACAGTTTACGGCCTTGGTGCAAACGCGTTGGATTCTTCTGCTGTTGAAAAAATTTTTGAAGCAAAGGGCAGACCTAAGGATAATCCCATGATAGTCCACGTATCATGTATAGATGAGGTTTATCCTCTTGTAAAGGAATTCCCCGAAAAAGCAAAAAAGCTTGCAGAAAAATACTGGCCGGGACCTCTTACGATCATCATGCCGAAATCGGACAAAGTGCCTTCACGTACAAGCGGAAACCTTGACACGGTTGCTGTGAGAATGCCGTCACATCCCGTAATGCGTGAAGTGATAAAAAAATCAGGCTGTCCTGTTGCGGCACCGTCGGCAAATCTTTCGGGAAGTCCCAGCCCGACAAATGCGAAATATGTTTTTGATGATATGGACGGAAGGATTGAGCTTATTCTCGACGGCGGAGAGTGTGAAGTCGGTCTTGAATCTACGGTTATAACTCTTGCGACAGAAAAGCCAAGGCTTTTGCGCCCCGGCGGAATAACTCCCGAACAGCTTGAAGAAGTTCTGGGAGAAATAGTAATTGATAAAGCGGTAAGATCGAAGCTTGAGGAAAATGCGAAGGCATCATCGCCCGGCATGAAATACAAGCACTACGCCCCGAAAATAAAGGTTGTTATTATAAAAGCAGATACGGAAAAATATATTGAGTACATCTCTTTACATAAAGAGAATGCCGCAGCGCTTTGCTTTGAGGACGAAAAAGACAAGGTTCCCGTTAAGTGTGTAACTTACGGAAGAAGTGATGATTCTTCTTCTCAGGCGAAAAGACTTTTCGATGCTCTGCGTGAGCTTGATGAAACAGGTGCGGAAATTGCTTTTGCCCACTGTCCCTCAGATGAAGGAGTAGGTCTCGCGGTTTATAACAGACTTTTACGCTCTGCAGGGTTTGAGGTTGTGGAGTTATAAAGGAGGCTTCTTATGCTGATTTTAGGTTTAACAGGAAAAACAGGTGCAGGAAAAAGTATGGTCTGTACGCTGCTTAAAGAAAGAGGCTGTTACATAATTGACGGCGATAAGGTTGCAAGAGAAATACTTGAAGTCGGCTCTCCTGTGATTGAAAAGCTTAAAGTAATCTTTGGCGAGGATATTGTGAAATGGGGCGGAGAGGTTGACAGAAAAGCTCTTGCTGCAAAAGCTTTTTCTTCCCGTGAGGAAACGGAAAAATTAAACGCGGTTACTCACCCTGTTATAAGAGAAAAAGTCCTGGAAGAAATTGAGGTAGCGAAGATAGAGGAATATGAAACCTGCGTTATTGATGCGGCGGCACTGCTTGAGTGTGAAATTAAAAACGACTGCGACTACATTGCTGTTGTTTTTGCCCCTGTTGACGTAAGGCTAAAAAGAATTATAGAGAGAGATAATATGTCCGTTACTGATGCAAAGCGAAGGATTGATGCACAGAAAGAGGATGAATTTTATCTTGAAAATGCGGACATAATTATAATAAATGACGGCGTTTCAGATTTCGACAGTGAAATCGGAAAGCTTTACAGGTTTATAGAAAATAAGAAAGGAACATAAATTATGAGTGCAAAAGAATTACAGGAAAAACTTTTTATGAAAGCGAAGAACGGTTGTCTTCGTATGGAAGAGGACGAGATAAAAAAAGCAGATGAATTCTGCGAAAACTACAAAGCATATCTGAATGAAGGTAAAACAGAGCGCGAAGCCTGTGCTCTTGCAATAGAAATTGCAGAGAAAAACGGTTTTGTTCCCTTTGATAAAAACTCATCTTATAAAGCAGGGGACAAGGTATACTATAACAACAGAGATAAAGCTCTTGTTCTCTGTGTTTTCGGTAAAAAGAGTTTGTCAGAGGGCGTTAAGATTGCGGCTGCACATATTGACTCACCCAGAATTGACCTGAAGCCCAACCCTCTTTATGAGGACAGCGAAATGGCTTTCTTCAAAACTCACTATTACGGCGGTATCAAAAAATATCAGTGGACAGCAATTCCTCTTGCGCTTCACGGCGTTATCGTTCTTAAGGACGGAACAAAGGTGAATGTAAATGTAGGCGAAGACGATAACGACCCCAAATTTGTAATTTCAGATTTGCTTCCTCATCTTGCACGTGAGCAGATGAAGCGTACCTTGAATGAGGGAATTATGGGTGAAGAGCTGAATATTCTCATTGGCTCCCGTCCGTTCAGAGATGACGAGGGCAGCGAACTTGTAAAGCTTAATATTATGAATATCCTAAATGAAAAATACGGAATCGTTGAAGAGGATTTCCTTTCGGCAGAGCTTGAATGTGTTCCTGCCATGAAGGTTTGCGATATCGGTTTTGACAGAAGTCTTATCGGCGGCTACGGCCACGATGACCGCGTTTGTGCTTATCCTTCGCTTATGGCAGCGGTTGAGTGCGAAAACCCTGAATTTACTTGTCTTACAGTTCTTACGGATAAAGAGGAAACGGGCTCGGACGGCAACACAGGTCTTAAATCCTTCTACCTTCCTTATTTCATTGCTGATATTGCGCGTCAGGAAGGCTTGCAGGCGCACGATGTTCTTTCAAAATCCGAGTGTCTTTCTGCTGACGTTAATGCGGCGTTTGATCCCACATTCCCTCAGCCTTTTGAGAAGATGAACACATCCTTTGCAAACAGAGGTATTGTGGTTACCAAGTACACAGGCTCGGGCGGTAAGGGCGGTACATCAGACGCAAGTGCAGAGTTCGTCGGAAAGGTTCGCAGAACATTTGACGATGCAGGTGTTATCTGGCAGATGGGCGAGCTCGGCAAAGTCGATGCAGGCGGCGGCGGAACAGTTGCAAAGTACGTTGCAAACCTCGATGTTGATGTTATCGACGTTGGTGTGCCCGTTCTTTCAATGCACGCGCCCTTTGAAGTCGTTTCAAAAATTGATGTCTACATGGCATATAAAGCATTTTCAGCATTTTTTGATTTAAAAAAATAAAAATTGAAGAATCTCTTTTGAAAACAGACGGTGGAAGAACTTGCCTGTTTAACGATGACGAAACCCCTTGAAAACTTAGTAGTTGTTCAAGGGGTTAATTTTATTTATTATCTTTGTTTATTGCCAGAAGAATTATTGAGAAGAGGATGCATCCGATTGAGAAAAAAGCAACGGTTGAAGGTCTTTCATCAAAGAAGATGAAGCCTATTATTGTTGCGGCAACAGGCTCAATTGATGCCATAATGGACGCTTTTGAGGGCGAGAGAATTGTAAGACCGTAGGTGTAAAATATATAGGGGAGAACTGTACTGACAATTGCAAAAAGAAGAAAGTAAAGAAAATCATTTGTGCTTGCAAACATCTGAGAACTTAAATCTTTCCAATCTGTAAGAGGAATCAGACCTATAAGAGCAATGAGAAATGTGTAAAAGATAATTGTCAGCGATTTGTAGCCTCTGTTCAGTGCCGCCCTTGAAAAAATCGAATAAAGGGCGTATCCTAAGCCTGCACCGAGACCTATAAGTATTCCTTCTTTTGAAATCAGAGCCTTCGTTCCTGTGATTCCGCTGACAAGAACACAACCCAGTGTTGCCAGAAGAAGTGCGCTGATTTTCTGAACAGTGATTTTTTCTTTAAAGACTATGGCGGAAATGACCATCACTATAGCAGGTGCGGTATAGAGCAGAACTGCCGCAACAGAAAGGGATGTTATGCTGATGCACTTGAAGTAGCAGTAATTGAAGAAAATTATACTGCAGACTCCCGTGCCGATAAAACACCATATATCCCGAAGCTTGATTTTCAGCAAATCTCTTTTGAAAATCAGAAGTATCACAAAAAGCAAGACGGTTGTCAGCAGTGTACGTGCCGTAACTATCTGCATGGAATCAAGTGTTACAGAAAATTTTCTGATGAAAATTCCGATGCATCCCCATAGGATTCCTGCAAGAGTTACTGCTCCTGTGCCCGCAAATTGCCGCAGAGTTTTATTTTTCATTTAATTTTCCATATCCTTTCCGACCACAGACTTGTGAACGACTATAGTTTGATGCGATTTTTAATATTGTTACCTTGATAAATGATACCACCCGAAGAGTTAGGTGTCAATAACACAAATGGATTTTTTTGAGTGAAATGTTTCAAATAAATTTACACATATTCTAATATTTACAGCATTATTGTCATTGACGAAAAAGCGGTTTTACTTTATAATATAAAGACATAGTGGATTGAAAGGTTTAAATAGATATGGAAAATGTTTTGTTCGATGTAATGCCTGTTGTGGCACTCAGGGGACTTGTTGTTTTTCCCGAAGAGAAGCTGCATTTTGAAGTAGGCAGAAAAAAATCCATTGCAGCGATAAAAGCGGCAATGGCAAACGGCAGAGAGGTTTTTCTCGTTGCACAGAAAAGCGTTTCGATTGAAGAACCGATGCCTGCAGATTTATTCAGAATAGGTGTTGTAGCGACAGTTCAGCAAGTAACTAAAATTCCTAATTCTGACAATGTGCGTGTTACTGTCAATGGAATGTACAGAGCGGAAATCGCAGAAATGATTACGGTAAAGCCTTACCTTGAGGCGTCTGTCAAGCTCACACGCAGTCATAAAATCAAAGAAGAAGAAAGGGATTATGTAAACGCTTTAACAAGACAGCTTAAGGATATTTTTGAAGAATATGCTCAGGTTGCGCCCCGCCTTGCTCCTGATGTTCTGCTTGGTGTAATTGATGAGAAAAGTCCGGGCAGACTTGCAGACTATATTGCAGGCAATATCATGATTGAGTATGAGCAGAGATATGAAATTCTCAGTGAGCTTAATATTGCAAACAGACTTCTTAAGTGCTGCACAATGCTGATGAGCGAAATTGAACTCTTCAGACTTGAAGAAAAAATTCAGTCAACAGTTCAGGAAAGAATTGACAAAAATCAGAAGGAGTATTTTCTTCGCGAGCAGATGAAAGCGATTTCAGAGGAGCTTGGGGAAGGCAAAACGGTAGAGGATGAGATTCTGTCATTCCGTGATAAAATAAAGGCTATCGGCCTGGAAGAGGTTCATGAGAAAAAGCTTCTTGATGAATGTTCAAGGCTTGAAAAAATGTCTCCCACTTCTCCTGAAGCGACAGTTTCACGCTCGTATCTTATGACGGTTCTTAATATGCCGTGGAATATCAGAACAGAAGATAAGCTTGATTTAAAAAATGCAAGAAAAGTTCTTGACCGCGACCATCACGGCCTTGAAAAAGTCAAAACGAGAATTATAGAAATGCTGGCAGTGAGAAAACTGAATCCCGACATAAACGGACAGATTATCTGTCTTGTAGGACCTCCCGGTGTTGGAAAAACTTCAATTGCGCGTTCGATTGCGGAGGCTATGGGCAGAAAATATGTGCGCATTTCTCTGGGCGGTGTTCATGATGAGGCTGAAATCAGAGGTCACAGAAAAACTTATATCGGCTCAATGCCGGGCAGAATTATGGCGGCAATGGAGCAGGCGAAAAGCTCTAATCCTCTCATGCTTCTTGATGAGGTTGACAAATTGGGTTCGGATTATAAAGGTGACCCCTCATCGGCTCTTCTTGAAGTTCTTGATGCGGAGCAGAATAATGCTTTTTGCGACCATTATCTTGAGGTTCCCTTTGATTTGAGTAAGGTTTTGTTTATTACAACTGCTAACGATAAGTATTCAATTCCGGCACCTCTTCTTGACAGAATGGAAATCATTGAGCTCGGCAGCTATACACATGAGGAAAAATTCAATATCGCGAAGAAGCATCTTATTCCCAAGCAAAGAAAAATGCACGGAATTCCCGCGAATATGCTGAGAATTACCGATGCATCCCTTCGTGAAATTATTGACGGCTATACGAGAGAAGCAGGTGTCAGACTTCTTGAAAAACAGATTGCTGCTGTATGCAGAAAAACTGCATTTAAGCTTGACGAAAGCGACAAGAGAGTTACGGTAAAACCAGCAGACCTTGAAGAAATGTTAGGCTCAAGAAAATATAAGGAAGAAAAGCTTGAGAGAAAAGATGAAATCGGTGTTGTCAACGGCCTTGCGTGGACAAGCGTAGGCGGTGAAATGCTTCAGGTTGAGGCCGCAGTTCTTGACGGTAAGGGCGAAATCAAGCTCACAGGCTCTCTCGGAGATGTAATGAAAGAGTCTGCCTCAGCGGCTGTAAGCTTTATCCGTTCAAAGGCTAAGGAATATGAAATTCAGGAGGATTTCTATAAGACGAAGGATATTCATCTGCATTTTCCGGCAGGTGCAGTTCCGAAGGACGGTCCCTCAGCAGGCGTGACAATTGCAACGGCATTGCTGTCAGCTCTCAGCGGCACACCTGTCAGAGGAGATGTTGCAATGACAGGCGAAATTTCCCTGAGAGGTAAAGTTCTTCCTATCGGCGGACTTCGCGAGAAAACTATGGCGGCTTACCGTCACGGAATCAAAACTGTTATTATTCCCGAAGAAAATAAATCTGACCTTGACGAGGTTGAAAATGTTGTAAAGGAAAACATTCACTTTGTTATGGCTGAAAACCTTGACACTGTTTTTGAAAATGCTCTTGCTGAAAAGAAAACAGAGAAAAAGATAAAAGAAGAAAAAGAAAGAAAAATCATCAGCGACACGGCTGTTTCACAGAGGAGGGGAAGAGCTAATGCTTAAATTTGAAAAATCAGATTATGAGGCTTCATACGGCACCTTTGCACAGCTTCCGCCATCGACAAAAGCAGAAATCGCCTTTGCCGGTCGCTCTAATGTGGGGAAAAGCTCGCTTCTCAATAAGGTTCTTAACAGAAAAGGACTCGCCCGTGTAAGCTCTGTTCCCGGAAAAACTGTAACAATAAATTTCTATACAGTTGATAATATTTATTTCACTGACCTTCCTGGCTACGGATATGCAAAGGTTTCCGATAACGAGAAAAAACGCTGGGCAGACCTGATGGAAGGTTATTTTGCTTCAGGCAGAAATATCAGGCTTGTTGTAGTGCTGACGGATATGAGAAGAAGCATTACAAAAGACGATGTTGATATGATTGAATACCTTGCACATAACAATTTTAAATTTGCAGTTGTTATGACAAAAAGCGATAAGCTGAATAAGACTGAGTACGCGAAACGCTTGCAGGAAATTCAGGTTGAATTGGAAGGCTTCAACCCCGTTGCAGTTATTCCGTTTTCATCTCTTAACGGTGACGGAAGAGATGAGCTGAGAAAGGTAATCGATTCTTCAATTGACTAATTCTCCGAAAGGATTGATAAAATGTTTGTTTCAGAAAGTTTAGGTGTGAACGAAAAAGGACACCTTATCTTCGGCGGTCACGATACTGTTGACTTAGCCGAAAAATACGGAACACCCGTATATATTATGGATGAGGTGCTCATCAGAAAAAATTGCCGTAAATTTGTTGACTCAATGAATGAAAACTACGGCGGAAACGGCAGAGTTATTTATGCATCAAAGGCTTTCTCTTGTAAAGCCATGTATAAAATTATAAACGAAGAAAACATGGGTATTGATGTTGTTTCCGGCGGTGAAATTTACACTGCAATGCAGGCAGGGTTTCCCATGGAAAAGGCTTATTTCCACGGCAGCAACAAGTCTGTCAGTGAGCTTGAGTTTGCCGTAAAAAGCGGTGTGGGCAGAATAATGGTTGACAACATTTTTGAAATGGAAAACCTTATTGAAATTTCAGAAAAGCTTGACACTGTTATAAATGTTATCGTCAGAGTAAAACCCGGTATTGAAGCTGAAACACACTCCTTCATAATGACAGGACAGACTGATTCAAAATTCGGTCTTGACCTTGACACGGGAGATGCGATGAAAGCAATTAAAATGGCTGTCGGTGCAGAAAAAATCTGCTTCAAGGGAATTCACTGTCACATCGGCTCACAGATTTTTGCAGTAGACTCTTTTGAGCATGCGGCAAAAGTCATGATGGGCATTGTGGAGGATATTAAAAACGAAACAGGCGTTGAGATTGAAGAGCTTGACCTTGGCGGCGGTTTCGGAATCAGATATATCGAAGAGCACACTCCCGCACCTTTCAATGAATATATGGAAAAGGTTGCAGAGGTAATCAAAAAAGAGTGTGCGGAGAGAAGCATTAGAACTCCCTTTATTATTATTGAGCCCGGCAGGTCAATAGTAGGTGAAGCGGGAATTACGTTGTATACCGTAGGTGCAATAAAAACCATTCCTGATGTGAGAACTTATGTTTCGGTTGACGGCGGTATGTGTGACAATCCCAGATACATTCTCTACCGGTCATCATACATGGCTGTGATTGCGAACAAGGCGGCGGAAAAGGCTGATTTCTGTGTAACGATTGCAGGTAAGTGCTGCGAAAGCGGAGATATGATTCAGGAAAATACTTATATTCAGAAGCCGCAGTCGGGTGACATTATGGCGGTGCTTTCAACAGGCGCTTACAATTATTCAATGTCGTCAAACTATAACAGAAATCCCCGTCCCGCAGTTGTAATGCTGAACGGTGACGAGGAAAGAATTGTTGTCAAAGCAGAAACCTATGAAGATTTAATCAGAAATGACATGTGATTTACGGTAATAAAAGGCTCCCCTTAACTTAATGACGTTAGGGGAGCTGTCGTTTTCTCAAGAAAATGACTGAGGGGATTTTTTCGTTGAAAATTATTTGAAAAGGGGAGTTGAGAAATATCTCTCAGCCGTGTCGGGGAGAACTGTAATAACTGTTTTACCTTTACCGAGCTTTTTCGCAAGCTTCAAGGCTGCAGCAACATTTGTTCCGCTTGAGATTCCGCACATAAGACCTTCCTTGCTTGCCAAATCCTTTGCGGTCTGAATTGCTTCCTCATCTGTCACGATATAAATATCGTCATAAATCTTCTGATTCAGATTGTCGGGGATAAGACCGTCACCGATTCCCATCTGAAGATGTGTGCCGATATTTCCGCCTGCCAGAATAGCAGCGTTTTCAGGCTCAACTGCCCATATTGTGATATCGGGATAATTTGTTTTAAGAACCTCGCCTATGCCTGAGATAGTACCGCCTGTACCTACACCTGAGCAGAAGCCGTGAATAGGCTCTGCAACCTGTTCCATAATTTCGAGAGCTGTGCGGTATCTGTGAACGGCAGGGTTGGCAGGGTTTGAAAACTGCTGAGGAACAAAAACTCTCGGATCCTCTTCTGCCATTTTTATAGCGGTTTTAAGACAGTTTTCAATACATTCGCCGATGTTGCCGTCATCATGGATAAGCTTAACCTCAGCGCCGTAATGCTCAACGAGCATTCTTCTCTCTTCGCTTACACTGTCAGGCATTATTATAATTGTTTTATATCCTCTCACCGCACCTACCAGCGCAAGACCGATTCCCTGATTTCCGCTTGTAGGCTCAACGATTATTGTATCCTTTGTGATAAGACCGTCTTTTTCGCCTTGTTTGATCATGTTGTAAGCAGTTCTTGTCTTGATTGAGCCGCCAACATTAAGTCCCTCATATTTTACAAGCACCTGTGCACTGTCATCATCGACCATGTTGTTGAGTCTGATTATAGGCGTGCTTCCCATAGCTTCGAGAACATTGTTGTAAATCATAAAATCATCCTTTATATACCATATCAAACTAATTTTACTCTGTTCAGAAAAATTGTCAAGTCTTTTTTGCTTTTCTTTAATAAGTGTGCTAATATATTATAGTATAGTGAGGTGATTCAAGTGACATATTTTCTCTGTCCTGTGTGCGGCGAAAAACTTAAAGAACATGAAAAAGGTGCAGTGTGCGTAAAAGGACATTCTTTTGATAAAGCGAAAAGCGGATACATAAATCTTTTGCCGAATAATTTGCCGAAGGGTAATCACGGGGATAACAAGCTGATGATAAAGGCGCGTCATGATTTTCTCGAAAAGGGTTATTATCTTCCTTTGAGGGATAAGCTTTGTGAAGTGATAAAGAAATATACGGACAGATCACCTGTGATAATTGATGCAGGCTGTGGTGAGGGCTGGTATACAAAAGGTGTTTTTGATTTCCTTCGGGATGCAGAAATTCTGGCTGTGGACATATCAAAGGATGCCATGAAAATTGCGGCAAAAAGGGAAAAGCAAATCAAATGTGCCGCAGCGAGCGTGTTTCATCTGCCGATTGCAGACGGATGTGCCGACGTTTGTCTTTCCGTTTTTTCTCCTCTTTGTGAAGATGAATTTCACAGGGTTCTGAAAAACGGCGGGTATTTTATTTATGTTATTCCTGCAGAGAATCATCTGTGGAGTCTTAAAAAAGCAATTTATGACAAGCCTTATAAAAACGATGTAAAGCCCTATGAAATGAAAAATTTTTTATTCATGGAAAAGGTCAGTACAGACGGGATTATGAAAATGAGTTCGGAGGATGATGTGAAAAACTTATTTCTGATGACTCCATACTATTACAAGACCTCTGAACAGGATGCAAAAAAGCTGTTCAGATTTCCTCCTGAGAAAATTGAATACTCTTTTGAAATTCTTATTTTCAAAAAACAGTAAAAGTTTCCGAAACGGAAAATTCAACGAGTCGTATTGTTAAAATAAGGCTCGTTATTTTATTGAAAATATACAAATTTTTAATAAAATCTATTAAACTACTTGATTATGATTTGGTTTTACTGTATAATAACCATGAGACTATATCTATAAGTGGGTTAGTGTACCCTTTTTCAGGAAAAAACTGATTCCGTGATAAGTCGCTAAATAACTTTTCAAAATTTTATTTTTCAGCTAAAACCATTTGAAAGGCGGAGTATGTATGAAAAAGAAATTGTTGTCTCTCTTGCTCGTAATTGCAGTTATGATGACATCTGTTTCCATGGGATTCGGGTCTCTTGCTGCTTTTGCTACAGGTGCAGTGGGAGGCGGTGTTGAAGCGATTAACGCTTTCAGCCTTACGGGTACTGAATGCACAGGCACAAGCGTCAGTGGCTCCATTACAATCAAGAGTAAAGTATCAGGTTACCAGATAAAGGTAAATTCTGTTACTGCATCTATCAGGTATTATCAGGATGATACCAGTGTACTTAATACCGTTACGGTTGACTCATCTGTTATTGGTGCAGTTTGTACAACAAGCGGCTCAACCTTTGCCGTAACAGGTACTATCAGTTCAGGTCTTGCAGGTCTTATCCGTTATGAATGTAACTATGACCTTCAGGATTCAAGCGGTAATACAGTTTATGCAGGTATGACAGGCTACGGCTATGGTTATGTTTCCGCCAGCGGTTCGCAGACAGGTGCAGTCGGCTCGTATATTACCAGCGAACCTTCGACTCCCGGCAGTAGCTATGGCTTTGACAGCTTTGCTCAGATAAATACCTGTTATGTTCAGACCCCTAACATAACCCTCAGTTGTGTTACTGAAACATCAGGTGGTGCCGGCGGTAAATCAAATGCTACAAGAACAATGTCGTTGTCAGGTACTTATCCGTCAACGTTGTCTGTTGCAAATTTGTATTGGCCCGGTGCATCAATGTATGCCACAGAAACAAGCTCCATTAACTGGTTTGTACTTACAACACCTCCTTCAGGTTACTATAACTTCTCAGTAGTTTACAACGGCAGCACTTACGCTAACGTTGAGATGTACTACAGAGATGATACAGCAAGAAGCACTGCCGAAACAAAAATGAATACATACCTTGGTGAAGGTCTTGAAAAGAGCTACTATACCGAGGACTCATGGAATGCTTACCTCACTCAGCTTGAAAAGGTTGCTCTTGCAGCTAAGGCTATGCCCGGACCTAACTATGCTTTCAAGGTAGCATGTCAGACGGTTCAGGAAATGTCAGGTGCTGCTGCTCTTGAGAGCGCAAAGCAGGCACTTGTTCCTGTCAAAGCAGATTGGACAGAAGCACTTGAAGCATACAATGCTTTCTATGACGTTAAGGACAACACTGTTACGGTAAGAACTTATGCTGCAGGTGCAACAGCATTAGGCTCAGAAAGCATCCGCCTTTATACACAGGCGTCTGTTGATGAACTTGAAGCCTGGCTTAATGCTGAACCTGTGGCACACTATGTAGCTGATGATATTAATATGTATGACCAGTATATTGTAGATAACTATACAGCAGAAATCTTAGAAAGAACTGCTAACCTTACATACTCCGATGCAGTTTATACATACATGGATGTTGCTATTGATGAATACGAAAATGCAAAGCAGTCCGATTACACAACAACCACGTGGGCAGCTTACAAAGGCGCAGTAGATATTGCAAAAGCACTTTCGCGTGAGCTTAATACAACCTCGCAGAGCGATATAAACACATCACTCATGGCTATTGTTTCGGCGAAAGCTAATCTTAAGTATGTTGCTGCTGATACGACAGAGCTTCTCAATCAGATTGCAATTGCCGATACAGTTTATGATGACTATGACGCCGGTGAGCTTATTACGGCTGCTGACGGTTTTGATGAGGTATGGGATAACTTTGAAGATGCCTATAATGCTGCAGTTGCAGTAAAAAACTACACAATTGATAAACAGGAAGACGTTGACAATGCGGCAAATACACTCAAAGTCGCAATCGCAGCACTTTCCAGTTACCGTGTTCTTGACACAACAGAGCTTCAGAAGGTGCTTGCTCTTACTCCTGAATACGAATCATCGAAATACGTTGCTGACTCATATAATATGTGGAGTTCGCTGAGAGTTGAAGGATATACCTTCCTTGGTAAAGCAAGTATTTCTTACACAGGCAGTGACAGAAAAACTTACGATAACCTTGAAGAAATGAACAGACTCATTGAGCTCATTCAGAGTGCTTACGACAACCTTGAAAAGGTTAAGGCTGATTTCACAGAGCTCGACAAATATGTTGCAAAAATTCCTTCTGACGATGTTCTTGCACTTTACGAACAGGCTTATGTTGATGCTATTCGGGACGTTGTTGCAACAATTGACTACGGTGCAACATTTGACGAACAGGATTCAGTCGATGAAATTACAATGAACCTTAAATATGCTCTTGCGGAGTTGACAGAAGAACACTACAAAACAGCTGATTATACGGATGTTGATGCAGCAATATCGGAAGCAGAAGCACTTGACGGTTCGATCTATACAAACTACAGCATTGTTGAAGAAGCGATAGCCGCAGTTGACAGAACAAAGAAAATTGTTGATCAGGATGATGTTGACGCAATGGCAGCAGCAATCCGTGAGGCAATTGCAGGTCTTGAATACATTGCTGCTGACTATACTGAGGTTAATGCGGCAATAGCAGAGGCAGAGGCTGTAGAAAATAAAGATTGGTATGCAAACTACGACAGAGTAGAGGAACTTATCGCTGCTGTCGATTGGGATAAGAAGCTTTCGGAACAGGCTGAAGTTGATGCTTACGCAGCAGCAATCCGTGAAGCAATTGCGAACCTCACTCTTGACGAAGCTGATTACTCGGGTATCAGGGCTGCAATAGCAGAGGCTGAAGCTCTTGAACCTCTTAAAGACTTCAATGATGAGTTCGTTGAAAGCCTTGACCTTGCAATTTCGAAGGTTGTTGCAGGTTATACAAAGGACAGACAGGCTGAAGTTGATGCAATGGAAGCGGAAATCAGAGCTGTTCTCGCAACTGCAGAAGAAAACCTTCTTCTTGCTGATTACTCAAAATTAAATGTCGCTGTAGATTATGCGAAGAGCTTTAAGCCTGCGGAATACAGTAACTACGAAGTAGTTCAGAGCGCAATTGATGCAGTTGACTGGAATCTTAATTGTCGTCAGACAACTGAGATGCAGGCTCAGATTGAAGCAATTTACAGTGCAGTAAATGAGCTCAAGCTTCTTCCTGCTGATTATACAAAGGTTGATGAGGCAATTGAAGCCGCAAGATATGCGTATAATAACGGTGATTACGAATATACGGAAGAATCAATTAAGGCCGTTGAAGATGCAATCGGTACGGTTAACAGGGATCTTGATGTTCAGCATCAGTCAGAGGTTGACGCTTATGTAGCCGTTATCGAACAGGCGGTTGCAGGTCTTACATATGTAAGAGCTGTCTATACAGCTCTTGATGATGCGATTGCTCAGTACAATGCACTTCAGAGAGACCTTTATGCATCTCTTGCAGATGTTGATGCTTATGTTGCCGCTCTTGATATGAACAAGACAATCGACAAGCAGTCAGAGGTTGATGCCGCTGCTGAAGAGCTTACGGAAATGCTCGGCTCTCTTGAATATGCACCTGCTGACTATACAGCGGTAAATAATGCAAAATCAGCATATGACAGCCTCAATAAAAACTATTATGAGGCGGAGGATCTTGCACTTGTTGAAGAGGCAATTAGTGCAGTGGTAGAAGGCTACACAAGAGAGAGACAGGCTGAGGTTGATAAGATGGCACAGGATATCAACGATGCTCTTGATATACTCAGAACAAAAATTAAGAGTGCTGTTCTTACAGATCTTGAGGCTGCTGTTGCCGCTGCAAACGCAAAAGTTACTGAGATGAATGCTACCGGTTATGAAATTGATCAGGATACTCTCAGCGCACTCAGTGTAAGCGTTTATAAGGCATCTAAATATGATGAAACGACCAAAATCAGTTCGCAGGATGATATTGATGCTCTTACAGCTCAAATTATCGAGGAAACTGCAAATCTTGAATATGTGTTCACAATAGACCTTACAGGCACAGGTCTTGTAATTGATGAAAACGGTTACATCTACGGCTTTGAAGAAGGCACAATGGCAGGTGATGCAAGAGAGCTTATCTTCTTTGTCGGTGCGGCTGAACTGAAAATCTACGAAACAAAGAACGGTTTCGGCACAGGTACAATGATTCAGTTTATAAGCACTAAAGACGGCTCAATTCTCGGCACATACACAGTTCTTGTGTTCGGCGATGCTAACGGTGATGCTGTTGTTGATACATTGGATGTAGCTTATGTCACAGAAATTGTAAACTCAGGTGACGAACCCAGTGCAATGCTCCTTAAGGTTCTTGATTTTGACCGAGACGGTTACATTGATGCATTGGATGTTGCAGGCCTGATTTCAATTGCAAACATGGACTATACTCTTATGCAGGATGGTACAATGGGAACATATTAATCCTGAAATATCTGAAGGCAGGAAGCGAAAGCTTCCTGCCTTTGATATTTTATTTTTCAAACATATTGAAAAAGGTATAGACTTTTTATATTTTTTGTAGTACAATACACAAACAATAATGTTTTGAAAAGAGATGCATTATGAATATTGTAATTGTAGGTTGCGGTAAAATCGGCACAGCGGTGCTTGAAAGACTTGTCTCAGAGGGACATGACATTACCGTTATTGACAACAATCCCACAGCGGTCGGCGAGGTTACGAATATCTATGACGTTATCGGACTTTGCGGTAACGGCGCTGACAGCGATATTCTTATTGAAGCAGGTATAGAAAATGTTGAGCTTTTTATAGCCTTCACAGGCTCAGATGAGCTTAATATGCTCAGTTGCTTTATCGCAAGGAGAATGGGGGCAAAGCATACTATTGCCAGAATCAGAAATCTGGAGTTCAATGACAGAAGTCTGGGTCTTCTTCGTCAGCACCTTAATCTTTCAATGGCGGTTAACCCTGAAAAACTTGCTGCAAGGGAAATTTTTAATATTCTTAAATTTCCGTCAGCTCTTAAAATTGAAAACTTTTCGGCAAGAAACTTTGAAATGGTCGAAATCAGGCTTAAGGCTGATTCTGCCCTTGACGGCATGACAATTGAGCAGATGAGAAAAAAATATGATTATAAGTTCCTCGTTTGTGTTGTTCAGCGCGGGGACAGTGTCTATATTCCTGACGGTAACTTTGTTCTTCGCGGCGGTGATAAGGTAGCTGTGACCGCAGACCCTGAAGAAGTTCAGAAGCTTCTTAAAAGTCTCGGAATATTGCAGAAACAGGCGCGAAAGGTTCTTATTGTAGGCGCCAGCAGAACAGCATATTATCTTGCAAAAATGCTTTTAGGAATCGGCTGTTCGGTTAAGGTTATAGACTCCGATCTCGAAAAATGCGAGAAATTTTCAGAAATTCTGGGCAAAGTGGATGTTGTTCACGGCGATGCGGCACGTGAAGAGCTCCTTCTTGAAGAAGGACTCGGTTCGATGGATGCTTTTGTTTCGCTTACAGGAATGGACGAGGAAAACATACTCCTTTCCTATTACGCATCTTCTCACGACACGCCCAAGGTTGTTTCAAAGGTCAACAGAACGGAATTTTCTGTTATGGCGGAAAAACTGGGAATTGATTCTATAATTTCACCGAAAATTGCAACATCTGATATTGTTGTCAGGTATGCGAGGGCCTTGAAAAACTCAATCGGCAGCAGTGTTGAAACGATGTATAAGCTTATGGACGGTAAGGTTGAGGCTCTCGAATTTAATGTGCGCAGTGATTGTGAAATGATAGATGTACCGCTTAAGAAAATCCGTTTCAAGTCCAATATTCTTATTGGCGGCATTATCAGAGAAAAGAAGACTGTTATCATCCCTGCAGGTGATGATGTTATCAAAGCAAATGATAAGGTTGTTGTGCTTGCTTCGGGGCAACGGATAAACAATCTGTCTGACATTATTGACTGGGGGTAATTTCTGATGAATCACAGAATGGTCTTCGGTACTGTCGGTAAAATTGTCTGGGCAGAAGCTCTTTTGCTTCTTTTGCCGTATGTTGTTTCTCTGATTTATAAGGAAGCTTGTGCAAATGCTTTTTTGATTACAATTTTAATCGCGGCTGCTGTTGGTACACTTCTTGTGCTGTTATTCCGCAAGAAGGATGATCTGATTTATTCAAAGGAAGGCTTCCTGACCGTTTCCCTTTCATGGATTATACTGTCCCTTATCGGAGCACTTCCGTTCAGAATCAGCGGTGAAATCCCTCATTATGTTGACGCCGTTTTTGAAATTGTCAGTGGCTTTACTACTACAGGTGCATCAATCCTTACAGATGTAGAGGCAATGAGCAAGGGCTTGCTTTTCTGGAGAAGCTTTACTCACTGGATTGGCGGTATGGGTGTTCTCGTCTTTATTATGGCGATTATTCCCAATGTTTCAAAACGTTCTATCCATATTATGCGTGCAGAGGTCCCCGGTCCTGTCAAGGGCAAGCTTGTTCCGAAAATGCGCGATTCAGCAAAAATTCTTTATCTTATCTATATTGCAATGACGGCTTTGCAGGTGTTTCTGCTCAGAGTCGGGGGCATGCCTTGGTTTGACAGTCTTGTTCATGCTTTCGGTACGGCAGGTACAGGCGGTTTCGGAATAAAGGCTGACAGCGTAGGCTCATATAACAGCTATCTTCAGTGGGTTATAACTATCTTTATGATCCTGTTCGGAATAAACTTTAATGTTTACTATCTGATTTTAATCCGACGTTTCAGATCAGTGGCGAAAAGTACAGAATTATGGGTATATCTTGGTATTGTTCTTGTGGCTGTGGTTTGCATTTCGGTCAATATCTATCCTATGTATAATGACCTGTCAACTACAGTCAGAGATGCCGCGTTTCAGGTAGGCTCTATAATCACAACAACCGGCTATTCTACAACGGATTTCAATCTGTGGCCGTCATTCTCTAAGGCGATTTTGTTCTCGCTCATGTTGATTGGTGCCTGTGCAGGCTCTACAGGCGGCGGCTTCAAGGTTTCCAGAGTTATAATTCTTTTCAAAAAAATCGGCAGTGAAATCAAAAGACTTCTCCACCCTCGTTCAGTAAAGATAATTACTCTTGAGGGTAAACGTCTTGAGGAGCAGACTATTACAGGAACGGCAGTTTATCTTGCAGTTTACATTATCTGCTTCATTATGCTCTTCCTTGCAGTGTCAATTGATAATTTTGATTTTGAAACAAATTTCAGTGCCGTTGCGGCGTGCTTTAACAATATCGGTCCCGGCTTCGGTATTGTCGGACCCATGGGAAGCTATGCTGAATATTCGGTTTTTTCTAAGATTGTTCTGACGATTGCGATGCTTCTCGGCAGACTTGAAATTTTCCCCATGATTATTCTTGCAATGCCTGCAACATGGTCTAAAAATTAAATATATAATAATCCTCTGATTGCTCCGGAAAAGTCATATCAGAGGTTTTATTTTTCAATTTAGATAAAACACTTGAAAAGCAGTGCTTATTGTGTTAATATATCAACATATTATTAAAAAATTTGAGAGGTGTTATTTATGAGCGTTGCACAGTCAATTTTTGCTAACTTTACGGCATTTATTATGTCAATTATTCTCACTTGGATTCCTTATGCCGGAATTGAGCTTCCCGTTATTGATGACAAGAAAGAAGGAAGTCTTCTGACTGCAGAGTTGATATCGGATACTCATATTGAGATGACGGAATATCTTCGTCCTGAGTTCCTTAAAGCAGGCTTCAGAAATATGAAGTATGCAAAAAATGATATTGATGTTATGCTGATAAACGGTGACATAACAAACTATGCTGACGAGCCATCACTCGCTTATTATTACGAGCTTATCAAAGAGTACAGTCCCGTTCCTGTAATAACTACTGCAGGCAACCACGATATCGGTCACGCAGGCGACAGGGATGTAACTGACATCAGCCGTGAAGAGGCGATGGCAAACTTTATCAGATATTCAAATGAATATTACGGCACAGACAATGAACATAACTATTACAGCATGGAAGTTGAGGGTTATAAATTCATTATTCTCGGTGATGAGGTTATCGACGGCGGTCATTGGGATGCTATGGATATTTCAGATGAGCAGATGGCTTTCCTTGACAGCGAGCTTGCTGAAGGTACAAAAGAAGGAAAACCTGTTTTTATATGCTGCCACTGGCCTGTAGACGGAATGAACGGACAGGAAATTATTTACCCTGACAGTCCTATAGACCTTACAGTAAACGATGTGAAAACAGTTATGGAAAAATATGAAAACGTTTTCTATATCAGCGGTCACATGCACGGCGGTATCAGATGTACATGGGCAGGAGAAAAATACGATATGCCCATTGTAGAGCAGGTAAATGGTGTAACCTATGTCAGCCTTCCTACTTTTGGTATTGTAAATATGTATGGTCTTCTTCAGGCAGGTACAGGCATTCAGATGGAGGTTTACGAGGATGAAATTATTTTCAGACCGAGAAACTTCATAACAAATCAGTGGTTTACAAACTCCGCGTACACAATTGACCTTGTATAAAAAATAAATGCAGCAGAAGTTTCGCCGAGTTCCCGCAAGGCAGTTTTTGTTTCTCGAATAAAATTCCTTGTATTATCCCCAAAAGCCTCGCAAGGCGGCAGCCTTGCTACGTTTTTGGCTTCAATCCAAGCAATTTTGCCTTTCTACGAAACTGCGAAGCACTTTAAAATGCGAAATTACGAGTACAAGAAAAGGCGAAAACCACCGATAACGCGTATCGGTGGTTTTTAACGCATTATTGTGCCGTAAGTTCGCATTTTAAAGAAAAACTTCCTTATGAGAGCTCGGCGTTTGGAAAGCTTCTGCTGTTTTTTTGATGATTGAATTGTTGCCCGGATTATCTATCTGTCGGTTTTTAAATCCAACAGGTCATCCGCACTGATATTATAAAATTCACAGAGCTTTTTGAAGTCCTCGATTGCCAGTTTTGCTCTTCTTTTTTCGATGTGGTCGTAGCCTTGCTGGGATTTGTCAATGATTTTGCCTACTTCCTTCTGGGAAAGGTCGTGGTCGATTCTTAATGCTGTGAGCTTGTCAAGATAGTCCATTTTATCACCTCAAGACAAATATACAATACTCTGATTTTGAGTATTGACAATAACTCAAACATTGAGTATAATAAGTGTGAACCGGGTTTCCTTTTATTGGGGTTTGACAAGCATTGGTTTTTGTTATATTATTAATTTATAAATATTACGAGGAGAGAGTATATGGCAGGATTATTTGGTAAAAACCAAGAACAGACAAATACAAAAGAAAATAATCTTGAAACGAGATACAAAAACAGTATAGGTAATTTGCTTGTAGTAGTCATTTTCAGTGTTATAAATATAGGTTTGCTTCTTGCGGGCACTGATACATATTTTTTGTTTTCTGCGTTCATTCCCTATTTTATAGTTGACTACGGCAGGGCGATGTGCGGAATGTATCCTGAAGAATTTTATTCGGATTTACTTATAGAAGAATTTCTTGACAGTTCATTCCTGATTGTGATGGTTGCCATTGCAGCCGTTATTATAATTGCGTATCTTGTCTGTTGGATTCTTGCAAAGAAGAAAAAGGTTGCTGCTTTGTTTGCGGCTCTTGCGCTCTTTGTGGCTGATACGATGCTTATGCTCTTTATGATGGACTTTTCGTCAGATATAATTATTGATGTTGTTTTTCACATCTGGGTTGTTGTTTACCTTATAACTGCAATAAGAACATATTATAAAATCAAAAACACTCCTGTTGCAGACTGTGCAGAAATGCTCGCGGAGACGGAAGACGAGCACGGAAATCCTATTGAAAGCAATTCATCGGTGCTGAGAACGGCTGAAGAAGTCAAAAGCAGAGTTTTTATCGACACAGAAACATCAGGTATGCATATAATCGTCAGAAGAGTTAAGCATACAAATGAACTCGTTATCAATGGTTGTGTGTACGATGAATATGAGGGTATTGTTGAATATGCCCACACGCTGACTGCGGATTTATATGGTCACAGAATAGAGGCAGTGTTCGACGGTGCTGCAAGTATAAAACTTTTTGTTGATTCTCAGGAAGTAGCAAAAAAGATAAGACTGATATAATTTGAAACAACCCCGGGTATGATAACTACCAGGGGTTGTTTGCATAGTAAAACCTCCCCTCAAAAATTTCAAGGGGAGGCGGATGCGTTAACATACGGATAAATTATCTGTCTGTTGAATTGAAGATTTCTTTTACTGCATAGAAGGAAGGCTTAGGGATACCCTCGCCGTCAACCAAGCCCCAACCTGTTTCAACAGGACAATCTGCCTGTCCGCAAACATAGCAGGAGTCACTGTCGTGCCAACAGTAAATTACTGTGCCGATTATGTAATCCTTGGCGAGAAGCTTGGGAATGAGGTCTTCGAAGAATTTTGCCTGCCCTTCGGGGGTATGGGTATATCCGTCAAGATAATATCCTTCAGGAAGAGATGTGTAGAAGTGGTTCATGTATTCACCGCGGAAAATTACTTCTGCGTACTGTTCAGCAGTGTAATCGGGATAAATTTCAAGAATTTCTTCGCGCATATCTTCGGGAAGCTTCTGGATGAAGTTGTCCATATCTGCAGTAGCTTCTGCTTCGCTGTTGTAACCGTAATTCTGAAGAACTTCAACCTTTTCTTCGTCTGTTTTAGGTTCACCGTAACCAATATAACCGAATTCGCAATAGATAATGGGTTTCTGTGTAACAAGATGAACAAGACCTGCCAATGCTACAAATGTATCAATTTCATGAAGAATATCTTCAAAGCAACCGAGATAGAGGTCAAGGCCTACGTAGTCAAGATAATCGTTATATTTGAGCATTTTGAAGGGGAGAGTGACGTCAGCAATGTTGTAACCGAGGAGAATATCTCTTTCCTCACAAAGAGGATCCATAACCTCAAGCTGCATACCGATGAAATCTGCTGCCTCATCAATTGTGAGAGGATAAGTAAAGCGGTCAATACCCATTTCATTTGTAACCTGGAATACGCCTACAATGCCTTCAAGGTCTTTTACATAGTATTCTGCAATTGCCTGAATTTCATCACGGTTTTCAGGGTCGCGGGGGTCAAGTCCGTAATCTATGTATTTGTACGGATAGGGTGTAACGCAGAAAATTCTGATGCCGTTGTCAGCATATTCCTGCATTTCAGCCTTCCAGTTAAGGTAACTCTGGCTGATATTGCCGTCCTTGTCATAGAGGAAAGGAACGTCCTTTCTTGTCCATTCAATTCCTGCCTCATGAAGAAGCTCGTAATCGGGGTCAGCGTGACAAACACCTTTAATAAGTCCGTCTGTTTTCTCAAGTGCTGATTTAACCTCAGGGTCATACTTTGCAAAGGGGTCGAAAGAAATGACTGCTGAAAGCACGGGAATCAGAACTGATAACAGTACTGCGAGTACTTTTTTGCCGACTGCCAATAATTTTTCATTCATTTGTATTTCTCCTTTCATTCGGACATTCGCCCGATTGTAAACTTATTGCATTTTGCCTACCTTAGCCCAAAGTGCATCGGCTGTTTCTGCCCATTCCCTGTAACCGTCAGGGGAAGACGGGAAATTAAGATAATGTTTTTTCAGCTTGTTTCCGAGAGTAAATCCGCCTGCTGCTTCTTTGAGAGTGGCAAAAGAAACTTTACCTGTGAGGATTCCGCCGAGAATTTTTCCTGCGGCAGGAAGAAGCTGTCCCATGTTTATTTTGATTTCCGGACCGTCTGCGGCACCGTCGAGAAAAGCCTGAAGGAAGTCGTGACCCTTTTCAAAGAAAAATTCAAACTCGTCTTTTTTAGCCTTAACAACTTTTGTAAGCAAGGCTCTTGTGCTTGCAAAGTCAGCGCCCTGCTTTTCATTGTAAATCTTATTTATTTTCCAAAGCCGCTCTGCGGAAAGGTCGTTTGCTTTCAGTGCTTCGTCAAGGACGTCTGCTGCAATTTCCATCTGCACCATGCTGCTTGTAACGCCCTCGCCGTTATTTGGCTTTGTAAGGCAACCTGCATCGCCTGTGACGATAAAGCCATCTGTAACGAATGAGTACGGGGGACGTGTATAAGGTGTTTTCCCTTTTTCTGTACGGGTTATCGTGTATTCGGGAAGGGGGATATTTTTGATAACGTCCTCAAGGATTGTTTCTGCTTGTTTATAGCTGTTACATGCACCGATTCCGAGAATACCGCCGTTAGGGTCTTCCTGCGGTGCAAGCCATGATTTGTAGAAAGGCCAACCTGTTGATGAAGTGTTGTAGACAAAATCGGGGTCTTTGAATTTTACATATTTGAGAACAACATAAAACATATCCTCAGGTGTAATCTCAAATTTTTCAACAAGAGTATTATCAGGCAGTTTTCTGCGCAGAACACTTTCAATGCCGGAACAGTCAACGACGCATTTTGCAAAAACTTCCTCAGCTCCGTTGATGTCTGAATATGTAAATCCGGCAATTTTTCCGTTTTCATAAATGAAATCTTCAAAAGAGGCTGAGTATTGAATTTCAGCGCCTTTTTCTTTTGCCCATTCATTCATGAGAACGGTGTATTCATGCATGTGCAGACCAACCATAGGGTCGAAGGTTTTTATGGGATATTTTCCTGACGGTGCGGCTGTGTAGTTCGTTTCAAACTCAAAAGCCCATTCTTTATCGCCTTTTACAGGTCTGGGGATTCCGAAACGTTCAAATTCTTTTCTGCCGATGTGGAAAATATCGTACCTTGAACCGATTTTCTCAAGAGGATTTTTGTCGATGACAAGAACACGGTAGCCTTTTTCAGCCATTTTGCGTGCGAAAAAAGAACCGGATGTTGCACCGCCCACAATAGCAACGTCGTAATTTCTCAAAGCAAAACCGCCTTTCTTGATATTTCTAAATAAAGTTTATCATATATAATCTGTAATTTCAATATCAGATAAAAGATTTTTCGTTAGAAATATACATATTTTACTATTTGCAATTGAAATATTTCCTAAATTTTGTGATTTTAAATATCTTGAATTTTTCGCTGTATAGGTATATAATAAAGAGCATAATAAATCAACATAACGGAGGAGATTTTATGCAAAACAATGTACGTCCCGAATCAATGCAGAGAATTAACACGATAGAGCTTGCAAATGCGTTTATCGAAGAGCAGGTAAAGGCAGTTCGTGAGCAGGTTGGCGACAAGAAAGTTCTTCTTGCACTTTCCGGCGGAGTTGATTCATCGGTTGTTGCAGCTCTTCTTATTAAGGCAATCGGAAAACAGCTCGTATGTGTTCACGTTAACCACGGTCTTATGCGTAAGGGAGAGAGTGAACAGGTTATCGAAGTTTTCGGAAAAGCTCTTGATGCTAACCTTGTTTATGTTGATGCGACAGACCGTTTCCTTGACCTTCTTGCAGGTGAAAGTGATCCTGAAAAGAAGCGTAAGATAATCGGTGCTGAATTTATTAAAGTTTTTGATGAGGAAGCTGCAAAGCTTGACGGCATTTCATACCTTGCACAGGGTACTATTTATCCTGATATTCTTGAGAGTATCAAGCAGGCAGAGGGTAAGAAGGCAGTTAAGTCACACCACAACGTTGGCGGACTTCCCGAAGAGATGGAAATGGAGCTTGTTGAGCCTCTTAAATTCCTCTTTAAGGATGAAGTCAGAGTTGTAGGCGATGCTCTCGGTCTTCCTCAGAACATGGTTTACCGCCAGCCGTTCCCCGGCCCCGGACTTGGTGTGCGTTGCCTTGGTGCAATCACACGTGACAGACTCCATGCACTTCGTGAAGCAGATGCAATTCTCCGTGAAGAGTTTGAAATCGCAGGTCTTGCAGGCAAAGTATGGCAGTATTTCATCGCTGTTCCTGATATCAAGAGCGTAGGAGTTAAAGACGACAGCCGTTATGAAGGCTGGCCCGCAATCATTAGAGCTGTAAACACAACAGACGCAATGACAGCAACTATAGAAGAGATTCCTTATCCGATTCTCCATAAAATAGTAGCACGTATCACAAACGAAGTAGACGGCATCAACCGTGTCCTCTTCGACCTTACTCCCAAGCCAACAGGTACAATCGAGTGGGAATAATTACCCAAAGAGCCAAACCCAAGTAATATCAAGGCTTTCAGGGTTCAGAAAATCCCTTTGATAACACTTTGATAACACGACTCGGGCATTATCATTGCGATTTCCCGTTGGCTTGCAGGTTATCAAACTCATAAAATTTCTGCAATAAACGACTAAACCCTTAACTGTGGATTATCACGGTTAAGGGTTTTTTGTCGTTATTTTTTTGTTCTTATTTAAGTTCATCTGAAAGGTCGATAGGAATTTTCACCCATTTCTGAGTGTCATCGTACTTCGGGAAATTATATCTCCATTTGTTGTAATCGTGAATATCAATCTTTCCAGCCCTGAGCATATCCGCCTGCTCTTTCCAGGCAGAGAGCATAGGAAGAATATTAGATGTATCTTTATTTTCTTTATTTAATTTAATACAGATTTCTCCGTCAGACTCATCTATTGAAAATCCGTAAATATCTTCCAATGCAAAAAGAGTGTGCATCAGTCCGATATAGCTGTCAATATCGGGAACATTCAGCGCTTCGGGTGCAACTCCGAGTGCATCCGCAATAGCTGCCGTTATTTCAGCCTTTGGCGTTCTTGAGCCTGTTTCATACTGTGCAATACGGACATCGGCAGATGCAACGGGAAATCCGATTTCCAATCCGAGATATTTCTGTGTCATTCCAAGATAGTTGCGTAAGTAGTTTATTCTTTCACCGATTGCCATATTAAGCACTCCTTTTCGTCGGGTTTGACTGTAGTATAGCAAATATGTTTAGTAATGTCAATATGCTTTTACAAAAACTTAACAGTTTTGTTTAAATTTGTTAACACAAAAACTTGACATAAACAGATTTGTTTAGTATAATACAGATAACCTAAACAATTCGGTTTAGTATTCTAACTACAATTGAATGACCGTCCGACGAGAACAAACCGCCAAGACCTCTCAAAAAGAGAGCGAGCGCAGCCGAAAGGCTGACGGCACAGCGCCCGTAGAAATATGAGGAGTGCCTGTCGGAACTCGAACTTCGGGTAGAACGGCAAATCCCCATTCTAATAAAAAATAAATTGAAAGGAGAAAAATTCAGAATGGAAAAAGGCTTTATGAAAGCGAGCGATATTGCAGAAGAACTTGATATCTCGATATCCTACGCTTACAGAATCGTAAGAATGCTCAATGAGGAGTTGAGCAATATGGGTTATATCACCATCACAGGCAGAGTTAACCGACAGTATTTTAATGAAAGACTTTACTATATAAGAAAGGAGCTTGAAAATTAAATGCCGGTATATAAAAACGAAGAAAGCGGCACTTGGTACGTAGTTTTCAGATACACCAACTGGAAAGGCGAACGCAAGCAGAAATGCAAACGAGGGTTTAAAACCAAGAAAGAAGCTCAGGAGTGGGAGCTGACCTTCAAACAACAGTCTGAAGCAAATCTCGATATGAGCTTCAAAGCATTCGTTGAGCTTTATTTTAATGATACAAAGTTTAGACTCAAAGATACAACCTGGCTGACAAAGCAACATATCATCGAAAACAAAATAGTCCCCTACTTCGGAGACAAGCCGATGAATCAAATCACAACAAAGGATGTAATCGCCTGGCAGAATGAAATGCTGGCATACCGTGACAGCAAAATGAAACCGTACTCAGCAACCTATCTCAAAACGATGCACAATCAACTCAGTGCGATTTTCAACCACGCAGTAAAGCACTATGATTTACGGTCCAACCCTGCAGCCAAAGCAGGAAATATGGGCAAGGAAGAAACAAAAGAGATGAAGTTCTGGACCAAAGACGAGTACAAACTGTTCTCTTATGAAATAATGGATAAACCCGTTTCGTTCTACGCTTTTGAAATGCTTTACTGGTGCGGTATCCGTGTGGGCGAGCTGCTTGCCCTGACAGCCGAAGATTTTGACTTCGTCAAAGGAACCGTCCGAATCAACAAATCGTATCAAAGGATAAAAGGCAAGGACATCATCACCTCTCCCAAAACAAAAAAGAGCAACCGAACAATCACAATGCCCAGTTTCCTCTGCGAAGAAATGCAGGAATACCTGAAGATGATTTACGGACTCGAAAGCACGGAACGGATATTCAAAATATCAAAAAAGTATCTGAGCAACGAAATTGAACGAGGCTCACGGGCGGTAGGAATACAGCGAATCAGAATCCACGATTTGCGGCACAGTCACATCTCTCTGCTGATTGATATGGGATTCTCGGCTCTTGCAATCGCTGACCGAGTCGGTCATGAGAGTATCGAAATAACATACAGATACGCTCACCTCTTCCCCTCTGCTCAGCAGGAAATGGCAAGAAAATTAAATTTTGAAAGGAACGATGTTTAAATGTCAGAGAAAAATTTAGACAACCGCAACCGTTGGAGAAACAAAACAGTTTCATTCAGAGTATCGCCCGAAGAAGGACAGACAATCGATGAATTCGTCAGGCTCTCGGGGCTGTCAAAGCAGGAATATATAACGAGGAAACTGACAAACCACGATGTTGAGGTTATGCCGAATCCGAGAGTATACAAAGCACTCAAAGAAGATTTTGCAAAGGTGTATCACGAGCTGAGCCGCATTGAAGCAGGTCGGCAGATTGACAAAGACCTGCTCGAAGTTTTAAAGATGATGTGCGATATTCTCGGCGGAATTAAGGGGGAACAAGATGTCCTCCACAAATAAAAAAATGACTGTTCAGACTCCGTCTGTTGGCGCAGACGGTGAACAGCCAACCACAAATATTATTAACAGTATAACACCTGAACCCGAAGAAATCAATAGCAAAGACAGAAAAGACCGATTAATTTTATTGGGTCATAAACTCAACCAAGAGTCGAGCAAAAACTTTCTGCCGACAATAAATCTTGATGAACTGTTTGAATCGGTTTACCGAAGTAAGCCTGCCATTGTTGAAAATCTGATTTACCCCGGAACATATATCCTTGCAGGTGCACCGAAGGTCGGCAAATCATTTCTCGTTGCACAGCTTGCTTATCACATCGCAACGGGACAGAGGCTGTGGAACTATGAAGTGAAGCAAAGCACGGTTCTCTATCTTGCCCTTGAAGACGACCACCGCAGACTACAGAAAAGAATGAACAGAATGTTCGGAGTTGACGGAACCGCAAATTTATATTTCGCAATCACGGCGAAGAAACTCGGCGAAGGACTTGAAGACCAGCTCGAAGAATTTATAAATCTTCACCCGGACACACGGCTGATTATCATCGACACACTTCAAAAAATCAGGCAAGGCAACGGCGACAGTTACAGCTACGCAAACGATTACGAATGTGTCGGCAATCTCAAAAAATTCGCCGACCAAAAAGAAATCTGTCTGCTGATTGTTCATCACACGAGGAAGCAGCAAGCATCGGATAAGTTCGATATGATTTCGGGAACAACAGGTATTCTCGGATGTGCCGACGGTGCTTTCATCCTTCAGAAAGAACGGCGCACCGACAACTCGGCAACGCTTGACATTGTCGGCAGAGACCAATGCGACCAGAAGCTTTACCTCGTCAGAAATCAGGAAAAACTTCTTTGGGATTTGGACCACACGGAAACTGAATTGTGGAAATCACCGCCCGACCCGATTGTTCTGAAAATCGCAGAATTCATCACAACCGACAACCCGAAATGGAACGGTAACGCATCGGAGCTTGTTGAAATTTTAAAGCTTGATATCGCACCGAATGCTCTGACAAAGAAGCTGAACATCGGTGCGGGAACACTCGAAAACGATTACGGAATCCGATACGAATACCACCGAAAGCCGGACAGAAGAATCATCAATTTGAGTCTGATTTCTTCTGACGGATGACGGTAATGACGGTTATGACAGTTTTTTGTGCGGTACTAAATTAACCGTCATAACTGTCATAACCGTCACAGAGCTGGTGAAAAATGCAGGTCAGAAAGTTTCATCGGCTCACGGATTTACGCAAAAATTTTATACGGCAAATCCGTCAAGGCTCTCGCAAGAGCCGCAAACCAACCCACTGTCCGCAGACAGCCCACGGCACTTTGCAGACGGTACGGATGAAAGTGTTATAGTGGGTTATTACACTTCCGCAGAAGTGTATCCCCTGTAGCTCGCAGTGTATATACAAAATGAAGAAAGGAGTAAAATTTTATATGGCAAGAAATGACGGCGTTGACCGAGTCACCGCCCAAAATGTAAATCTTGCAGACGGAAAAATAGCCAATGTTCAGCGGCACAACGAACGTGAAAAAGAGTCTTATGTGAATTCCGATATCGTCACGGAAATGACTCAGTTCAATGTTCACTTCAAAAAACCGAACGACACTTACGAAAACATTTTTAATAAAATGCTCGAAGAAAAAATCATTTCCACAAGAGGTCTGAAACCCGATGCAAACAAATACGGCGAACTGATTTTCGATGTCAACTCCGCTTACTTTTACAATCACGGCGGTTACGAGTTCGCCAAAAAATTCTATGAGGATGCTTACAAAGCGGCAATAAAAATCGTAGGCGGTGAAGAATATATTCTCTCCGCAGTCATGCACGCCGACGAAAGAAACAAGGCAATGTCAGAAGCTCTCGGACAAGATGTTTACCATTATCATCTGCACGTCGTGTACATTCCCGTAGTCGAGAAAGAAATTCTCTGGTCAAAACGGTGCAAGGAAGAAAGCCTCCGAGGCACGGTCAAGGAAAAAATTATGCAGGTAAGCAGCAGTAAAAAATGGATTTCAAAACCTGCTCTCGACGAAAACGGTGACCCGATTTTACAGAAGAACGGTAAGCCCGTTCTCAAAAAATCCTACAGCGTTCTGCAGGATGATTTCTACGAATATATGCGAAAAGCAGGCTACGATGATGTGCAGCGTGGCGAGCGTGGAAGCTCGGAAGAACATCTCACCGTTACACAGTTCAAGGTAAAAAAAGAAACGGAGCGTCTTGAAAAATTACAAAATCAGATTCAGAAAAGCAAATCGAATTTGGAGTCCCTCAAAGAAAAAACCAAAGTCCGCAAAACGATGAAACGGAGTTTTCACGAGATAGAAGACATCGGCAAAACAACCTTTTTCGGCAAGGTTGAAATGACAAAAGATGAATGTACTTATCTGAAAGAGCAAGCAAAGAAAAGCATAATTCAGGAAAGTGAGATTTCCCGTTTAAAGGATGACCTCGCTACCGCAAGAAGAGGCAGCGACATCTGGCGCAGACGATACGAAGCTCTTTATGAGCAAACCAAAGATTTCATTGCGGCATTAAGACGCTCACCGGATATTGTTAAAGAATTTATCAAACGAATATTACAACCCGAGAAAAGCGTTCCGCACACCCGTCACAAAACCCGTGACAACTCACGAGAAAGATAACTGCAAGAGCTGTAAAAATCGCAAAATGACGAATAGCAACAGTTCAAATGAACTGACGCATCGTTCGGGCTGTTGCTATCGGAAAAACACCTCACTTTTACAGCTTTAGAGCCGAAATAAATACACAAAAATCACACTATTTTCCCAAGGAAGGAGGAATTTAATGAGGACAGGATTGAAAAAAAGACAGAAGCACACAGAGGTCTATTTCAACGAAGAAAGTCCGATTGTAGAGATTTACACACACAACACCGACCTCAAAAACCGACTGACAGCATACGCAAAAAAAATATCCCGGGCATTGCCGTCAGTTTGATGATGACGGTCAGGGAGGCTTGAGATTTGAAATCGAAAAAGGCAGATTCGGGTTCAGGCTCACTGCACCCTACTCCGATGAACGGAGAACAAAATCAAGCGAAAATGCAAAACAAAACGGAATACACAGGAGGTAACAAAAAATGAAAAAGCACATTGTCAACGAAGCAACAGGCATCAGCTACACACTCGTCGGTGATTATTATATCCCCGACCTGAAGCTCCCCGAAACGGAAAACAAACCGATAGGAATATGGGGCAGAAAGCGACTCGCCTACATCAAAGAGCATAAGAAATTTCTTTTCAATCAGCTCGTTCTCAGTTGGAAACTCAACAGCCACCTTGCCGAAATTAACGAGCAGGCAACCGAAATGCTCGATAGACTCACCGAGCAAATGGCAAAGGCTGAAGGAGTAACAGAAAAGCTGAAAGAAGAAAATCAGATGCTGTGGGTTGCCCGAATGAACAGCATCCGCAACCGTGCCGAAGAAATCGTCAACGCAGAATTGATTTACAGTTAAACGGTGAAACCGCAATAACAATCGTTTACGGAGGTTTTCAAAATGTCAGGATTCATCGAAGAATTCTACTACGGCAACATCGAGCCGCAGGCGTGCAACTCTGAACTGAATAAGGAACTGAAAAAGCTGTTGAGCACCCTCACCGAAAAAGAAGAACTGCTCACAGCAAAGCTGAACGGTGAAGAAAAGGATTTGTTTTTAAAGTATGTGAACGCATATAACGATTTTTTAGCCTTCAGCATCGCAGACGGTTTCATCTCAGGTTTCCGCCTCGGCGCAAGGTTTACTTATGACACGTTTGTTGATGATAACATTTAATTCAAATTAGAGGTGATAATTATGCACGCTTACAGTGAGATGTATTTAGATGATGCAATGCAGAATCTCGCAGATATGATTGATTATGCTGTTTGTGATTTAGGTTTCGATCCCAATGAGTTCTTCGGGTGGTTTATCACTTCGGGTATCGCTTCACGCTTTGAAAAAGGGAATCCGAAATATGTGGGTGGAATGTCGGGCTATGAACTTGTTGATGCGGTTCTCAAAGCTACAAACATTTCTTACGAAAAGAAAGAGCCTTCATATTCCGATTTCAAGGGCAAAGAATACTGGGCAGGCTGGATACTCGCTTATTATCAATGGCTGACAAATCGGAGATTTAAAGATATCGTCAAAAACGGTCTTACACTATTAGCTGTATTTTCAATGTATGCTCTTCACGAGGCAGACGAAAGCAAATTTGTTGATTGTGCAAATGAGATTATTGAACGAAATAAAAAGAACAGGAATTCCAGACTTCAGGATATTCGCAAAGCAAGAGGTTTTACTCAACAACAATTAAGCGATGTATCAGGAGTTTCACTCCGAATGATTCAGCTTTACGAGCAGAAGCAGAATGATATCAACAATGCTCAGGTGAACATCGTTATCAGCCTTGCAAAAGCTCTTGGTTGCGATGTTGAAGATTTGATTGATTAAATTTATAGCGGCATAGAGATTTATTCTCTGTGCCGCTATTACTGTTTATATACCACAGCACAGTTTTAATTTTATCATTTTGCGCGAAATGATAAAATTAAAACTTGACAAATGGAATTGAATTAAATATAATGTAATTGTATCAAAATATCAAAAATGAGCAAATTAACTTTAGGAGATGATTACAATGAGAGTTTATGAATACAACCATAAGTGGCAACAACTTTTAACTCCTGAAATTGTATCAATGCTTTCACAGATACACGAATTTAAAGGTGAACAGAATTTATTTATAGAAGCAAAGAGCGATACACTTACCCAGCTTGTAGAAATAGCTAAAATACAAAGTACTGAGGCATCAAATAAAATTGAAGGAATATACACATCAGACGAACGGCTCAGAAAGCTTGTAATAAACAAAACAACACCAAAAAGCCGTAACGAGCAAGAAATCGCCGGCTATCGTGATGTACTTTCAACAATACACGAAAATTACGACTTTATCCCGGTAAAACCCTCTATTATCCTACAGTTGCATCGCGACCTATACAAATTCAGCGGCAAATCTATCGGAGGTGCATATAAAAATTCGGATAATGTTATTGCAGAAGAAGATTCCGAAGGTAATCGTTTTGTAAGATTTCAGCCTGTACCCGCTTGGGAAACACCGGGTGCTATTGAGGCAATATGCAACGCATTTGATGATGTAATTAGCAAAAACGAAGCCGATCCGCTTCTTATTATACCGATGTTTATTCTTGATTTCCTTTGCATACACCCGTTCAATGATGGTAACGGAAGAATGAGCCGTTTGCTCACTCTTCTTCTCCTTTACCGCACAGGATACATTGTCGGTAAGTATATAAGTATAGAAAAAGTCATAGAAAACACCAAAGATACCTATTACGAAGCTCTTCAAGACAGTTCACACGGTTGGCACGAAGAAGAAAATGATTATGCCCACTTTGTCAGATATATGTTAGGTGTAATTTTATCAGCATACCGTGATTTTTCCACTCGTGTCAAAGTCCTTACCACAAGCGGACTGTCAAAGCCTGAACGAATCCGTGAAATCATCAAGGATACACTCGGCAAAATCACGAAAACAGAAATCACACAAAAGTGTCCCGATATAAGTCAGATAACAATACAAAGAACGCTTAATGAACTTGTAAAAACCGGTGATATATTAAAAGTCGGCGGTGGACGCTACACATCTTATGTTTGGAATAGGGAGAAATAATTATGATTACAGGTGAACTTAAAAATAAAATTGATAGTTTATGGGATGTTTTTGCTGCAGGCGGTCTCGTTAATCCGCTTGATGTAATTGAACAAATCACATATCTTATGTTTATCAGAGACCTTGATGATTCAGACACGCTTCGAGCAAAAGAAAGTGCTATGCTTGGTCTCCCCTACAAAAGTATTTTTGCAGGAGAAGTAACTATCGGTGAACGCAAGGTTGACGGCAGTCAGCTTAAATGGTCAGTTTTCCGTGATTTTCCTGCAGGGAAAATGTATTCTACAATGCAGGAATGGGTGTTCCCGTTTATTAAAAATCTTGACGGTAAAAAAGACAGCGCATATTCCAAATATATGGATGATGCTGTCTTCAAATTGCCCACGCCCTTGCTTCTTTCAAAGGTTGTGGATGCACTTGATGAAATCTATGCCCTTATGGCGAAAGAGCAGGATAAGGATGTGCGTGGAGATGTATACGAATATCTTCTTAATAAAATTGCACAGTCAGGGTTAAACGGACAGTTTAGAACTCCAAGACAT
>CAZDQE010000006.1:0-11464 GCA_964507395.1 uncultured Eubacteriales bacterium | reverse complement strand
GTTCCGTACCCCTCGTCATATCATCAGAATGATGGTTGAAATGATGCAGCCGAAAGCCGATGATGTGATTTGTGACCCGGCTTGCGGTACAAGCGGATTTCTTGTAACGGCAGGGGAGTATCTGAAAGAAAATTTCAAAGAAGAAATCTTTTTCAATAAGCAGAAAAAAGACCACTATATGAATCATATGTTCTTCGGCTACGATATGGACAGAACAATGCTTCGTATCGGTGCTATGAATATGATGACTCACGGAGTTGAGCATCCATTTATTGAATACCGTGACAGCCTTTCAGACCAGAATCCCGATAAGGACAAGTATTCCCTGATTCTGGCCAACCCTCCATTCAAAGGAAGCCTTGATTATGACACAGTTTCAACTGATTTGTTAAAGGTTTGCAAGACAAAGAAAACAGAGCTTCTTTTTCTTGCACTTTTCCTGAGAATGCTTCGTATCGGGGGCAGATGTGCCTGTATCGTTCCTGACGGTGTTCTTTTCGGCTCGTCAACTGCACACAAGGCAATCCGCAAAGCAATTATTGAAGACAACCGCCTTGAAGCAGTTATCTCTATGCCTTCTGGTGTGTTCAAACCCTATGCAGGTGTTTCAACAGGTATTCTGATTTTTACCAAAACAGGCCACGGCGGAACAGATAACGTATGGTTCTATGATATGCAGGCAGACGGTTTCAGCCTTGATGATAAGCGTACTGAAATAAAGGAAAACGATATTCCCGATATAATCGCCCGTTTCCGTTCCTTTAATAGCCTTCCCCTCGAGGGGAAGGTGTCAGCAGAGCTGACGGATGAGGTGGAATATAACGAATACGAAAGAGAAAGAACAGAAAAATCCTTCTTCGTGCCGAAAGATGAAATAGTGTCAAACGATTACGACCTTTCAATCAATAAGTATAAAAAGACAGTTTACGAAGCGGTGGAATATCCCTCGACAGCGGAAATAATGGCAGACCTGCATGAGATAGAAATGCAGATAACAAAAGGTCTTGCAGAGTTGGAGGAAATGTTATAATATGGATAAAAAGAAAAATGTAAGTCTGATTGAGTGCAACTATACTAATAACTATAATTATGAAGTTGATTATGACAAACTGGCAAATGCCATTGTAAAAAAAGACAATTTTACTGCAAAAATAAAAAAAGCGATAGTTGATGCGGATGAAGAAATCAAGAAAAAAGAAGGCTCAAAAACATTAACGTCGATATTAGCAATATTTACAGGTGTGTTTATATTGGCTGCATCAGTAGTATTGGCAATCGTTGTTTGTGTTTTATTTAAGTTTAGAGGTCTGTTTGATGGGCTTTATCAATTTTTGTTTTGGGTATTTTTAATTTCAGTAGTGCTTTTGATAGTAGTACTTTTGATTTCTGCTTTTGAAATTTTTAAAGAAAAGGATAAAAACTATATAGTTGCAATTTTTTCGGGAATTGTTAGTTTTGTTGCATTGATTATTGCGTTTATCGCATTGTTTCAAGATAATGGTACTTCGGAAATCATTGAGATTTTAAATGCCATAAAGGAGTCTATCGTCAAGTAAGTGGGTGGAAATCAAAATGAATAAATATAAACTCTCTGAATTGTTTGATTTGCAAATGGGAAAAACCCCTGCAAGGAATAATCCTGATTATTGGGCAGATGAGCAGGATGAGAATTCGAATCAGTGGATTTCCATTGCTGATATGACAACGAATGGAAAAGTTATTGAAAATACAAAAGAACACATTACAGATAAGGCGATATATGAAACAGGTATTAAACCTATCTTTCCCGGTACAGTTATAATGAGCTTTAAATTATCCGTTGGTAAAGTTGCGAGAGTGTTAAATAAATCATATTCAAACGAAGCGATAATGGCTTTTGAAATAAAGGACAATTTACCTACCGGAATAGGTTTAATCAATGAATATGTTTTTTATCTATTGTCTGCTTTGGATTTTACCAACACAGGCAATAAGGCTGTTATGGGCAAAACATTAAATAAAAAAATATTAGAAAATACAGAAGTGGCTATACATAGCTGGGAGAGACAAAAAGAAATAGTTTCGATTTTAGATAAAGTCGATGAATTGATTGAACTGCGGAAAAAGCAACTTTCAAAACTTGATGAATTTGTCAAATCTCGATTTGTCGAGATGTTTGGCGATGTAATTATAAACGATAAGGGTTGGAAACAATATCATTTTTCAGATGTCACTACATCACGACTTGGTAAAATGCTGGATTCAAAACAGCAAACGGGAAAATGTAGTTATCCGTATTTAGCAAATTTCAATGTGCAATGGTTCAAATTTGAACTTGATAAACTTAATGTCATGGACTTCAACGATGAAGATCGAAAAGAATTTGAATTGATAGATGGTGACTTGCTTGTGTGCGAGGGCGGTGAAATTGGTCGTTGTGCTGTTTGGCACAATGAAATGCAACCCTGTTTTTTCCAAAAAGCATTGCACCGTGTCCGTTGCAACAAGGATATTGTCTTACCAGACTATATGGCATATTGGTTCAAATACAACTGCGACCACAATGGTTTTTCGGACATCGAGGGAGCAAAGGCAACCATAGCGCATTTGCCTGGTGCAAAATTAAAGAATTTGATGGTAACAGTGCCGTCGATTTCATTACAAACCGAGTTTGCAGCCTTCTTCAAACAAGTCGACAAATCAAAATTTGAAGTCAAAGAATCTCTTGAAAAACTCGAAACACTAAAAAAAGCATTGATGCAAAAATATTTCGGGTGACAAAAAGAAATTAAATGAAAGGAAATGTATTAGAAGTTATAATATGAGTATAGATTTTAGATGGATAAAATTTACAAATTACGCAGATGATTTGATAAAAGGTAAAATCTATTTAAACCCTTTGGAGTACTACAGGGGTATAGAAAAAGTAATAAGTGGCAATTTTGATGATACAGAAAATAAAAATATTGCAATAAATGACTACTTAGAGGGCTCTGTCGCCAGTGTAAATCCAAAAGATTTAGAAAGGTTTGGATTGGACTGGGACGATGAAATTAAAAATGCTTTGGTTGGTAATGTGCATTTATTATCTGACGATTTTAAACATTTAAAAGTGTTTTGTTTATATACATTTATTTTTGATATTGAAAAAATGATTGCCATAAAGCCAAGTCAAAGAATTAATCTTTTTGAAAACAAGTATGCAGTTATAATAAATGATACTGAAGAGTTTATAAAAAGAATCGTAAATTGCTTAAAAAATAATAATGGTTATGGTAAAATCATGGCATTTAAAGGTGAGTTTGTTCGTTATTATGAAAATGATGAAAAAACAAAACTTTTAAGTGTGTTCAACAAAACAAATGACTTTGAGTGGGAACATGAATTTCGTTTCATTTTTCCAGAAAAAGCACTAAACCTTGAACCAATTATTTTACAAATAGGCGATATTTCGGATATCACAACTGTGGTGATAGTTGAAGACTTTTTAAATTCGCCAGAAACAATCTTCCCGGATTATACATTTTTGTGTGAAAAATTGTTTGATGAAACAATTTTTCACGATGCTAAATAACTTTAATGCAACAATACTTTGTATGAGGTGAAAATAGTTGAAAGTTTTAATGTTGGGGAATGGGTTTGATTTATATCACAACTTGCTTTCTCATTACAATGATTTTATGTTAATTGCGGAATATCTCAGTAAAAAATATAGTGTAATATATTATGACAAATTTAATGAAACAAATATTTATTCAGAACTTCACGACTTGTCAAAAACTAATGAAGGAATCCGAGAAAAACTCCTAACATATGAAGAGGCTTATAGAGAAACTAAAATTAACAAAGACGAATATGTTAGCTTTTTGGAAAAGCTTCATTCAAACTGTTGGTTTAAGCATTTTCTTGATATAAAAAACAGAAACGGCTGGGTGGCTTTAGAAAATCAAGTGGCAGAAGTTTTGAAGAAATTCAGGCAAAGAAACCCCAGTGGCATAAATAGATTTTTGGATGCAATAAAAGAAAAGAATAATTACAATGATAAGGTTTTTAAATATATCAAAGACTGTTCGTTTGATGAAGAAAAAAACATTGATTATATTTTTGAAGAATACAATCGATTTATTGAGATATTAAGACAATACTTAAAAATATTTGTTGATAATGTGTTACCACAGATTTCAAATTATTATATATCTTGTAACAGATACTTAAAAAATAATGATTATGTTTTGACTTTTAATTACACAAATACATATGCTGAATTGTACGATTCAAAACCAGACATTATTCATGTTCACGGGAAACTTGATGATGCAATTGTTTTGGGCGTTAATTCAGATGAATATGATGATGCCGGTATTAATGATTGTAAATTTATAAAATATAAAAAATACTATCAAAGAATTACCAAGCGTACCCTTGACGATTTGATGATATTGTTTACTTATATTAATTCAACTAAGGAACAAAAAAGTCTTTCTATTGTAGGGCATTCTTTGGATGTATCAGATGGAGATATACTGACTGTTATATTTGATATGTTTGATGTTATAAAAATATATTTTCACGATGATAGTGCTTTAGATAGCTATGTTAAAAATCTAAAACTCATTTTCGGTGCAAAAGAATTAAGTAAAATGACATTTTCGCAAAAAATAATTTTTCGCAAACTTCCACCAAATGAATTTATGAAGGTGAACACAAATGACCAACTTTGATTTTTTAACAAAGGACAAGCAATTTGATACGTTTTCGTCTGTTGCAGTTGCGGCGGAAAAGACTTTACATATTGATTTGTCCACTTGTATCATAAATTGTCGCAGGGCGATGGAAATGGCTGTCAAATGGATGTACTCCGTTGACAGTGCCCTTGTTATGCCCTGGCAGGAGACATTGGTCAGCCTGATGAATAACGAAGAGTTCCGCGAGATTGTTGGTAACGATATCTGGAGACGAATGGATTTCATCCGCCGTGTTGGTAACAATGCAGCACATTTAGGCAAGAAAGTCACCGAAGAACAGGCAGAACTTTGTCTTGAAAATCTTTTTGTTTTTCTTGATTTCGTGGCTTATTGTTATGCAGATGAATATGAAGAAAATCACTTTGATAAAAACCTTCTTGAACTGACAGTTGAAGAAGCTCTTGATTTTGTATCACATGAAGATGTTGACCTTAAGGCTTTGATGGCAGAAAATGAAGCTCTCAAAGCTGAACTTACTGCCCGCCGTGAGGAACAACAGCAGACTTATGTTCCCAAACCCCTTGATATTTCTGAGTATAAGACAAGAAAAGTGTATATTGACACTATGCTCATTGATGCAGGCTGGACAGAGGGTAAAGACTGGATAAATGAATATGAACTCCCCGGTATGCCCAACAAGAGCGAAGTGGGCTATGCTGACTATGTTCTTTTCGGCGATGACGGAAAACCTCTTGCTGTCATTGAAGCAAAGCGTACCTGCGTTGATGTGTCAAAAGGCAGACAACAGGCGAAACTTTATGCCGATATTTTAGAAAAAAAGTTTGGTCGCCGTCCTGTAATCTTCCTTTCCAACGGATTTGATACACGAATTACCGATAATCTTTACCCTGAACGCAAGGTTGCAACTGTCTATTCCAAGCGTGACCTTGAAAAATTGTTCAATTTGCAGACAATGCGCACAAGCCTTAACTATGTGGTTGTTGATAAAGATATCGCAGGTCGTTATTATCAGGAGGGTGCAATTAAAGCTGTCTGCGACAGTTTTGGTAATAAAAACCGCAGAAAAGCCTTGCTTGTTATGGCAACAGGTTCAGGTAAAACAAGAACGGTTATTGCTCTTTGCAAAGTTCTGCTTGAACACGGTTGGGTGAAAAACATCCTTTTCCTTGCTGACCGTAATTCCCTTGTTACTCAGGCAAAACGTAGCTTTGTAAATCTTCTGCCTGATTTATCGGTAACCAACCTTTGTGAAGAAAAGGATAACTATAACGCTCACTGTGTTTTCTCCACCTATCAGACAATGATGAACTGTATTGATTCTGTCAAGGATGAAAAGGGCAAACTCTTCACTTGCGGTCACTTTGATTTGGTTATCTGCGATGAAGCACACCGTTCAATTTATAACAAATACAGAGATATTTTTAACTATTTCGATGCACCTTTGGTAGGTCTTACTGCCACACCCAAGGATGAAATCGACAAAAACACTTATGAAGTGTTTGAACTTGAAAACGGTGTTCCCACTTACGGTTATGAACTTGCCGATGCGGTAAAAGACGGTTTCCTTGTAGATTTTATGTCGGTGGAAACAAGGCTTAAATTTATTGAGCAAGGTATTGTTTATGATGATTTATCCGATGAAGATAAAGAAGAATATGAAGCTACCTTTGCTCATGACGGCGAAATGCCCGATAAAATCGGTTCATCAGCTCTTAATGACTGGATTTTCAATGAGGACACAATCAAAGAAGTGCTGAATGTCCTGATGACAAACGGTATTAAAATTGACTACGGTCAGAAAATCGGTAAAACAATTATCTTTGCAAAGAATCACCGTCACGCAGAAAAGATTTTTGAGGTGTTCAACAAAGAATATCCCCATCTGAACGGATATGCAAAGGTTATCGACAATAAAATCAACTATGCACAGAGTGCGATTGATGAATTTTCTGATGCGAAGAAATTACCGCAGATTGCAATTTCGGTTGATATGCTCGACACAGGCATTGATGTGCCCGAAGTGCTGAATCTTGTTTTCTTCAAGAAGGTAATGAGTAAGGCGAAATTCTGGCAGATGATAGGTCGAGGTACACGTCTTTGCCCTGAACTTCTTGACGGCGAAAATAAGAATATGTTCTATATCTTCGATTTCTGCGGAAACTTTGAATTTTTCCGTATGGGCGGAAAAGGAAAGTCTGCCAATCAAATAGCTTTGCAAGGTGCAATATTCAGCCTGAAAGCTCAGATGGCGTTCAAGCTTCAAGATTTAGCATATCAAACCGAGGAGTTAATTGCTTTCCGAAAAGAGTTAGTTGATGATATGGTTCGCAAGGTTAAAGAACTCAACAAGGAAAACTTTGCTGTCCGTCAACATCTCAAACATGTTGAACTGTATGCAAATCCCGATAATTATACCTCCATTTCTTATGAGGATACATTAATTATGGCGGACGAACTTGCACCTTTGATTACACCAGACGAAGACGAACCTAAAGCAATGCGATTCGATGCACTTATGTATGGTATTGAACTTGCATATCTTGCAGGTAAAAAATACAACAGAGCAAGGAGCGACCTTTATAAAAAAGTCGCTGGTGTGGCAAGTGTTGCCAACATTCCTGAAATTATGGTTCAGGCGGAACTGATTGATAAAATTCTTCATACTGATTATGTTGATACTGCAGGTATCAATGAATTTGAACATATTAGAAAAAATTTGAGGGATTTAATTAAATACATTCCTTACAACGGAGCAATATATTATACTAATTTTGATGATGAAATCCTCTCTGTTGATTGGAAAGAATCAGAGCTTGAAAATGATGACTTAAAAAATTATAAAGCTAAAGCAGAGTTTTATGTTCGCCAACATCAAGACAACGCAGTAATTTCAAAATTAAAATCAAACATTCCGTTGTCTTCTTCTGACGTAAAAGAGTTGGAACAAATCCTATGGAGTGAGGTTGGTTCTGAACAAGATTACAAAGCGGAATTTGGCGAAAAACCTCTTGGCGAATTTGTTCGTGAAATAGTCGGACTTGATATGAATGCCGCAAAGGCTGCTTTTGCAGAGTTTCTTGATAACACGAACCTCGATTCAAGGCAGATTTATTTTGTCAATCAGATTGTAGAATATATTGTTCACAATGGATTGATGAAAGATCTTTCTGTATTACAAGAATCCCCCTTCACTGATAAGGGTAGTGTTGTAGATATCTTCACTGACCTTACTGTTTGGATGGGAATACGTAAGGTTATTGAACAAGTAAATGCTAACGCAATAGCAGCATAAACTGAAATGCACATAGGACCGGATTTAAGAAAAATAATTAAAAACTCGATTCAATGTAATCTTTGCGGAGATATAATCGAATCGAAATTCAGACATAATTTTGTTGAATGCAGCTGCGGTGCGTGTTTCGTTGACGGTGGACATGCCTATCAACGTATCGGATTCAAAGAAGAAGGCTGTTACACAAATTTGTCTGTTATTGAAGAGATTGATTGTGTTGAAGAGAGGTATAAGTAAATATAGCTAGGCAACCATTTATAAAAAATAATAATTAATAAATATGGTGATTAAATTTTATGTATGAATTTAAAAAATCAAAAGAAACAATTGAAAAAATCTTAAAATCGCCAACTAAAATCGTCGAAAAATCAACAATTCCAAACTCAGACTCAGAGTTCACTTATGAAAACGGCATAAAATCATGGGTAGGAGCATTATTTGTCGACATTGTAGATTCCAGCAAACTATTTAAATCTTGTGATGAAAATACAGCTCGAATTATCAGAAGCTTTTGTTCTGAAATTATCTCAATTCTCAAAGATGATGGAAATTATCGTGAAATTGGAATTAGAGGTGATTGTGTTTACTGCATCTATAATGCACCTTACAAAACAGATTTGGTAGAAATTTTCAGACATGCATATCGTATAAATTCTTTTATGACCATGTTGAACACATTGTTAAAAAGAAATGGCTACTCCACAGTTTATGCAGGAATAGGTTTAGGCGTTGACCAAGATTTAATTGTTAAAGCTGGTCAAAGTGGAAGCGGAATAAACGATAAAATATGGATTGGCAAAGCCGTCGTTGATGCCGCCCACTTATCTAACATTGCAAATAGAAATGGTATTTTACCTATCGCAATGAGTCCTGATTTTTATAACAACATTATTGATATTCTATATAAAGAAGATAAAAACTATAAATCATGGATAAAACAACATTGCTATGGCTACTATGGTAATATTGACTATTATCACTGCAATATAACAGAAATAGGATTTAGTGAGTGGATAGAAGGGAATGTTTAATATGACAGTCTCAGAAAATAAAAAAAACAAAAACGTAGATTTAAATTACGATGAAGAAATTAACAACAAGATTAATAATGCTATTACAACACTCGAACGCAATATTACCTTCGTAACAAACTGCGACAATAAAACTTCAATTGTTCTGACATCTGTAGGTGTTTTGCTTACTATTATTCTTACCAACGAAGGTTTAAATTCAATTTTTAACATAATTAAAACCTGTATCAGCCAAAAGACTTTTTGTAACATTTTTTATCTAGTTTGTTTTGCTGTCAGTATAGGAATTCTGATGTTCGGGTTCTATAATTTGTGTGGTGTTTTAATAGCTAGAACAGAAAATTCAAATAATACGAAATCTAAAATATTCTTTTCAGGAATCATTGAAAACGGCAACAACAACGTGTATCGAGAAAAATTTATCGCTATGACACAAGAAGAATACCTTGACGAATTAATTTCCGAAATATACATAAACTCAAAAATTGCGACGATAAAATACCATAAATACAACACAGGATTTAAATGTACAATTTGGGGATTCATTACATTTATCATATTGTTTTTAATTGGAATTTACCTATATTAAAATATGATATGACACAAATGGCATCTTATAACTATTAAAGTGGTAAAAAGAATCGAATCGATATAAGATAACAAATTAATTGTTATAGTACAAAATGCTGTTCAGTTATACTGAAGATTATAAAGAGATGTAAAAAACACAATCAACATATCCCAACAATATTTTACCGCTTTAAAGTGTTGACAAATGGTTTGGGATATGGTACAATCTCATTGCTGACAATTGGTTATGTATGGTTTTCAGGTATGTTTTATTGTAATTGTTTTCGTGTGAAATCAGCTCATTTTGCCATTTTCGTACCATTGCAATATCAATGTCGCAGATTCGCATAGAACTGAAATATGGAAGGATTTTCGAATTGATCAGGAACTCTTTATTGGCGAATGTCGTGGGCTTCACATGAACTTTGGTATCTTCCATATAAAGTTCAACTAAGTTTTTGAAAGAAATATCAACTGAGGTTTTGCATTTATCTAAAAAGTCAAGAGCAAATTCCTGAGCCTCCTTTTTAGTTTTAAAACCTTCCTGTTTTTTCTGCTTCCTTTCACCTTGCCAATTTGTGTAATAGAATTTGACTGTCCAGGTGCCACGATGGGTCTTTTTAAGATACATTGGCACTTCTCCTTTAACTATAAAATGAGTAGTGTGTTAATTTCTCATTATAACCCTTGTTCGAAATCACGATATCTGATTTCACTGGGTTTGCGATATGATTCAGCTGTTCCGATTATAGTTATTTTATCGTTGGGCAAAGTGAGCGATACATCATAATAATCTTTTGCAAATACGAAAACAGTCTTTTCGGGATTTGATGAAAAAATTAATGCAGGGAAAACCATGTTATTGAATTTTATTATTTTTAATGATCCGTCATCCCTACGATTTGCTCTGTCAAATTTAATTATGTATCCGTTTTCAACACCGAGATTGATTATACAATTGTCTCTTGCGATTATCTCATCATCTGTAATATGAGATGTGCAGATGTCTTCATCAAGAAGATATTCTTCAATTAAATTGTCATCGAGAAAATCCGTGAATGAGTGTGCGTTGAAAAACTGCTGATAGATTTTCATTAAAAAATAGGGGAGCTTTTCTCCCTCGAAAAATTTGATTGTGATTTCTTGAGGGATTGAGTATTTCTTTTCGATTTCTTCTGAAATAAATGATTGTAATTTTTTATTCATAAGTTTAATTTTTCCTTTCAATAATAAAGTGTGTGGTTTAAAGTTTGTGGATTCGCATTTGGATGTTAACCAAAATTTATCGGCACACCGATGAATTTTATGACTTGGTCCAAACTTTTATAGGAAACGTAGAATTCAACGAAACTTGTGTTAGGAAACCAAAAAACTATACCGTCTTTTTCTTCAGTTTCAAGTGCGTTAACAATAAGTGGATAGTTGCCGAGTTGAATGCATACAAGGCCTGATTTTCTTTTTCTTTTGGTATCAATCAGAACGGGATCTCCGAATTTAACACAGACATTTTCAAAACTTTTATCTCTCATATAAATTTCACGGTATCTGTCGCCTTCGTGATATTCAGGGTCTTCCTGAGGCAAAACAGGACCTTCAATTCCCGGATAAAGTTCAAGAAACTCTTCGATAGTTTCTTTTTCCTTATATCTCCGATAAACGTCGAACAAAGCAAATGGTATGTTACACATGCCAAAGCGTATGATGGGTTCCAAAGCAAGTATGATTTCGGCGAGATCAGGGTTGTAGTCTTCAAATGGTGTGTTGTTTTTGTCGTTAATATCCATAATGTTTTCTCCTTCCTAATATTATTTCTTTTATATTCTTTGATTTACATATTAATCTCCATTCTGCCGCTAAAGCGTCAGCACAAATAGGAATTAAAGAGT
>CAZDQE010000005.1:0-68778 GCA_964507395.1 uncultured Eubacteriales bacterium | reverse complement strand
CACTCCAATGGTTGATGATGAATTCAATAATCTGCATTTTGATTATCCTTTCTTATGTAATTTCCTCTTCTTCAGAGCGTGGCATTTTGTTATAATCTCGGCTATATTTCATTAGTTCCTCTTCTTTGGTTTCAGCATAGGACTTTATGAAATAGCCAAGACAGACAGCCACAATCTCCGTTAATGCGGTTATGGCGAGGGTTTCAGCAATGTTTTCCCTGCCCATGAAGGCGAGGACAAAGCTGAGTGTTACCCACAGGCAACTGAGCCATAACAACCGATTGACCCACTTTTTTGTAAATGTGGTTTTCTTTTTCTTTTTTCTCTCAGGAATATCCTGAACATGTTTCATCCGAGCCATATTGCCACTTCCTTGAGAACAAAAACGGCTGATGAGAAAATTACTTCAGCGTACATGGAAAATATGTTCGCAAAGTTATATAATAGCGCAAATATCATAGGTCATTCCTCCTCACAATATTTTTGTAATTCTCTTGCACGTTCAACGAGTTCCGCTCTTTCACTGTGGAAAACTGCAAGCAGTTTCTGAACGGTGTAAACCTCGTCTGAATTATGCGATTTTACGGCTTTTCTGAGCCTTTTTCTGTACCTCTCAATCTTATCGTCAAGGTCTTTAATCTCTTGAAGATAGTCATTTCTGAGGTCTTTAAGTGATTTCTGTTTCATAGTCAACCTCTGACCAACCGTCAGCACTCTCTACATCAATGCACGAATAAAAAGTTTTGCTGTCGTTTGTGATAGCTTTTCCTTCATCTGCAATCAAGCGAAGAAGAGAAGTGTAGTTTTGATTATCAGGTGGTTTTTCTACCGAAACGCTTGTCCCACCGTCTGAACGTTCAAACCTGTACAATTTTTTAATCGTCATAGATTATTCCTCGCTTTCCACATAGTTGTAGTTAATTGTCGCATTACTTGCTCCCCACGGAGCATTGGCAACCTCACCCTCTGCCCATGGAACATTTATAACCGTGAGATTTGTACAACTAAGAAAAACATTAGCTTCGATTGTGGTAGGAGTCCCCTTAAAAGTGAGTTCTGTAAGACCTGTACATCCCTGAAAACACCTGTCCAAAAGAGTTACTATTGACTGTGGAATGACAGTAATTATCATTTCCGCTCTGTTTAAAAATGCGTAAGTACCGATTGATTCCAAATTCTCAGGCAAGGCGGTTATTGGAAGAGAAGCCCCTCTGAAGCAATAGGAACCAATGGTTTTTAAGCTATCAGGCAATTTTGTTAACCCCAAAGACTCGCATGATCTGAAAGCATATTCTCCTATGCTTTCGATGGTATCAGGTAACGTTTTGATAACTAACTTCTCCATTCCGTAGAAAGCATACTGTGCAACAGATGTCATGTTATCAGGTAGCTTAATTGAAGTAATACTACTACGATTATTCGTAAAAGCATTAATTACATCTTCTTCGCTCCAAAAGGATTCAGGTATACTGTTGACTCTTTCTTCAAATCCATCAGGGAATGCCATTTCTTCGGTGTTCCCTGATTTTGCTTTAATTGAGTTTGCTACTTTTGACAAACCATTTTCGAGAAAATCTTTGTCAACTACCGCATAATCAGCCATCAGTAACTACCTCCTTCCCATGTGGGGAGTGCTGCAAGGACGGCATTCACAAGCTCGCTCTTATCTTCTTCAGTAAAATAGTCAACACCCTTTTCAGGAGTTTTGATTGCTGCTTTTTTTGTAACATAATATCCCGGTGCATAAGATATCGAAATCATATTTTTCAGAAAAAGCTCAAGGAGCATTTCAGGAGATATATCTGAAACACCCATTTCTGAGGCATCATCCGAGAAGAAAGACATCCAATCAAGTATTTTCACAGTATCATAGATTCCTGACAATACAGATAAATCTTCCTCAGTAGCTTCAGTGGCAGTTCCGGTGGAATGGTTTGTAACATACCATCCTTCTGCAGGTGCAACAAAATCATCAATACCTGATGTTGTTCCACCCTCTTGCAGATATTGTAAATTCCATGAAGAAGAAAAAAAAGCAAGTTGAAACAATGAGTCTATTTTAAAAAGTTGTATACCGAACATACCTGAGAATTCGCCAACAGATATTTCAAAAAGCATTGATGATGCTACCGTTTTTCCGTCAAGTAAGCTCAAATCAATTTTGCTTGGAATTGCACTGATTGTCGCATAATTGGTTTCTGATATTTGAGAGAAATCGAAATTGTAGGGGTTCTGATTTTCCGGAACAGCAAGACTATCCTCTGCTGACCATATTTTCACACTTGACCAATCTCTCGGCAATGGCTCCGACAGATGAATAACATCTGTGTAGTTCTCAAAGTCTTCGGGAAGGTCGATTTTTTCAAAGCTCAACGCTTCGTCAACATATTCTTCTGTTGCATATTTTTTTGACAACTTGGCATCAGTAACTGCACCGTCTGCAAGCATTTCCGTTACTATTGAGTTGTCAGTAATTTCACCTGTTCCACCTGAAACCTCAATCTCGTTAATTGCTTTGAATACCGCACCAGATGTGATAAGGTTTTCTGAATTCTCAATAACTTCAGTATCGGTCATAGGTTTGTTTTTAATAAAAGATGCCTTGGTTTCATCTGTCTCAGTATAGTCTGACTGCACCCCTATATCGTTAGGGACCCCTTTAACACAGTCCCAATGTGTAAAAGGATATATGGGCTTGTCATCCTGATTCAACTGTACCTTGTCATACATTGTTCCGAAATGAACTGTGCAGTTTGCATTTGCGAACCTTTGTGGCGTGCCATACTCCGACAAAGCCTCCCACTCTTCTTGTGTTCCGTTGAAATACACATCTTTTAAGTTCGGACACCATTCAAGTTCGCTCTGAATAGTGCCAATTTTCTTACCTAAATAAATCTTTTCAAGACCGGATGATTCATAAAACAGAGTAATAGGCAAAACCGATACATTATCTCCGAACACAACCGTTTTAAGTTCACTACCGAACTCATACAAAATCACGTCACTTATTTGAGTAATAGGCTTTCCATTGTACGAATCGGGAATAACAACTTCGCTTCTATCGTCTCCTTCTTCAAGAATGATATTTCCAAGATTATATTCATCTTTTGAGCCATAAACATAACTAAAATAGAATTTCATTCAGTTTCCTCCTCAAAAATGTATCCGACCTTTTTACAGGTAATTTCTGCGTTTTTTTCTTTAAGAGCCGGAATCAGAATAGCAGGAACGACATCTTTTCCTGCTTTTGTAATATGAAGATATCCGTCATCATCTACAGAAGCGGAATCAAAGAAAGTAGTGTCTATTGTGTATTCATATTTTCTGCCAGTGAGCAGAACTACACTTATTACATTGTCTTTCAGAGTGACATTCTTAACTATGCTTGATTTTAATTTTCCAAACTCTTCGGTAGTCATCAGCTCGCTATTTATTCCTGCTGTTTTCAAAGCAGAAATAAAGTCAGATAATGGAACTCTGTTGCCAGTGATTACAGTTTCGCCGTCTTCCTTTTCTTCGTTTTTAAAAAATAAAACCGTGTCATCTTTTGACACAGTATCATCAATCGGAAGAATATTTGCATTGTATTCGTTCTTTGCTCCGTCAAGGTATTCAACGCTGATTTTTTCTTTTGAAACGGAAACATTTTTTATAATTTCCGGTTTCAATTCTTCAAAATCTTCTGATTTTTGCAGTCCATCAATGATACCTGCTTCCTGTAAAGCTTTTACAAACACTGAAAGACTCGTTTCATAAAGCACTTCTTTACCGGCATCATTCACCTGAATAACAAGAACAGATGCATCGGTAGAAACAGACTCAAGAGCTTGCTGTTCAGTAATTCTTTCTGTTGCCATAATTCATCACTCTCCCTGTCGATAAGCTATATAGTAATAATACTCATCCTCGTTGTTAGTTTCGGCATAACCTGCAATACCCGTTGTGTTCACATAAAAGCCATCGCTGACAATCATAGCCGCTACGTAAGTATCATTCCATTCTTTCATGTATTTTTCATAATTTGCCGATGATACCTTTGGAGACAGCAGATTTTTTCCATTTAATACGAGACCACCTCTTGTACCAACGTCAGAGTCAGTCATTTGACCTTTGCTGCTTATGATTAAAACTGCCGATGGAGTAAAACCAAGTTTTATAAATTGCTTACCTGCAATTAACCCAAGCCTGCTTGTGTTACCTTTATAACTTCCAATATATGGACCTATTTTTGTTATCAGGTGTCCATAAGAGGAAACGCCTGTTCCTCCCCTTTCGACACTTAATATTCCTGATGTCATATCACTTGCTTTGTGGTTGTGTTTTTTACTTGCAGCATTAATATCCCCTGCCGTTAGTTCATGAGGATTCTTTTTATTTGATATATGTGCAATAACGGTCTCAACAATTTTAGCAAGTTTACCCATAAGCACAGACATTGTATCTTTTCCACTTTCCAGCTTTTCTTCTTTTTCAGCAACGGTAAAAGTCGGAAGTTGGTCATTTGTAGTTACATTAGGTACAAAGCCTAAGCCAACCTGATTTTTAGTAACTTCGTGTGGATTTTCCTTGTCATTTGTATGATTTTCAAAGTAATCTTTTGTAACAAAAGTCATACTTTCGTTCAATATTGCAGACACATTTTCAGTGTCGCCTATATAAACCATTATTACATCAGTTGTTTCAAATGGATATGCAGTTGCTGTGGGTATATATGTAGCATCTTCAAGCTCATCATATCCATAAGCAAATAATATAGGTTCTCCTTCGTTTTTTGGGTCTGTTATAAATACACCGAGTTCAGTTGCTCTGAATCCATTCGTGATACCGGCATCTTCCAATAACAGACTTGAGTTATCCATTACAGTTGTGAGTTCAATAAATTTATCTTTCACTTCACAAGCACTTATTTCAACGTCAACCAACGGATTACTTAACTGTGTGGCTTCTTTGCCGGCGTTTTCACCATTACCATAGGTTATCTTCTCAAATACTGGTGATGGACCGCCATCCATACATTGTGCAAGGAAGTCTATGCCTCCTGATGTAAGATTTATCTTCATTTCTTTTCCTCCTTAGATTGACAACCAGTTGCCTTTTTCATCAGTAAGAATCGTTCCTTCTTCATCGGTCAAATATGTTCTTTCTTCGATTACAGCCTCTTCACATTCAACATATCTTGTTATTTTCTGCATTCGTGCAAATCCTGTGTATATTGCGAAATCGTCTGTCTTATGCATCCTAAGAAGAAGTCCAACTCCACCGGCTCTGATGAACGGAAGTGCAAACACCTTTTTGGCAATATCCTTGTATGCTTCAAAATCAAAAATAATAGTCGCCGGGTAAGCCGGGTCTTCTGAATATCTGAGTCTGTGCTCATCATCTTCCCAGAACATATCAACACCTTTCATAATATCGTAATATGAGCAATTACAGGTGTTTTTATGGACTTTATACTTAAGACAATGATGATATTCTTCATTCGATATGACCTCAACAGAGGTAGGATTTCCGATTAACTCCCCTGCTTCCATTCTTGACAGAACTACAATATCGCCAAGACCATCGAGTTGTTTATTTTCTTTGTCTTCCGGAACGAATTCAACAGTTTCTAAGTCTGTTTTTGTCCGTATATCTATGAAAAATTTAAAAACATCATTTAGTTGTTCTCCAACAGCATCATTAAATGCTTCGATGTTTTTCTTTTCTTTAAACTGTTCGACTAGGTCTGTTTTCAGCGATTCTCTATAATCAACTTGCTTAATCAACGAAAACCACCTCAATCATTCCATCAGTAGTAACAGCTCTTTGACGTTCTGTTATAGTGATGCTTCTTTCTGTGTAATCAGTGTCTTCTGGAGTTTCTCCTTTATCGTCAGTAGCAAACAGAAGGATATCTACATAAGAAATACCTGAACAAACTTCGTAGAGCGATGAAACAAAGTGCTGTGGAACTACACTACCTCCAACTTCTAAAGCATTCATTTCTTTGAGAATGACATTTGATAATAATTCTTCACAGTTTGTCGGTAACATTTTTGTTTTATCACGTGTGACTGTCAGTTTATACCAAGCGTACACCGGTATAGGTCTATTAAATCTTATAATCTGACTTTCTCCGTACACTCCGGGAACTTCTTTTTCAACTATGCCATATGAGTTGATTCCACCTGCCTTGGTTTTCAGAATTTGTTTCGCAATCTGCATCTCATCACCACCTTCAACAACGACTTCTACGCTGTGAGGTGGTCTTCCCATGTTATCTTCAAAATCAGTGTAGTTTTCATATGCGGATGCTGCAGTAACCCCCTGTACGTTTGCAAGAATGGCACTCACAATGCTTTCTGTCATACAGTTTGAAAGGTGGAAAATCTTGTCTCCGTAAGATTTTCTTACTTCAACATCCGTTTCTTGTTTTCTGCCGGCAACATAACTATTCGAGAAGTTACACACCTCAAGCAGTCCTGCATCTGCCTTGACTATATTCTTGATAACTCCAACAGGTAAAAAAATATCGCCCGTTTCGACTGTTCCGAAATTGGCGATAGTTGTTACTGTTTCCGTTGTAAGATTTTCTGTCAAAATCAGTTCGTTTGATGATGATAAATCAATCGCTTCGATTACAAGGATTTCGTCATCCTCTTTCAGCGTTACTGAAAACGCTTCGTTATCTATGGCATCCTTTATACCTGTAAGTATTGATAAAGCAGTATCTTCTGCAGAGTTGAAAGCGTACAAAACGTCATTTATAATTACCTGATAAGTGCTGTTGTTTTCAACTGCCGCAACCTTTATTTCAGCCTTGTTAAATGCACTTCTTGTGATTTCTTTATCTTCTATCAGTTCTAACTGTACTGAAGGATTCGTGTCAGAAGCAATCATTGTACCGGTAGACATAACAGTGCCGTCTTTCCCCTTGCAATGGATAGGATAATATGATTTCTGTGCTGTTTCTCTGATTACACCGCTATACTGAACAGCATTATCAAGGTCAACACCTTCTGCTGATAAAGGATATTTTGCATAGTAGCTATCTTCACCAAATTCCCAAAGTTCAGCAATAACATCTGCAATGTTTGTAATTATAACATTCAGAACACTTTCTGAATTCTGACGTGTATTAACTCCAAATTTTTCGCTGAGTCTATCGTGAATTTGTTCGATGATTACATCGAGCCTTTTAATATTTGGGCCTTTTGAAGTAAGTCCATATTCATTTTCGGGCATTCAAGATTACCTCCTCTTCAAATATTTCTTCGGTTGTAGTGCACTTATATCTCACCATTGCTTCTCGCTTCTGCTTGTCGAAAACAATGGCATCTACAGATACATCGACAACGCCATCAACTTTTTTGATTTCGTCTCTTATCAGATAACGGAGTTTAGTAAGATTTGGATTTTTGACAAACACTTCCTCAAACCAAGGAAAGCCAAGTTCAGGACCGAATCTCCATTCTCCTAAAAACCAACGGAGATGTATCAATATTGCTTGGCGTACACTTATTGTCGTAGAAAACACACCAGAGCCTGAAATATCTATATCTCCGTTTTTGTCGAGTAAAATATCAAACATATTTTCCCTCCTTTTTTATTATCATACAACCGGCGGTGTAGTGGGCGAACCGGGTCCGGAAGCAGTATGAATGTGATTCGAAAGACTTGTTGCACCTGCTATAACATCCCCAGTTGCAGAAACATTCGCATTTGTAGATATATCCTCGGTTGTACTGAGTTTTCCTGTTACAGATACGTCGCCTTCGATATCAACCTTCTCGGATTTTATCTTGACGTTCTTTGATTCAATTTCTACATTGTCTTTTTTCACTGTAATGCGAGTGCCTTTAACATCAACTATTATGGCGTTCTTGTCACATGCTTCCTTGATGAGTGAGTTCTCCTTTGAAAAAAGTCCGGGAATGCAAATGGCATTCGTAAGGTCAAATTTCAGGTCTGTATCAGTATCTTGACCATGTTGCCAGTAATCAAGGGACTGTTCAGAAAAGACAATAAGACAACCGTCACCAGTCTTAATAGGCATAGCAATGGTTGCTTCCTGTTTCATCGTTTGCAGAAAGACAACAGGTACTTCTCCGATTTCGGGATAATCTATTGTTTTTCCGTTCTTTTGTCTGAACTTCATTTTAGGTTGTACGGTTGCGAGACACTTTGAGGCATCAAATGAAACAATCTCACCGGGAACTACAGTATGAATGTTATTCACTTCTTCTTTTGCGGTATTATGTATTTCTTGCGTGAATTCTTGTAACATTATCCTTTCGCCTCCAATAATCTCGCTTTACACATCCAGTCGCCTGAAACATTGTCGCCACTTATTTCTATAGAATACACTCTAAAATAGCCTGTAACCACCTTAGATTCAAGTTTTACGAAATCGTCAATGTTTATTGCGCCGTTCAAAAGATACTCGACATCCCAACCCATTTCATTTTTGCCTGTTTCTTCGTTTTCAGCGACAACTACCTTCTGCGGAATTCCTATAAGACCCGAATCTGAGGAAAGAACATACACCTCTCGCGACATTGTATCGCCTTTCTTCTTAATCTGAAGCACACCGTTCTGTATGCTCCATGTCAAGCCACAACAAGCACAACCTTTGCTGAAAACATTCTTTGCTTTACCAACATAACTGTAACCGTTAGGAATATCAACGAAAGTTGCGTTGTACGAGTAAGAAACAGCAACTCCCATTTGTTTTGCTGTATCATCCATTATGGTTTTCCAGTTGACTTTTCCTTTGTAAGAAAGCGAAACATTAGTATCGCTTATTTCAACAAGACTATCGATGACTTCAATCTCCGTCTTTCTGTCTGCTCCGTCAGGAGCTGTAGTAGCAAAACTTACACGTCCTGCAAAAATCAATGAAAGATGTTCGTTATATCCGGCTTTTACAGAAACACAGCAACCTTCTTCATCGAGCATTGCTAAGTGTTCTGGGTTCAAGTTCCATATTTCAACCTTACCATTATTTGCAGTTTCAAGGTCTGCTTTTTGAAAAGAGAAACTTATGTGCAACGGAATAGGCTGACTTGGTGATGTTTCACCTAACTCAAAACCTTTCTGCCCTGCAGGTCCTGCAGCGAACCTGTATTGTCTGTCAAAAAGTTCATATCCTGACATTTTTTCTCCTTTCAAAAAACACCCTTTTAACAACACACGTGAGTCGAAAGACTCACAAATATCTTATTTATAAGATATAAAATACAGTTACGGTTATATCTGGATTTTCCGTGGATTGTCCCATGGATTGTCCGCAGGACTTTCCACGGATTTTATTTTAGGTTTCAACAGGCATAAACACGAACTGTGCTTTGCCGTTTTTAAAGTCATTTTTGCCGATGTGGTCAAGATTTGAAATGACTCCGAATATTCCTTCGGGTATTTCGGTGATACCGTAAAAAGCATTAAGCGGAAATCGGGGTACAATTTTTATACCTAAAACAATTGGACTATTTAAGGAGTCATACAGGCTGAACTTCCAGTAATCTGCAGTGTCATTGTAAGTGAATCTTATGTTATAAACTTTACCAGAAAGGACGATACGGGATATGCTGTCATTCATATCCGGGATTTCGATAATCGTATATTCCATACTTAACCTCCTAATAAGCCAAGCGAAGAAGCGGCACTATATAGAATGCTTCCCTTGCTTTCTGACTTGTCGCTTGAACTACTGCTTTCAGATGACGAACTTGAGGAACTACCGCTTGAAGCAGTTGACGTGTTTGCGGTACCGGCATTTGCAGCAGTTGTTCCGCTCTTACCATAACTTGCAGGAATTGTGGTAGTTTTGGCTTTTACAGTACGTATTTTTCTAAAAGAAATAGGAATCTCCCTTGCGTAACCAACATCTTTGCTTTTTCCGATGCTCAGGCTTTCTATTGCCATATTTTCTGATGTCGCATCCGAGGTACGTATAGTGACAAGCTTCTTTTCAAAGAAGATTTCTTTAAGCTGTTGGCACACACTCTCAACCCTGCTTGTATCGCCACCGTGTTTTTCATACCAAGTTACAGGAGTATTAGTGACATAAAGAGTCATAGATACCGTTTCTGCACCAAGCAATATGGCATCAGAAACGGTATATCCTTCTTCAACTGCGTATTCCGGAACAGTGGCAGAATAACCTTCGTTTTCATCAATGAGAGCATCAAACTCCAAACCATTTATAGAAACAGGTTCTTTAGCTCTTAACAAATTGATTACCTCCAGTCATCTTGCGAAAGCCAAGCCACGAGCAAGTTCGGCAGTTGCATCGCCCGTTGCTTTGTGGATAGTTTTCTCTGCGTTTTTCTGTAGTGCCGGTTCACCATTGAAAGTATTCACGAATTCGTTGTACTGATTAACAACACGGGAATTGCTTGAGTTGGTTACTGTTGCCGGCTGTGCGACTGCTGTTCTGGCGAGAAGTTCCATAGCTTTAAAAATATTTCCGGTCTCCAAAGCGGTGAACACTTTTTTGCCGGGAGCACCTGTGATAAGTTCAGGTCCCTCTTCACCTGCTATGAACGTGTCAGATGTCGATTCTGTACCGTCAGCGTAAGCGTTAACCTTCTTGGCTGTTTCAGAATCTCCACCGCCACCAAAAAATAATCCGATTATATCTCCAAGACCGTTTGCTGCCCACCCCACTACTTTTCCTATGGCTGTCACTATGACACCTATTATATCAGCAATAGGTTGGAGTAAAGCAAGAATCGGTTCAAGTATTGGAATAATTGAATCTAACAATGAAACCAAAACAGGCATTAAATCTGAAACTAAATTTGCAACCAATTCAATAATTGGCTGTAGCATAGGGAATATTGTGCTAATTAGTTCGAGTAACACAGGCATTATTGCTTCAACTATCTCAACAAGTACCGGGACAAGCATTTCGATTAGTTCTACAATAATTGGAAGAACATTATCAATGATTTCGAGGATTATCGGTAATAATTGATTTATCAAATCTATTATAATTGGCAAAACAGCATCTATAATTTGAATTAGCAAAGGTAGTGCCTGTGCAATAAGATTTATAATAACTGGTAAAACTGCAACAATTATTTCGATTAACAGAGGTAACAATTTAACAACTGCATTTATAATAAATGTTAGAATTGATTTTCCTGTACCAGTCAAAAAAGAAACAACTCTCTTGATTAAATTCATAAGCACAGGTAATATCTGCTTGCCTAAATTCATAAGAACCGGTAGCAAGGTTTTCAAAGAACCAAGCAACTCTTTGCCTATGCCAAGAGCAAATTCTTTTACCACGGGGATGAAGTCTTTTACCGTTTTCCAAAGGTTGCTGAGCCCTTCACGAAACTTTGTTGAATCTATACCTGCTTTATCAAACAAACTACCGATTACAGAGTTATTTCCTTGAATAAAGTTTATCAAGTCATCAATTAGTAGAGCAATAAGAACAACAACCGCAACTATGGCAAGCATTTTCACATTTATCTTTCCAATTGCTTTCCCCAAGTTTTTTAAACCTTTGATTGCTTTCGGAAAATAAAAAACTGCCGCAAATGCACCTGCTGTTATTGTAGCCAATTTCAAGAGATTTTCCGTTCCTCCGATTTCGTCAGAAAGCCACTTGAAACCGTCTCTTACTTTATTCAGCACTGCCATGATTTTATCAAAGCCGGCAACCATAATCTTCGATAATGTTTTGGTAACTCCAAGCGTTTCATCCATATCTGAAAGCCAAAATCCCCATTTGTTTCTGATGTCAAGAAGTGCATCAGTAACAGTCATAGGGACGTTCTGAAAATTCTTTTCAATTTCATCAGCGTTTTCAACAAAAACATCTTTAAGGTCTTTTACAGAAATCTTTCCATCACTTACCATTTGTTCTAGCTGGTCTGATGTTGTGCCAAGCTTTCTATTAAGCAGTTCTATAGCTTCGGGCGAACGCTCAAGAAGCTGGTTAATTGTTTCGGTATCAACCTTGCCTTTTGCGAAGGATTTGTTTATAGCTTCCATCAAGCCTGCGATTTCTTCGTTGGTTTTACCTGCTGTTTTAAACAGCATTGTTGCGGCATTGTTAAACTTTGCCGCTTCTTCCACATTTCCGAAAAGCGTTTTGTTTTCTTTTACAAGATTTGATACGACCTTAGCGGTATCAGCAAAACTTGACCTTGTTTTCGATGCAGAAGCCAAAATCTGTTCCTGTATCTCCTGTTGGTCTCCAAGAGCCTCGGTAGAATTTCTAATCTGGTTATTCACTCTGCCAAACTCTTCGACCAATTCGTTCATCTGTGTAAGACTGAAGCCAATACCTATTGCTCCTAAAAGTTTGGTGGCAGTAGATTTAATATCAGATATTGTACCGTTTACTTTTTCAACATCTTTTTCATCGACTTTGAAACCTACTTTGTTGATGAATTCTGCTATAGTCACAAAATCACCTGTCCTTTTACTTATGAGTTTTGTTTTTCAATTCATCTGCCTGAGCTTTTTCAATGTCACAATCCATTTGAAAAAGTGCATACAGTTTAAGAGCCTCATCAAGCGTGTAAACGGTTTCAAGTTCTAACTTCGAAGCCAATCGAGCTTTTATGAGAACATACATTCTCATTTCAAGTTCTGAAAAGGCTTGTAAGTTTAGTTCTCCGTGTTTTCTGTACTCGGAATCAGATTCTGAACGACCTCTGAAAGGTTGCCAAATCGGACTCCGAGCTTCTTGAAAAAACTGCTGAAATTAAGACGGATTACCTCTATGCAAAGAAGATACATTTCGTCAATATCTCCGCAAAAAATCTCATTTGCCAAATCGAATGAGAGGCGTTTTGTTGCACCATCAGTAACAGGTCCATTGAACGAAACATTTCCGGTATCTATCAAAAGCTTTCTCATAAGTCTTTCGATTTTATCTCCAGACAGACCGGAAAGTGCTGTGTTAAGTGCGGGCAGTGCATTCTCGATTTCGATTTTATTAAGGTCAATACCACCTTCTTCGTCAGTTACACCCAAAAGAGGAATAATTGCACTTAATACTGGCGTAATAAGAGAAGCGAGTTCACCGCTTAAATTCGCACATGTGAAAGCTGGGAACTTTTTGATGTAAAAGGTGTTTTCTCCAATTATTTTTTCAGAAACATGGAGCTGTTTCAAATTCTGGTTATTCATTTATCTGAACTCCTTTGAGAAATGTAAAAATCAAGGGCTGTGGTTTCACAGCCCGTTTTATTTATTCTGAAAGCGTACCTGAACCGGTATGGATTTCCCATTCACGGTCGCCGGCTTCTTTTCCGTAGCCTCTTGAAGCCGGTTTTACAACCCATGCTGCATCTGCACTGAAAACAAAACCGCCTTTAAGGTCCTTTACCATAATCGGGAAAATACCGTCACCACTAATTCTGTCTCTGTCATAACACTGCTGAAGATAAGAGCTAGTTTTTGAGGACTGCTGAAGACTGAGCTTGACAATAAAAGTATCATCAGGGTCGATACTTCTCACTATCTCACCGTCACAACCTACTTTTTTTGTGATACCACCGCCATTGGGGTCAATAGTAACAAAACTGTCTTCTGCAAAACCTGTTGCCACATGTGTTCCAAGTGCGATTGTCAACTCTTTGGGGTTATATGTTTTTACTCCGGACATATCTTATCCTCCCTTCTTAAAGTGTAAATGTAAGGCTACCACCGATTTCGGTGAAGTGAATAGCACCAGCAGGTCTTGCCTTAAATTTACAATTTCTGAGAATACGTGACTGCTTTTCTGAGACAGTAAGACTTGAAGAAAGCGGAACCGATGTAACAAAGCCGGGAATCTTGTTGCCGTCTTCGTCAAATTCATCTTCTGCGATACCACCTTTGTTCGTGCCTCTCTTGAGAACTTCATTCATTGTATTCTGAATCAGAGCAATACCACTGTCAGTAAAGGAAATCTTCGGGTTAACAATAAAGAGGTTTACAACACGAACCTGCATTTCGTTTTTAAGCCAGTCTCTGAATCTAATAATATCAGCCCATTCACCAGCAAGAACCTTGCCGTTCATCGTGATATTCTTATTGCCAACTGTGATGAAATAGTTGAGGTTTGCGGCTTCAAGCTGTTTCATTTCTGTTGTTGAAAGCGCAGACGGTGTAACAGCAGCAAGAACCTTGAATGCTGATGTTTCGCTACCTGTTTCGTAGTTGAGCCATTTTGTAACCCAAGCTACGTTCAGGTATTTGTTTGCATCGGGGAGACTGTCTGTTTCACCTTTTGTGTCAACACAACCATAAACACCTATAGTTCTGAAGTAAATGTTGCTTACTGCGGGTTTGAAATTCTGGACTCTTACCGTGTTTCCGTCTTCATCCTGTTCTTCTGACCAAGTGAAAAACTGCGTTTCTGTATACATACACATCTTTTCAGTTGTTTCGATGTATTCCGCAATCTTTTCGTATTCGTCTTCATCAACGCCTGCAGGACATACAACATACCAGCCAGATGTTGCAAGCGCTCTTTCAATTGTTTCAACTGCAGATTCCTGAACGAATTCCTCGGCTACGTTTCCTTCTTCGTCTTCAACCTCTTCTTTTGTCACCTTCATAGGTGCAATATAAACTGTTCCGGGTTTAGGACTTTGACTGAAAGCAACCATTGCAGCATCGTAAACGGGGTCTCCTGAATTCCAACCCATGTCTGCAACTTCCGGGAGAGAAGAATAAGCACCAACATCAGGCTGTACTATATCCTTATTCTCTTTTGTTTCTTTCGGAATCGGACCTACAATGAGAAGATTGTCAAAACTTGTATCATCGACAATGGGTGAAACGATGTCTATATCAACTCTTGCAATCTTGTCATAGTTTTTACTCATCCTCTGTTTCCTCCTCTGTAATTTCTACTTGTGTGAAATAACCAACATCTTCGTTGGCTAAATCTTCATTTCTTCCACCCGTACCGGGTGAATCGTCGATAACCTTATCAATGATAAGGTCTCCTGTTTCGTCTTTGGTGTAGCCTGTAACACTTTCTGTAGCTTCAGGTCTTTCTGTGCTGAATATGGGGTTTCCGAATTCATCAAAGTAACCTGTGGGATACTTGATACTGTCCTCGGAAAAAACAGGAGCAAAGCCAATGGCTTTTTGCGTAAAATAAATAAGAAAAACGACACGAGCTCGATATTCGTAACTCGTATCGTTCACTATTCCTGTTAATGGATGAACATCACCTTCAACAGAAATGCTTATATCATGTTTGCTACACCAATTTAAAGTGTATTCTGAATTGATAAAATCAATTAAAGCGAGTAAATCATCAACTGTTGTATCTTCATAAGCAAAAATCTCGTCATTCTCATCCTTTACGGGAGTTCCCTTGGAAAACAAATCAATTGTCATTGAAATCCTCGAATGATAGTTAGCTACTGGCTCACCATCAATAATTTCACATACAGGTTGATTTGGTCTTTTGACATTTCCGTGAGTAATGAGAATAAGTGCAGGATTTACACTACCTTTTGGTTGTCTGCTTTGATTTGCAAAAGCGACGATAGCTTTTGGAAAGAAAAGTTGAATAAGGCTTTGGAATTGTTGCCTTACATTTGACACCCTCATCGAACTTCACCGCCGTTTCCGCTCTTATCAGGTGGAGGCAGAATATCAGCTGTACCTGAGGCATCATGAGGCAATTGAACAAATTGATAATTGTAATGCGAGAGAAATGTTTGTTCATATTTTTGGCAAACAGTACATTCATACCATTCATCAATATACCAAAGCAAATCACCTTTTTTCTGACTTTTTACATCGGAAACATTTAATGAAATATTTCCATGACCTTCAAGGTGTTTTACTTTTCTTTCACCTTCAGGAAGTGCCGACAGCAAGTCGGTTCCCATCGGATGAACATGTATATTTACCATAACATCAGAAAAATCTGAGCCAAAATATCCTTTTACAATTTTTTGTTCACCAAATCTTCTGAGCCAATAGTTTTTGTTGAAAAATCCTATATTCACTTATCCACCACTTTCTTTCCTGATTACATAGTTTACTGATTCTCTCATTAGACCAGAATCAATGAGCGGCGTATCTTTACCGCCTTTCCTTAAAATCGTCAACTCTGAATTTGGCTCGAAGTCACCTTCGGTAATTTCCCTTTGAATAAGTTCTTTAAGAAAAACGCCAAGCTCATTCATTGCTAACTCACATGTACCGCCTCTTGAAAGCGTTGTGTTTACCTTCTCGCAGGCCACCTTTAATTGCGGTTCATGATTCTCAAAACTTTGTTTCAGAAAGGGCCTTGCGGGAATACTTGATGTCCCAAGCTCGTTATATGCTGCATAATCTACAACATCTACCCCATCATCACTTTCAGTACCGCGCTGAAAACCAACGGCAATTTCAAGGCTTTCCAACTTTTTAAGTGCCTGAAAAAACTTTTTTCCCTCTGGTGTAAGGTCAGTGAAGGTTTTTGACATGATACATCATCCTACGCTTTTCTTCCTGATGTAACGATTGACACAATCTTGCTTTTTCGTATTTTAAGAAAAGACATACCATAAATGGTCAGTGAAAACTCTGCATCATTTTCAGTAATGGCTGCTGGCGATGAAAAACTCACTGAGGAACCACCCTCTGAAACGGAGGAGAATCTTAAAGAATCCCCTACCGTTCCGTGAGAGGTATCACCATGACCACTCATTTTTAATTTATGAGCAGTCAGATATGCCAGAGCTTGTTCATACAAATCGCCGAATTTCTTCTTAGATACATAAGGTTCTGCAAGTTTTATCCATTTCGACACATCTTCATCTTTCATTTCTTTGAACTCCGGAGCAATCATCCTGAAAGTTTCAATTACTGTCATTTAGTTAAGCCTCCAGAGCAGCGACGATTTCCTCATCTGTCATTGTGTCGTTGATTTCAATATTGAATTTTTCAGCAAGGGCGATGAGGTCCTCTCTTGTCTTTGCTTTTTTTATTGCGCTCTTTGAGGGTTTCTTGTTGTCCGATGTGTCTTTCTTGACAATCTCCACATCACCATTTTTCAGATAACTCTTAAAAATGGGATTGTTTTTGTAGTTATCTGAAACGTCGAGCGTTTTGCCGGGAAGAAGTGCATCTTCGCCGAAACCGATGATTTTCTGTGATTTGTTTTTGATAATCATATCTGTGATACCTCCAAAATTTAATTAAGAAACGCCTTCAATGATAAGAGCGCTGAGGGGATAATAAATCATTGCGCCTGCGGTACGAGCTTCACAGGGAACGATTGTTTCAAGGTTTTTGACCTGAGCTGCATGCTGAAGGAATGCGAGAGGATCCTCAATTGAGAATTTCTCAGCATCATTCGTATAAAGGAATGCAACACCCTTTTTATCTTCAAGAGAAGTGAGAGGGTTTGTGTCAAAAGCGTTATCATTGAGCTCGGGCGCTGAATTGATTGACTTGATATAGGGAGACTTATCAAGCAAGAAAGAAAGTACAGTTGTTTCTGTATCGGGAATTCTTCTTGTTGCGATATCCATATAGACATCAGAGGGAAGAAGAAGTGAGTCGGGGTTTTCAACATCCATTGTTGTGCGTGAAACCCATTTAGCCCATGAGTTGACATCATTGAGAATTTCATCAGCAGTTTTGTCTGCCCACTTTGTGCTTGTACCTGCTTCGTTAGTTGCAATTGTGAATCTCGGAATATCATTTTCGGGACTGAGAACACCCATAAGTTTGTTCTTTGAGTCACCTGCCCATGCGATTCTGTTGAGAATGTTATCCATCTGATAACGAGCTGATTCAGCCTTACGAACATCAAGGCTCTTACGAGCAAAACGAGCAGCTCTCATTTCCTGAACAGAGTAACCATAAGCAACACCTACAGACTTGATGAAAGCGGTTGTCGGCTCACCTTTAGCATCTGCTCTGGGAAGGTCGGTAGCATAGTTATTGATGATTTCCGCCATACCCGTCTTGTCGTAACTGTAGAATGTTACTGTTTCTGCGCCGGGGTCAACCTCACTTGTATGGGGGAAATGAGCAAGCGCACTGAATTTAGGATACTTTTTGTCGTAAGCCTTTGCCTTGATATAATCAAGTTCTCTCGCAAAGAAAAGCGCCGCATCATCAGCTGAGTCGAAACGTGTCTGTGAATCAACAAGTGCCTGAGGGATGTTTGAACTTCTCAATGCTTCAAGGTCAGAGGGATTGTAGCCTGTTGAGGGCATATCGGGATTGTATTTAACTGACATATTCTTTTTCCTCCTTATGCATTAGTTGCAATTGTTTCTGAAACAACACCGCCAAAAAGTTCCGCAGCACAAATGCCATCACTTGTCTGTGAAGAAATGAAACGAGCATTGAGCGCAATTTTTGTTGCTTCATCTTCTTCAGTAGTGAAGAAACCTGCACTTTCACCTTTTGTGATGAGATAAATTGTTTTGCCGTATTCGGGAATAGCATCTTCTGATACTCTTACCCAGATACGACCTCGAGACATAACACCGACTGTTGCTCTTTCGGAGATTGCAACTTTACCGTATTTGTCCATTTCTGTTGTTCCAGTGTTCATGACAACACCTTCAAACTGTGCTGCGGTTGCACTTTCAACGGGAAGAGCAACTTCTTTACCTGCTTCAGTGCCGATAACAACACCGACACCGAACAGAAGTTTACCATCTTTTTCTTCATTGATTCTTGTATTTGAAACGTAGTCGTTCAGATCATAAATACCACCGGGCACGCCGACGGGAGTGTTATAACCGTATGTTTTCTGAGCCATTATTCTTTACCTCCTGAAATCATTTTTTTACGAGCAGCTTCAGCAAGTGATTTATTTGAACTGTCTGCTCTCTGTGTACGGTGAGAACCGCCGTACATTGCTTTACGCTGGCCTGAGACACCATCTCTTCTTTCGTTCAGAGAAGAAATTGCGATATCATAGGCGGCATTGATGTAGGTATCACCTTTGCCGTCAAGCCTCATGTTCGGATTGACCGCTGCGATAATAGCCTTCTTTGCTTCTGAAAGAGATTTGTTTTCAAGACCGTCAAGGTTGAGCTTGTCACCGATACGAATAACTGCAAGACGCTCACGGAAAGCCTTATCAATTGAATCAGAATTGAGAGTCTTTTCCTCTGTAGCTGCCGATTCTTCAGTTTCATCTTCATCAGTCTTTGTTTCTTCTTCCGTAGAAGCAACCGTGTCATTGTCTGTGTTTTCCTCAGGTTTGTCTTCCTCATCCTGCTTTTCAAGACCTTCTGTGAAATCTTTTTCAGCCTGCTGAGTTTCAAGAGCTTCAAGAAGTGTTGCGATATCCTCGTCTTTACGCTCGATGACACCCTTTGCTTCTTCAAGATCTGCAGGTTCTGTTTTTCCCTCAGAATCCTGTCTTTCTTTGATTGCCTGAACTTTTTCCTCAAGTGTCAATTCGCCTTCGTTATCAACGGCAGTTTTTTCAGGTTCAACAACACCAGCATTTGCAAGAACTTCCTCAGCCAACTTTACAGCGGGATCATCGGAGTCTCTGCGAGTTTTTGCTTTGTTTTTTGCCATTTCCGTTTTTCCTCCTTCTTCGGAATGTTTTTCTTTTCCGTCTATATTAAGACGGGCCTGCTCACCCGCCCTGGCGTTTGCCACCAAAGCAAGATGATTGATTACAATGTTGGTCTGGATTGCATCATAGTGCTGTCCGTTCCATTCGCCCTGTTCCTCGATGAGGTCCAGAGAATACCCAAGGGAAAGCTCTTTAAGGCCACAGCGTTTGAGTTCGTTAGTATCGTGTACAACGATTTTGGCACGAACATCATTTCCGTCCTGGAAGCCTTTTGAAAGAATCGTTCCGACGCTTTCACGGCTGACATTGTTTTTGTCAACTTTTCCGGCATCATGGGTAACAATGATAGGTTTGCCTTCGTACGTAGCAAGGCTTTCGGGCTTGAATACGTGTTCAGGCAATCTCAGTTCTCTTCGTATCGAACCGTCGGGATTCTGATACTCAAAAATACCGACTGAGGTGAGGATAGGTGTGTCTACAAGATACCCTTCCTCGGTGTAATGTGCTTTTTCAAGTGGGATACTGTCAAAGCGAATACACTTTACAAAAGCAGGGATTGTCTTTTCTTCATGCACTTTCTCACCTCCTTCGCTTTGAAGTGGATATAAAAAGCAGCCAATCCATAATGATGAATTGACTGCATTTTATCGTTTAGTAGTTTTTTTCTTTTTTTGCTTTTTCTTGTTCATTATTGCAGCTGCTCTTTTGTCTACTTCTTCCCAATTCACAGCTTTCAGCGGAATATTCAGTTCAGCTTCGTCGAAATAAGCAAGAGCTGTACAACGGCATCTATAATCTTCTCCGGGATGAGCTCGTCTGCCTGTTCTTGAATCTACAACAGGTGGATCATCCCAGCTGAACACTTTACCATGTAATTTTCGGTGGTCTTTTCTGACTGCTACATCTTTTGTAGTAGCCCAGATATACCGATTCACACCAACACTTGTCTGTTGCATTCTGTTGAGTTGAGAATGTAATTTTCCCATTTGGTCAGTTGCAAGGAATTTTGCATAGTTTTTATCAACATCATAAGTGTGCATTATATCTTTCATAATGCTATCTATACTTTTGCCATCGTGCCATCCTTTATAAACTATGTCTTCCATCTTGCCGAGTGTTTCTGATGGCAAACCTGAAATCATACTGACATTGTTGTGTGTCCACTCTTCCAACAAATGTTGATATTGACTTCCTCTGAAATAATCCTCAGTGATATCAATGCCGAGGGTTTCACGAACAGCTCTTCTCCATTCACGGGTTGTCATATTACCCATTGAAGAAGAAAGTTTTTCAAGTTTTGATTTAAGGTCAAAAACGGTGATTTTCACACCGAAATCTTTTTCAATTTTTGAAAATATATCGTGAAGCGTGTAAGTTCTATTGTCAGAGTCGTCAGCATCGTCATATCTTGCCGAAATTGCCTGTTTTATATCTTCTTGATGAGTTTTTATTACTTCCCCAAGAACATTCATATATGCCCTTGAAATTCGAATATATTCGCGTTCCATACCCATTGGGAAATGTGGTGTTAATTTTGATTTCTTTCTTTTCTTTCCTCTGAAAGCTTTTGAAAGAAGTATTTTCTTTAAATCTTCCTCATTCATAGAGAACACCTCCCGTTGAGTATGGTTGCTTTTGGCGGAGCGATTCGGATTTGAACCGAAACACCACAATAGATGTGATTACTCAAAGATTAGCAATCTTCTGCCTTACCAATTAGGCTTACCGCTCCACATGGCGGGGATGGCTGGATTCGAACCAGCGACTGACGGAGTCAAAGTCCGATGCCTTACCGCTTGGCGACACCTCCGTGTTTTTGGCTAACGAACATAAAATCATAATCTATGTTTGTTAAAATCGCTTGTTTTAACGAAGTTAGGGTATAAAAATATCCGAAACCAATAAAAATCAGTTTCGGATATTTTTATACATGGTTACGTTTTACTTAATGATTTCTTTAATTTGATTCGGGTAAACAGTAATTGTGTCAAGGTCACCATCCACCTCTACATCAGCAAGAAAAGCTTTTCTATCAAGCAAATCAACAATCTGTGCTTTTCTACCATCTGTTAATAATACATTGTCATAAAGTTTGATTTGATTTGTCATATAATTACTCCTCTCTTTTTACAATATAACAACTTACCAATCTTGGTTCACTATCTTCACTTTCTTTTATCCATGCAGTGCAAACATTCGCTTCTTTTCCATTAGGACCAGCTAAATGCATTATTTGCTCTAATCGTGTACCATATTGGTCAGTAGCTTTTATTTTACATTTCTCTATATCAAAATGTTTTTCAATATCTTTTTTTAATTCCGAGGCGTTTTCACGCGTGTATCCCAGTGCACTTTTAAAAACCCTTGCCTTGTCGGGAGATTTTATCGGATCAAGTGCATAACCAGACAACTTTTCATCCGGTATTTTTGCAAATAATTGAATATCTATTTTTGATTTAGAACCCGTTTGTTGAGTGTCGTTTTCACCAACAGAGCGATTTGTTGGTGAACTACTCTTTTGGGAAGTTGATTTGTCAATATCCTTACCAAGACCACTCGTTTCACCCGTAGATTCGTTAACTGCATATCTTTTGCCATTTTCTGCAGTAAAGAATTTTAAATCACCGCTTGGTATGTTCTTATCTTCGTTAATTATACCACACTCATCAGAATTTGCAATATCCGAAAGTTGCCCTATTTGGGCGACTTTTTCAAATTCAATAAGTGACTGTCTGAACGGAGCGAAAAGAAAACTGTTGAATTGTTCGCATAAAAGGCTTGTAAGAGGTACAAACAACGGTGAGAACATTTCTTCATTGTCACACTCAGGAATACCTTCATAGGCATTACAGAGGAACACAGCAGACTTGTGATGTCCGTCTTTGTTTTCTCCGATTGTAGTTAGAGGAACAAGTGAAACAGGTGTGATACCAAATTCTTCCTGAGATTCACGGATAGCCGCCTGAATAGGTGCTTCACCTTCTTCAATATGACCACCGGGACCGCATATGAGATTGTTATCTCCCCTTTTGCCACAAAGCACGTTGCCCTTTTTATCTAAAACGATAACTGCAGCTGCTGTAGGAGTATCGTTCTCCTCGTCTGTGTTAACTTCTGCAGAAACATCTCCACTTTCAGGCGAACCTTCACCGGTAGGTGCTTCTTCAGTTTCTTCGATATCATCAAACAAATCCTCAGGTGGAATGCTATCAAGGAGTTCCTCAATCTGATAATCTTCTGATGCAGCAAGACCAGCTCTGACTTCTGTCGAATCCAAAGCACCCATATCAGTATAAATCTGTGCTGTTTGTGCTTTTATAAGAGCCGTCTGCGCTCTCGTCTGGTCAACAGTTGCTTGTTCTGTTTCTGACAAAGACCATAAGGGATTGAACTCAATTTCATATTCAGGAATTTCATCAATTTCGCCCTTATGTAACATTCCCAAAAGAACAAGGTCAATAACCTTTTGGAAATTTCTTTTCAATGTCTTCTGTTGGATGTGCTCAACAGAGTTATAATAATTCTCAAAATCGGACTCGCCTGTTGCATTCATTCCTGCAGGAGAGCGACCAAAAAGAATTGTTTGAGGTATGTTTGTAACAGCTGAAAGAAGTGTACAAGCTGCATCGATAACTTCTTGTACACCTGTGAATGGTGCTGTCTTATATTCATAGCCCTCACCATTGGCATCAATAGCGATGGTATTAAGTAAAGAACGACAAATATCAATTATCTGCAAACGCTTTACAACGATATCTTCACCTTCCGATGTAGACAAAAGCGCGCCAAGGTCTTTTACACTATATACAGGTTGAACTGAGCGCTCCATCATCTTGACTGAAAAACCACTTGATGTAATAACTTCTCTCAAAAAAGATTTAATTCTTACATATTCAGGAACACCCCAGAACTGTGCAAGAGAATCACTTGCGTTTTCGGGCAATCTGCCATTTTTAAAACAAAGGCAACGAGAATGGTGTACTTTGAATGAACCGCACTGAGAAGAAACCTCAAAGAATTCAGGCATACCAAAAAGACCTTTTGCAGAATTATATATACTGCCTTGATTCCAACTGACAAGTGGTGATTCAAATACATGCACTTCAGAAATGCCACGGACTTTTTTATAATTTACTTCTTCATCAAGTCTCCCACCGTCATCAATGAGCATTACCATCAGACCACCGCCGAAAAGTCTTGTCCACTTGATTCCGACTTCTGTTTCATCCATAAAGCCTATTTTATCGAGTTTCTTCATTACAGATGTATTTACATCATCATCGACATTTGTGAGCTTGAAACCATGCTTAATAGCCTCTGATGCAGGCGTATCAATTATCTTTGCAAAAAGGCCGTTTCCTTCGTAGTTGAGTTCAAGCGACATTGGGTCAAACCTTGTGTTAGAAACCCACTCATAAGCCTCAGAATTATCTTGTGTCGTTCCATATTTGTTGAGAACATTAATATATCCATCTTGATGTTCAGTTGAAACTATCTGAGCATTTTTGTTGCCGTTTGCATAATTAGCTACTATTTGATTTGCCCTTGTTTTCTTCTGGAATTCAGTATACGCCATTTTCTCACACCTTTGTTATATCATACTTTTAAGATCGAACATTTTCTTCTTGAATATTGCTAAGGCAACCGCATCCGCTGTATCCGGAGACGGAAGGCCTCTTTTTTTCATTTCTTTTTTGCTTTCAATTTTGACTTTGCCATTTGATGCCATATCATACTTTCGAGTTGAAAGCTGAGCAACCAAATCCCCGTCATTAGGAAGTCTAATTGTTTTATCTTCCAATTGCTTTCTGATCAACGACCACATATATGTCGGTAGATCAGCATAAAAGTTCTTAGCCTCTTCGTTTGGAATTTCCTCACCAAAGTTAACCGGTACAACTTCCATGCGAAAGAGCTTTTCTTCTCTTTTTACTTCTCTGAGCCTGTCAGTTACACCGCCACCTAAACCGGTATCATCTATGTTTACAACGATTTTACCTTTGTATCTTGGATTGCCACTTATAAGGAGCCTGTATTGTTTGACAATGTCACCAACTGTGGCCATGAGATTTTGACCGTGTTGTTTCACCGGTATGGTAATATTTCCATCTATGTATTGAGCAATGATTGTTTCATCATCACCAAAACGAGCAACGTCAACACCAAGAGAAATATTACTTACCCTTTTTTCTTCAGGCAGTTCATTCATTATCCCGCCTTCAACAAGAGAAATTGGGATGAATACATCACTTTCTGCCTTTGGAAATTCACCAAGCACACGAACTCTGACAACATTACTGTCTCGACCGTACTTTTGAATAAGAGCTTTTATATTCTCCTTGTTTGTGCGAGGACTGTCCTCACTGTTTACAGTCTGACAAGCATATAGGTTTCTTGACACTGTAAAACAATCATAAAAAAATCCTGTGGATTTGGTAGGGTTTCCACAAGCAAGAAGTTTATTGTTTGCACCGGAAAGCGTACCCTGAATAGCTTCCATGATAGTGTCAGCAACACCTGATGCTTCATCTACGATGAAAAGCATATTATCTTCATGAAAACCCTGCATATTCTCAGGTTTAGTTGCTGTTCTTGCAACTGCAAACCAGCGTTCTTCACACCCTGTAACATATATGTATGTCTTGGTCCATTTAAGAGTTTGCGAGAGTAAAGGGCTTTTCTTTTGCCATTTTGCTATTTCGGACCAAAGAACATCATTCAGCTGATGTTTAGTCGGTGCTGTACAGACAACTTTTGAGTTTGGGAAACACCACAGAAACCATAAAGCAATAATTGCTTCACCGCCTGTCTTACCAACACCCTGTCCTGACTTGATTGCTGTTCGTGGTTTTGTTCTTATATTATCGAACATTTCTTTTTGCCAATCATCAGGAATGAATTTGAAGTTATCCCATGCAAAAGCTTCGATATTGTTTCGCCACTCAATTGCTTTCTTTTTTAATATCTCATGCCTCGTCATTGCCATTGTCAGCATCCTCCAAGGCTAAAAGCCAATCATCAACAATCTGGTTCTTGGAACTGCCACTTTCTTGCCTGATTTTTGCTATCAGCTCAATTACTTTGTGCTTTTGTTTTTGAACAGCAGTGAGTTCACGCTCAAGACGAAGAACAATGTTATATGTGGCCTCAGTTTGAGTAGTTACATTGACATTCTTACCGAAATAAGTAACTAAGCCTTCTTCTTGCTTTTTATTTCGAAGGTCGATATATCGTTCTTTTTCTTCTTGCGCTTCATCTGTGTCTGCAAATATCTTTTTATCCTCAATTGAGGTTATATATTGAACTGCTTGACCACCGGGAGCATTGGTATATTTTTGTATAGCAGTCAGCAATCTATGTTCGCGGACTGTCAGCAGGTTCTTTTCGTCAATAAGAAGTTGTAACTCTTCATCAGGAGAGTCATCAAAAAGTTCTTTTTCTACTTCTGTTAATGTGTTGGTGAAGATTGTAGAATAACCGCCGTGTTTCAGAGAGTTTGTATTACCCTCAGGAGCACCACCGTTGTTATCAACAGCATTAACATTTCCTTTTTGACCGCCACGCTTTTTCTTCTCTTTTTGTTCGGGTTTATCTGTTCGGGTGTCTGTGTTATTTTGTTCGGGTGTTCGGGTTGTTTGAGTGTCCCATTTATAGGTGCTTTTCCAACGGCGAATTGTTCCCTCGGCAATGTCAAGCTTTTCCGAAATTTCCTTGTATGACAGTCCTTTTTTATAGAGTGTTTCTGCCTTAAATCTCTTTTCGTTAGGCTTTGACATTTTCACCACCCTTTTTCATATTCGAGTTGTTTCGGTATTTTTTATTTGTTGTCAGGCGTTTCGCTTCGCTCTTCTTTCATACTTTCAGGCAAAAGTTCTTCTTTTTTACACTTAGGAAAAAAGCAAACAACCACATTTTTGTGGATGCCTCTTGTAAGGTTATAAATGCACTTAAAGCACTTTTCTGCCTTTTCTTCTGATACAAATCGCAAGCAAAATCACCTCAATATAAATAAAGCAAGAGAGCGTACCTAAAACATAGATACGCCCCCATCTTCATAAGATTAAATTTTCGTTACAAACTGTGCAGATGAATATTTTTCATCTTTTACCATCATGTTGAGGAAGTCTTCACGAGTGAAATCAGACAATCTGAATATTTCCTCAGGCTTCATGCCGAGCTGCTTCCCTATTTCTTCAACTGTTTTTCCGTCGTTTATCAATTTCTGAACAATTGCTTTCATAGGTTCAAGCAAATGCGTACCTCTGGCTCTGTTATGTGTAACTGTGCCATAGATATTTCCACTTTCATCTTCATGGGCGACTATTACAACAGGAACTTTACCACCCAGCATTGAGCGGAGAGGTTCTTCCCCTGCTACCGTCCAGCGGTGGAATCCGTCTATGATGGTCATATCAGGTCGGACAACAATAGGAAGTGTCCATCCGTTTGTCATAATAGACTGTGTCAAAAGTTTCAGATTTTCTTTTGATACTTTGTTTGGGTTATAATCGTTTGGTTTGAGTTTGTCTCGCTCGATCCATTGAAGCGTACCGAGCGGAGCAAACAATTTATCATTGTTTTGCACTACTGCTTCTCTCCTTTTCGGTTTTCTTCGCTTCTTCTATGTATCGGCCGTATATGCGCTGATATAAGGCTCTGAAAGTCCTTAATTTTGGATCTCCTGAGATAACTCCCTCATATATAGCTTTGCAGTCTTTATTATTTGTGATTGCTGATGTTGTTATAAAGAAATTTCTGTAATGTTCAGCTACCTTTCTGTGATGAGCATTTGGGAAATTTCTATCCATATCACTGAACAGCTTTTGTAATTCTGCTTTATAGTCCTTTTCAGAGCCTTTTTCAAGCTCTCTGCGGTTTCTTGTGGACCTTCCGAACATTTCGGAATCCCAATATAAAGCAGCTATATAGGCGTTTGGCTCTCGTCTGATTATCCGTTCCATAAGGTCAGGATAATACTCATTCATCTTTACGAGTGTTTTTGCTGTATCGATGGAGAAGAACTGAGACACTCTTAATTGCCTTTTTCCTGTTCCTGACTGCCATAAAAACAAATATATTTCAGGTATTTCTACCCTTTCTTTAAGCAGATACAACCACACATCATTGTCTGACCAATCATATATCGGGAATATCTGTAGTCTTTTTGTGACGTTGGTACCTGCTTGGAACATTGCTGACATATACTGCAATCGTTGAACTGATTCGGCCATTCTTACACCCGTTATTGTTATTCCGTCAGCTGATGCTCTCGGTAAAAAATCTTGGTATGCATCTTTTCTTGGTCTGAGCTTCGGGTGTGTTCTGATTGCAAATGTCGGTGGTTGTCTTACCCACACATCCTGTTTCATAGAATCCCAGCATATAAAGCTTTCATCATTAGAAAGTTCATTGAAACAATTGTAATGTTTTACTTCAACGCAGAACCATTCAAATTTAGCGCCGAGCATAAGAAATTTCTTTCGCCATTGCATTACAGTTTTTTCAATACAAGGGAATATCGCTTCTTCATCAATAAACTGCACGGTCAATTGCTGAGGGTTTATTTGACCTTGCTGAATGAGAGTTTTAACTATATGAGCAAGACACAAACTGTCTTTTCCGCCAGAGAATGACATATATACTGATAAACCATTTCGGAATACATTCGTTATTCTCTTTTTCGCAGCAGTGAGCACATCAATGTCTGCAACACATCTCTTTACAGCCATATCTTCTCACCACACTTAGGACAAATGACAAAATCACCCTCGGATTCAGTATGATTTGAAACTGTTTCCGTTGGGTGATTCTGCTCAAGGGGGTCAGATTGTACTTTTTCTTCTTTGATTGGCTCTGCAGTTTCTTTTTTCGCCGCATTTTCTCTTATGGTCATAATTTCTTTTTCATCAAGTACACCATAGTTTGATATGCGTTCCGTTACTTCTGCGGAGCTTTCAACCATTGAAGCAAGGATATCCTCGTCAAAGCCGGGAATATCAAGGTCATCCCTCAAATCTTCAAGGAATGAATTCAAGGTTTCAAGATTATCGATACCAAGGCTGAAAATCTTGTTATCAGCAATCATCAGTTTCTTTTTATCATTTTCGCTGAGATTGTCCATTTTATAAACAAATACAGTATCCTTTCCTGCTTTTTTCATAGCCTCAACAAGACCGTTACCGGCAAGGACTGTATTGTTTTCATCTACTACAACAGGGCGAATCTGTCCGAACTTCTCAATACTGCGAACAAATTCACTTATTTGTTTATCAGAATGGATCCTCACATTCTTTTCAGGAGAAACCAAACTGTCAATTGACATACTGATTACTTTCATTGTGCATCACCTCCTAAAAAGGTTTTTGCACTCTGAATGTACTCAGCTGCTTTTTCTACAATGGATTTATCTATTTCATAAACTTCGCGCCATCCGTTCTCTATGCTGCCGGTCCATTGTCTTGCCGGCCATGGATGGGTACCGCAAACATACCCGTTTTTCCATCCGTATATAGGCGGTAATGAAAGTTTATTGTAGTGTATATATGCTAAAAGGTGTTCGTGAGACCACTCCGATAGCGGACTGTATCTTGTTACACCCTTTCCATCTGTGTAAAGGTTATCACCTTTACCGACATAATTCCCGTCTGCCTTTCTACGACCGAGAAGAATTATATCAAGATTGTTTTCTTTGAAATATTGCCTCTGTGCTTTGTGCTGGACAATTGAAAACCAATGTGCAGCTGTAGCGCTGTCTTGCGGAAAGATAAGATTCTGATGCTTTGAAAGCCATTGAATATCATATCCTACATTGATTACAGTGCATTTTTCGGGTTTGTTTTCATCTACCCATTTCATAAATGCAGGATATTCAAGGTCAGTAACAGCAATCATACTGTCAGTAATACCTGCTTTTTTACAGATGTCACTAAGTACAATACTGTCTTTTCCTGCACTCCAAGCATAGGAACATTTCTTATCGGCAGTTTTATTTTTGATTTCTGAAACGGTCTTTTCGGTAAGCTCAACTATTTCCTTTTGGGAAACAGTTTCTCCAATCTTCGCTACAGCTTCAAGCCATTCTGAATTGGTTGCGCTTTGTTTTCTCTTAAGCATTTTCTTTCACTCCTTTCTTTGAAAGGATGAGAGCAATAATGCCCGAGAGTAAAACAGTGAGCAGTGAGCCGATTGTTTTATATATCGCAATATTCGCAATAGAGCCATAGGCAAAAATCGGTAAGCCGATTACCATTGAACAAAGAACGCCAACAAACACACCTTTTTCGGTGAGTTTCTTTCCTTTAAGTGTGAGAATAGTTGTAAACAACGTTGATGCTCTGAGTGTTCCATAGAACAAGAACAGATGCGTTACTGTAAGTCCTGGAATATTTGCGATAATAATTGCAATTGCAAGCAAAACTATCATTGTGCCTTTTGATGCTTTCAGATTGTCTTTGCAATTATAGTCGGTTGTCAATGATGCAACTGAACAGAGATTTGAATCAACTGTTGAAAGCAAACCTGACAAAATCATAAATAAGAACGGTACAAGCACCCATGCAGGAAGAATTGACTTGATAAACTCAAAGTTTACCATGCTTGAATCAACCGCATTAAATCCTGTGCCTGCTGCGATATATCCCATTGCGCCGAGTGAGAGCGGAACAAGACCGAACGCAAGTGCTCCAAAGAAAAATGCTTTTCCAATGCTTTTTTCTTTTGTTGAGAATGCTCTCTGCCAAAAGCTTTGGTCACCGAACGGACCTGATAACAATCCAATTGTTGTTGGCAAACCGAAAGACAAAAATACATTCAATCCGTTTTTATCGAATAAGCTCAAAAAATCGCCTGTATGACCGCTTACTCCCTCAAGTAATGTTGTAACACCACCTGAGGAAGAAAGAGCCATAGGAAGTAAAACAAGGCAACCTGCGAGTATAAAAACAAACTGAATGTTATCAGTGATTACTGATGCTTTTATACCTGATATCTGTGAATACGAAAATGCAATAACGGCAAGAATTATAGTTATGAGCCAGAACGGAATTCCTGTAATCATATTCAGGATTTTACCGCCTGCCAATAACTGCACCGCCGTAGAAAAAACAGACAAACTGCCGAGCTGAAATCGGTATATTCCGCTAACTCGTCGTGATTGATATTTTTCTTCCATATACCCTGACAGAGTGATTCCTGCAGGCATTTCTCGTCTGATTTTCTTTGCAAAAGGTATAAATAAAATAAGACATAACACATTAGGTACTAAAAACCAAAACAGTCCAGGTAAACCATTTGTGTATGCCTTTTCTGATGATGTGAACAGGGCCGGTGCCCATATCCATGTCGCAGCAATACTTAACGCTGATATAAAAGCACCGATATTTCTGTCTGCCACATGAAAGTCGCTTTTGTTCTTTCTAGAGAACAGTATCGTTGCCAAAATCATTATTGCTGCATAAATTAACAATGCTATAATTCCGTACATTTAGAATTTCCTCCTATGTGTTTATTTATTTCAAACACATTGCAGGAAGGGGCATTGCTACAATGTAAAATTAAACCTCCTTTTTGTCAAAAAATAAAGGTGCCTGACGGGTATCAGACACCTGTTTTCGAGTGATAGAATTTTACAATGTGAGTATACCACATTTCTTTTCGCATGTCAATTGCAAGTTTTTCGCATGACATCAGTTGATGGTGCTCACACCGAAAATCAAGGAAGAGAGAGCATCAATGGCAGTTTGAATGTCTCTGTAGATTGTACTCTTGTCAACATATTCTTTTTTTGCAATTTCCTCAATTGTTTTTGCTTCATCAGCAATATACAATTCATATATGACACGATACTTTCGTTCTTCGCCTGAACGCTCACACAATACTCTGTATGTATCGACCATTGCTTCGATATGGCGAACCATAATGACCGTCTTTACGGCTGATTTGCGGATAGATGCAACGGTGTTTTCTGCTCTTGCAAAACTCTGGTCAGACATCATCGATAAAATATCAACAACAGAGTCCTCACACTCGGCTGCTGTGAAAACCGACTTTTCTGCATGAACTTTAAATGTTCGATAGTTTTCTATAAGCAATTTTGTGTTGTGTAATCGTCTGTTCTTCTGTTTGGCTCGTGCTTCTTCTTCCTCGAGCTTAAATTGTCGCCTTGCGGCTTTCACACCTTCATTTACTGCAAGTTTTATGATTTCTTCCTGAGAGAGTTGGTTTTCCATTGTAGCGCCTCCTGTTGACATATTTAAATTTATAGTTTAAAATATATTTTAGGTTGGATTTGGGAGAGCGCTGCTCTCTCATTTCTTTTTTATGTCAAATATATTTGACATTTGCTCTTTGAAATTACTTGTTTCTTACAAACATCATTGCTTCATCATAGGCTGATTTAAGTGTTATGAACTGTTCTTCTGTGCCACCACAATCAGGATGTGCCATTTTAGATAACTGTCTGTATCTCTTTTGAAGTTCTTCTTCTGATGGAATTACATTGAACTGTAATACTTTAAAACAAGATGGTATATCTTTTGGTGTAGGTAAACACTTCATTCCCGATACCCATGTTGACAAGTCATAGATGCCGCGCTCAACCATTCGTGCAAGGTCTTCAAGAGAAAGGACAACCTGTGCAAAGACATCTGAACCATATTTAATATTTATACCATGAGCCTGTGCGTTCTCGACGCTATGTTCAAATCTATACGCTTGTCCTTTGTAGTGAAACTCTACCCAACATTTAAAGCGTGACCAGTCATAGTCATATTTGTCAACGCCAAGTCTCGACATAACCTTTTCCAGTTTAGCCTCATAAGCTGCAGGCTCTGCATATTGTTTGCCCATTAGTCTTATCTCCTTTTAGAATTCCTCAGTAAATAAAGAGGTTTACCGCATCTCTTACACACAATGTATTTTCTCTGGTACTTTTTGCCGTTTTTGTGGTAACGTTCAGAAACGAGCGTAGAATATTTGTCTTGTCGGTGCAAACCTAATACACAAAGAATGTTTTTCATTTACGCTTCATCTCCCTTTTCCAAGAATACCGTCACACCAATATCTTTATCTGTAAATTCGATATATCCGTGTGTCTTACAGAACTCTTCATCATCTTTATAAAAAGGACAGTCTGTACAATCATCACAGTCAAACTGAATGACATATACAATGTCTGCATACTCTTCGATATGTAAGAAACTTACCACCGTAGGATGATTATTGATGTACACCACATCACCGGGGTTAACAACAGGAACTATCACGCCCTGTTGAATAAGGTAATCAGCCTTGCGAGCAAAAGTGTCGCAATCCCCTGTTTTCGGATTGTTATATTCGCACCCGGTACACGTCTTTGAGCGAGGGTTTGCACAGGTGATTTCAGGTGATGCATTTATCTTTTTAAGCAAGTCTTTAAGTTTGTTATTATTCATTTGGTATTTCTCCCTGATTCAATTTAGTCGTTTGTATTCTTTCTTTTAATTTTTTAATATTCCAGTGATTCCACGGTTTTCTTTCCATCTTAGCAACTTTCTCTATGCCGGGTGATACATAAGAAACTCCACCGTTATTTTTAAACTCAACTGCGAATTTGCATTTGTCCCTCAATATATCAAATTCTTCCTGAGTAAGTATGACTCTGCAATAATAGTCCAACAAATCAGAATAATTTTGGTCCAGTTGCTGTATGTATTGAAACATTGCCCAGTTGGGTTCTTCAATAAATTTTGGAATGTTTGAAAATCTAACAACAGGTTTTCCACACTCGGGACAAAATTTGAAAGTTTCGCCAAAGTATAATGGTGTCCAGACCGATTCTTGCATGGTAATGTGATACTGACAATTACTGCATTCATGATACTGATACCGTTCACCTTTATATACCGGGGTAAAGATTACATCATCCGAAATCTCACTTGTTTGTTTCTCCATGGTTAACACTCCTTGTGTTCTTCATCAAGCCAATATTCCAGAGCCTCTTCGCACCAACCGCCCTCACAAGTGGGATTTGTCGGCGAGAGGTTTTTTTCTACCTCTCTATTGCAAATTTCACAGCGTTCCCCTTCGGAATACTCCATCATTTCATCAATGTCGGTTACACCGATTCGTTCAAGATATTCTCTGTTAGTTTCGTTCATTATAAGTTCCTCCTTATTTGTAGTCTTTAAACATATCTCCGTGTATCTCGACAATGCGGTCATAAACAGTTTGATATGCTTTATATTCCTCGGAATCCATTTTGTGCATTATTCCGTTCTGTAGTCCGATAATCATCGACAAGATATCATCTCTTGCGTGTTTTGCACCTTCTCCAAATTCCGTCATTTAAATACCTCCTTATGTGTGGGGCAAAGGTCAATTTCGCTTCCTACTCTTACTGCACATTCATCACAAAGTGGCTTGTCGCAGGTTATTGTCCTTGATAGTTTCACTTCCTTAAAAGCAACATTGTTCATTTGCGACTGTAACATCTGACTTCGTGGCGGATGTCCTATGTACTGTGCTCTGCCGATTGGAAAGTCACAAAGTCTTTTTGCAGGTCTTTTGCCGCAATGAGAACACAGTGGTCTAAATTCAAGAATTGCTTCCATCTGTTATTCCTTTCTTTAAACTCCGTGAACTATTTTTCTGCATTTTTCATATAAGCCAATATACTCACAAGGATTGAAGTTGAAGCCATATATTCTGAAAAATGCATCGTTGCTCATCTGAAACCATTTACATCCGAGTTTCACTGCATCGTATGTTTTTACAGAGCCATCAGAAAACCTGACATACAGAGTGTTCCCTACAAGTCGCTGTCTTGTTACAAATACACCGTTTAATTCAGCCATTGTCAGCACCTTCTTTCTTTTGTGCCGTACACTTTATAATTTTTTTCATAATATCCACTAATTCATATAATAAATCATCTTCATATCCTCTTTTCGTAGTTTTGCATAACTCTGCAAAAACCTTATTTATAAGGTCATAAGCAACTTCAAGCAATACTTTTTGTTTTTCTGTTATCACTTTTCTTTCCTCTCTTTCAACGCTTTCTCGGCTTCTTCTTTGGTGCGAAAGACGGTTTTGCCGAAATCGTCAAGTGAAAACTCGCCTTCGTCCCAAAACTCGGTTACTTCATAACCTTTTTCGTACTGTACCCACTCAAATGTTATTACGTTTTCTTCAATAACAATTCTTTCGATTTCAACATCAAATCGTGGGTCTAAATCGTTGCTATACACGATATCCCCCACCTTGCAAGGCGGTACGATTATCTTGCCTTCCTGTTCTTTATTCAGCAAGTCAAAAGCTCTTTCGACTTCCTCATTGGTATAATCTCCGGGTACTGCAATCGCACACGTTCCACAGAAACTACAGTGTTCATTATAGTCTGGCGTAATTTCGCTATGGCAATTCAAACAATAATAATATCCGTCAGTCATTGTTTTTTCCCTCTTTCATCCCAATCTTTTATTGCATTTGATATTACATCTTCCGAACCTAATAAAGGTGTCAGTTCTCCATCTTCATTCATTTTGAAAAGAATAGAATATTTTTTGGGATATACGAGTCCGCACTCTTTACACACAATCTGAAATTTACATCCAAATCCTATAGTGTTACTAATGTTTCCAATTGTTCTGAATATTGCTTGTCCACCACAAAACGGGCAGGGTTTTAATTCATGCATTGTTGTCACTCCTTCCGAAACGGAAAACACAATTAACACAAGCAAACATAAATGCTATTCCGTAATTGAATCCGCTTATTTTACTTCTGTTATAAGTAATGCCGATTGATGGGATAAAACAAAATTGTTTCATTTCAGTTGTAATTGAAAATCTTTTGTTTTTTGATGTGTATGTCATTCCTCATCACCCACCATTTCTTTCATTAGCTCGTCAACATAAACCCAATCATAGCAGGATATTTTTTCTTTGACTTTCTCCGAAAACTCTTTGACGGCTTCGGCTCTTGCTTTAGGAATAAGGCTTAAAAGTTTATTACACTCGTCTGTATAAGAATCATTTGTCTTTTTCAGCGTTCTGATTTCTGCATACAAACTGTGTATCTCTTCGCTCGATTTTACTTCAAGTTGTTCTTTGAGTTCTCTCAACTTTTCAATCTCTGTGTTCTTATCTTTAATAATCTTGCTCAAATCAGCGTAAACGGTTTGCTGACAGTTGAATTTTTCGGTTATGCTCTCAATCTCTGCATCTTTCTCCGCTATGCATTTCTGCAAAGTTTCCTGGCCTGCGATAAGAGCTTCAATCTCTGCCTTTTGGCGGTTGTTTTCTTCGACAAGTGAAAGCAAACGGTCAGCAATTAAATCATTTTTCCCTGAGTGGTGTCCAAGAGAACAACCATTTGTCAAGCCGTGGTCATGTAAGTATTTAATCATATCATTATCGGTCATTTTGGTCACTCCTCAAATCCGTTATTACATTCGATGTCATATCCTGCCTTACACGAAACACTCCGTATTGAACAGTAAATAGAGTCTTTGCAATCATCACAAAAATTATAGTTATCTGCATATTCGCAATCGTTGTAAAACTCGCACCCGTTACATCTGTTCACTCGATATCACTCCAATCTAAAGCCTGTCCGCAGTCGGGACAGCATTTATATTTATGAATTGTTCCACTGTGAAATCTCAGCCTTTTTTCTGGTTTAATGCACTGTTGCAGAGTTGTTTTACAACACGGACAAACATAGTCAATAAACTCCCTATCTTCTTCTGTCTGTTCTATAACCTTTTTCGAAAGCTGTTTTTCAATTGCTGTTTTAACAAATTTTTCAGGGAAATGTCCCAAAGCTCCGTCAACAGTCAATGTTAAATTATTGCCTGTGATTTTCATTCACTTACCACCTCACAAATTCCTGCGGGGAATGACCTGCCGTCACCGTACCAGCAATGATATTCCGGTTTATACAACCAGTCGCATTCAAGCGTAAATGCAGGGAATTGCTTGTTTTTTGGTGTGATTCTCATGACACCATGAAATGCTTTATATCCTTCGACTTCAATCATCTGTTTCGACCTCACTTTCCTCAAACGCATTTTCGCAATCGTCTTGGTATCTGCAAAATTCACAATCATATTGAAATCCGCATTGTACCTCGCTACAACCTTCTTCATAGTCAGTGCAGTTTTCTTGCGATATACACCTAAATCTACAACAATATTCTTGCATTATGCCGTTACCTCCTCAACATAGCACCAAGACTGTGGCGGTCTTGCTATTTCTAAGTTGCCATTTTTACAATAAGGTGCTGCGAACGCTGTTCCTGGAAAATACATAGAACAACACTTACACCCTAAATCATAATTGCAAGGTTTTCTAAATTCACTCAACTCTTTCGGTTTGTCATAGATTATAAGGTCAGATATTGATATTTCGGTTAAATCTTTTTCACCTTTGTTTGTATATGACCAAATTTCCTCTACCGATATGCAACCGCTTAAAACCAAATGTTTAGGTACACCCATACACATTCGATATGTAAATTCATTAAATGCTGTAAATTCTCCTATAACCTTACCGCAACCGCCGTTCTTTAAGGGTTCGTAAATATACGCTTTGTACGGCTCTTTTATCTTAGGTGGTCTTGTTCTTAATTCACTCTTTTTTGCACCACTTTTAATGTTGTCGGTGTGAGGTCGGTTGATGCTAAACATAACTGCTTTACTCATTTGTTATACCTCCATAAAATTACCTACAAACCACTTCATTTGTACACCTCGGTTGATTTCCGCTTCGATGTCATAAAGTGTTTGTGTTCTGTTAAATTTTTCTTGCACTTTATTCGGCATACGCTGGATTTCCATAAGTTCGTTCCAAAGGTGTGGAAACTCTCTGTAAAGCATTTCTAATTCTTGTATTTTTTGGTTAGGACAAAACCAACAGCCACCTCTTTCAGAAAAGCTGTATGTAGGGCTCAATAATCCCTCATTTTTGCAAATGCCATAAGTTTCATATTCTCTGACATCAAGAAGTTCGAGAATTGAAATTCTTTGGTTTGCAAAGTTAGATATAAGTCTGTCTTTTTCGTTTGCAGCTATCCCTGTAATGACGTTGTAGGGTGTGTCCTGTTGTTTGTAATAACGGTTACACGGTCCTACCTTACAATCTCGCTGTATTCCGCATTTACCACATAACGGAAAGCCTCTTAACTTACCAACTCTTTCAGGGTGGTTACTTCTGACTATTGGAGTTGTTATATACTGGTAAGCAGTAACATCAGACCTGACTAAATCACAGGTTATTCCCCAGCTTTCAAGTTTCGGTTTTGCTTTTTCGTGAAAGAATTCATAGTGATATGGATTTTCACCTGTTATGTTTTCTTTCCACCATACTTCGGCGGTAACGGTCTTAAACGGAATTTCAAGCATTGAAAGAAGAATACAAGTTGCCATACTGTCTTTACCGCCTGAAAGACCTACTATGTTTTCAGAGTTCCTTAATTTTAGGATTTTACTTTTTGCATCCGGCGTCAGCCGTTCGTTAAGTTGTAGTATGTTCATAATTCGTCTTTCGTCCGATTGTTTCGTGACAATAAGCACCGAAATTACCGGTTTTGTAGATTTCTCTCTTTTCAAAACTTTCAGCAGTATAATAATCTGCACAGTTCAGGCAGTCGCTTCCTTTTCTGTTTGGGTGATATGCCCTAAAATGTTGATTGCAGATTGCCGTAAACACTTCTGTTTTCAGCTTTTCCTCTGTACAGGCACATTTGATGTATGCTCCGCTTGTGGAATACATATAACCGAGATAATGAGGACAATCACTGTGATATGTTTTCTTGCATTGTCCCTTTGAAAGGTCCGTTTCGGGATATTTAGGTTCTTCCGAAAGCTTAGCTCTCTCCATTGCAATAAACGATTCCGGCGTGACTGTTCCCAAATCTTTATGTTTACTGTCTCGGCAGAAAAGCCTGTGAGCACAGGAACCGCAACATCCGTATGGATTCTGTTCTGATACTTCTTTTCGAAAAATACATTTATCACAACTTGGTAAATCGCAAAATTTACACGGAACGTTTATTGGATTAGTGTAATAATCTTCTCTGCTATTCCAAGCTTTTGTTTTCCATTTATTTCCTGTAATTTCACACTTGTGAGCAAATTCTCCATATTCAGTTTTGACATCTTCTTCTCTTATGTTGTACTTGCAATGAAACACACTCTTTCTTTGATGGAGTTTATTTTTCTGTCTTAAAGCCATGACATTTGTTATGTAACAATGACTGCAATCAACCGCAGAATGGCATAGATGAGTGTTCCTGCTACTCCACCAATGATGTTGACCATCATTGGCGAAGGGGCATTCGAAAGGATTTTGCGGTGTATTTTCGGGTGTTTCATCAAACAAAGTAAGTTGTTCATCCATCACTGCACCACCTCAAGCAGTTTTCTTTTGTAATAGTTCTTATGGTCAAAGCGTTCAGGATTTGTTATCAACCCCGACCAATTGATTGTTCTTTTGGCTTTTTTAGGCTCAGGTACGTAAACTGATTCAGGACAACTTCTCATAAAGCAGAAACCAACATCAGTACCGGTTGAGGATCTCCATACACATTGTTCTTTATTACACTTAAACATCAACGTTACCTCACTTTCTGAGAGGAAGAAGCAGCTGCTGCATAACACTATCTCTTAGGATAACGGCATTTAGATTACCCTTGTATGACATAGACATATTTTTATCTGTCGAAGTTTTTAACGCATCAATTAAAAATCTTGCACTCAGTGAAACATCAATGTTTTCTTCGATTTTTCCGATAAGTGGAATTTCCTCCCAAAATTCTGCATTTGACTCGTTCAACGTAACAACAATCTTTTGTTTTTCAACAGTGGCAAGATTTATTCTTATCACATCTTTTTTCGATGAACAGATAAGTGCTCTTTTTACACTATCAAGAAGTTCTTCTCTTTCAAAGGTAATTTCCGTAATATATGTGCTGGTATCAAAGGCAGACCTTGGGTCCAGATAGTTCCCCACAAGAACCGGTGTCTGCAAAGAGTATTTCTCAGTCTTGAATATTACTCTGTTTGTACTCATGTTGAACATTTCAATGCTTCCCTTAAGGTCAAGAGAGAGCAGATTCACGATTGAAAGTTTCGGAATAACTGCATTGATTTCGCCGTTGTATATTGCCTGATTCCATGCGGCTCTGAAACCATCACAGCCAATGATGTCTATCTGGTTACCGTTACTCTTAATCAAAACACCGGTCATAATCTGATGTGTTGATTTTTCAGAAACTGCATAAAGCACTTTGCTTATTGCTTCAGACATCTGTTCTGCATCATAGTTAAACAGCGTTACTGCAGCTGTGAGGTCAGGGATAATCGTCTGTGGAAAATCTGAAACAGAGATTGTTGCGAATGTGCTTTTACCTTTCTCACTCTTCACCGTAAGCCTGTTATTACTCTCAGTAATAGTAATTTCTCCTGCCGGCAGATTTTCAATCATATCAATTGCTTTGCTTGGGATAACAAACGCTTCATCCGTTTCAACATCAAGTTTTGCTGTTACAGCTACCTGAAGATTGTTTGCAATGAGCATATTATCTTTGAAAAGAATACCGCTTACATCAGATACTTTCGGCGGTGTGATATTTTTAAGTTTCTTAAGTTCAGCTGCGATTATATTTTTTTCGATTATCATTTTTCAACTCTCCAATTCTATTTTTAATTTCGGATATTTTTCTCGAAGGCATTTCACCTTCAACTTGAATATATCGGTTTTTACACCTTTTACATCAACTATTCTGTATTTGCCACCGGGAAGAAACACAATAAAGTCCGTGACATATTCTGTGCCTTTCTCTCCGTTCTTACCCTCGGTTATAACAAACCTTGCCTGTCGGCAGAAACCGTCAATCTCCCCTGCTTTAAGCAATATTTTGAGTTGACAATAATAGTTTGCTTCTGCCTGACTGTCAAAGATTATACCGTCAACAGATATTTTCTTTGAGTTGTATTTACTTTTAGGCTTAGTCTGCTTTTCAGGTACCTTTATACCGAGAGTTTTAAGGTCCTTTTCACTTAATCGAAGTGTCATTTTATTCCTCTTCCCAATATTCAACAAAGTAGATATATGAGCCTTTCGGCTTTTCTCTGCCGATTTTTACTGTATATCCTGCTTTAATGAGCAAAGATGCAATTTGTAATCTGTCTGCTTCATTGAGCGAAGTGCCTTTTACACTGTATATTCTTTGGCGTTCCATTTTAACCAGCCTTTCTCAGTTTCTTTTTCTCACCTTTAAGCCAGCGGGCAAACTCATTTGTGAATTTTCTAACTTCAGGTGTAGCCGGTCTGTCACCATAGCCATAAAGCTGCGTAACAACAAATGTCACCATATCGATTTCTACTGTGTAAAATGCTTTTTCGGGATTTTTAACCTTCCTAATGAAGAAAATCATTTTTTCACCGGCAACATGTCTATCGAAATAGCTCTGACCGCCGACACAGTGACTGAGCTCCTGTCCTTCTCTGATGAAATCTTCACGAGATTTCGGTGTTAATACCGTATAACCGTTTTTAGTATAACAATCGAAAATATCATACACGAGTTCGAGAGCCTCTTCTTTTGCTATCTTTCTTCTCTCTTCCATCACTATTTGATATCTTTGGTTTATGATATCGTGTGCAGCTTTTATGTCTTTAGGGAACATATTGCTTTTCGATAGTCTTATATCAAGTGATTCGTTCATATTGATATAGTCTCTTAACCATACGGCTATGTGTGGTAATGTTTCAGACGGACGGAGTACCTGCTGTAATTTCAGATATTTGCATAATTTATGTATCGTCATATGCATAAGCAAATCATCAACACAAAACATGTCTTTAATGCTTTTCAGCATTCTATACTGTTCTAACCACAACGGGGTGAGGTACTCCTTCGACGTTTTAATAGCCCTATGCTCAGATGCAGTAACACTATACTCACGATACAACGGCAAATACTGCTGATTTACACCGAGGCATTTTGAGAAACCTCTACCATCATTGTAATCATCCTCTGTGAGCTGTGATGCAAGCATTGTCAATCCGAGTTTACAAAGATATTCAGATTGCGGTATGTTTTTGAGGTTGTCCAAAAGTTTGATAAAATCAAACGGATTCTTTTCTTCTTCAAGCAGTTTTTTCAAATCAACATTGTAGTAACGCTCTCCGAAAATAGAATGAAGCTCCTCACTATATGTAAACGCTTCTCTGTATATCGGCTTTCTTCCCCATGAGCACCACTCACTGCAACAAAAGAAATAACCTGATGTGCCGTATGAGTAAATTTTTTGTACCCCTTTTTCTTTCAGATAAAGTGTTCGAGCAAATTTGTCATAAGTGAAATATGGCTTTCCGTTTGTGAAATATTGCCTATATACATTCGACCACTCAACAAGCAACTGACCGTCTTTTTTGAACGGATAACAGATAGTTGCTTTATCAACTTTTGATGTTTTATACCTGTCAGCACAGAATGTTGCTTTCCTGTGACACTTCGGACATTCCCCGGGAGAGTTGTGTTTTACATCTGCAGGGACATTGAACTGTTTGCCACAGTGTCCGCACAAACCTCTTCTCTTGCGTTTTTTATCGAGCTTAGTAAGGAATATATATGTCGTATCAAAAACCTTTTCTTCGGCCCATAAATTAACTTTTTCGGAATATATGTGGGGAAATAGAGAATGATGATATTGCTCTTTTTCCCATTTTCTGTCTGATGCTTTTCTGTGCTTTTCGTGGTTGATTTCCTGAATGAATTTTGAGCAAACACCGAAAACACCCTCACATCGTAAATATTCGTTGCCTATATAATAAGCTCTGGAATTGTTGTATGGTTTCGGAACATCAAGAAACTCGAGAGTCTCACTGTATTCGGAAATCTTATAAGAGAAATAGTCGCTTGAATTGATATGGAGCAAATGTCTAATTGCATTTGTGGTCCACTTATTTTCATTAACCACATAGGAAATGTAATTTTTAGCATCACTGAAAAAGCGAACTTGCAAAACGCTGTCTTCTGTGCTATAATAGTCTGCGACAAGTATTTCGCCACAGTGTGGGACTTCGCAAATCTTTACTGTGACCGAATATGTCGGATTTTTTGAAAGTTCTTTCTTGCTGAGTTTGGGACACTTGCAAGGGGGAACTTTTTTTAATTCTTCTTTTATCAACATCTTTATTCACCTCAGAACAATGAAATCTGAATGATTTCAGCTTCTTTTTTCTTTTCGGGTTTACTTGTCTTGCTCTCAGGTTTCTTCTGATCTTTACTATCCTGCTTCTTTTCTTCTGGCTTCTTTTTCGGTTCTTTGTTAAGATACTTTTCATCAGGCTCATCACCTACGAGCGTTATCGTCATTACAAATTCAACCTCAGAATTCGGAAAATAAAATTTTGCTGCTCTGCGATATACTTCGATATCTGAAATGTGACTGCCACAACCTTTCATAATTTCAGAAATGCAATCTGAAAAGCTGCGTTTTGTCTTATAGACAACTTCTGCAAATTTCTTGTCTTTTTCACAGAACTCTCTCAAAGTGTTGGCAACATAGCTGTGAACTGCATTTCCGTACTTGTCGCCCTTATAGTCTTTTGATTCTGCATTGATTTTCTCAATGGCGAGTTTCTGAAAATCTTTGCCCTCATCAAAAATGTTGAATAAATTATCCATTATTACCTTCCTTTCAGAATAATGATAGTTGGCCGTTTTTGCTCTCGACCAAGGTTATTTCTTCTTTCGGCGCCGCAATCGGTGTCTTTTCTTTTGTAATTTCGCTCATGTGTTCGATAGTGGGTGCTCTCTCTTTAATCGGCCACAAGCCAAGCATATATGCCGGTGTGTACCAAGTTGACCATGTTTCTAAGGTCAAACTATTACCATGTGTAATCACAGCAGGTATTCCATAAAGTGATAACTGCAGGTAAGCCATGTGAACACATTTGATATCGATGTCACAACAATATGCGACCATCTGTTCACAGTAGTTCATCTTCTGAGAATGCATTGCATTGGCAAGACCGAGGACCATTCCACCTGAACCAACACATGGTTCACACACTGAAATGTAACCTTTTTCAGATAGCGCCTCACCTACTCTGTTTCCTGCTTCACCGCCGTCACCTAATGAAATATGTCCCATAAACTCGCACACATGAAATGGTGTAAAGAACTGCCCGTGATACTTGTTATGTAATTCCAAACCACGGAACACACGAGCAAGCAAATCAGTAGGACCATTTCTTGTTAACTCATTTTCAAGAGAATGTATCAGTTCTTTGAAAAGGTCAGCCAGCAACTCTTGTTCTTTGGGTGTATATTTCTTGATAGTTTCGAGGTAGTCCTTTTCTCTGACAGTCTGATTTCCCCAATCGACTGTGTTGCTTATTGATATTGCTGATATCCTCAGCCAATCCTCAAACACATTCCATATTGAGTGGTTTGCACCTAAGTGTTTCAACTTATCAATCATGCACTTGCAGGAATCGACAATGAACGGTGCCGTTTTCTTACTCATTGCCCTGCTCCCTTTCGCCGGTATGAATCAGCTGTAATTATTACATTCACAAAACCCTCAGAAAATCTGTCAACAGTCCGACTATCAAAAGCTTGTGCAAGTTCCTCGGTAGTAAGGTTTGTTGTCAAAATTGTCGGTCTCTCATATCTCAGTCTCATATCGATAAGGTTATGAAACTCCGATTTTGAAAAGGCTGTCGGTGCAGTAGCGCCAATTTCATCAACAATCAACAATCTGCATTTAACTAATGGCATAATGACATCTTTTTCTGTTGTGGTGTTTTCAGAGAAAGTGGCTCTTATGTTTTTGTAAAAATCACTTGCTGTAATAAACTTTACAGAATATCCTTTGTTCATTACTTCTTTGCCTATTGCAGCTGCAAGGTGAGTTTTTCCGCTTCCGCAGGTACCCATGAATAAAATACCCTTTGACACCTTTGGAGCTTTTGCTGCAAATCGCTTGGCTGCCTTAAGTGCATTTTCAGTTCCGGGACGTGGTGTGAAATTTTCAAAAGTTTCTTTGAGTTCTTTCGGTGGCATACCGCTATTTTTATACAGCTCTTTTATCATGTACTCTTTTTGAAATTTCTCTCTTTCTTCTTTTGCACGTTGTTCTTCTGCAAACCTTTCCTTTTTGCAGGAGCACGGAAGTGGAATTTTTAAGCCACCCCAGACACATCTTTCAAAGAGTTCCTCACCACAAACAGAACAGTGTTTACCTGTTGAAACATCAAGCATACCCTGAGAAGAGTCAACACCATTTTTATCTTTAAAACTCACTTATATCACCTGCCTTCTCATTTTGATATCGCGTTGCATCGTTGTAGTTTTGTTGTGATTTTGCAGTTATACCATAGTTTGAAGAACCACCTTTATCCTGACATCGAGCCATCCATTTGTTAATACAACTACGAATTCCTCTTGATGTTTTTCTCTTTTTGAGATTGGCATCAAACCATACATTCATTCTTTTAAGTTCAGCAATTATATCGACTAATGGGTATGCATCTTGCCACATGTCAACATCTTCTTTGTATATCGGATACCATGAATCATCAATCAGCAAAAGCTGTGTCACTGGCTCATGAGCAGGCTCGTCCTGCTCTGAGCAAATATTATTATTTTTATTTACTTTACTTTTCTTTTCTTTACTTTGTGAGTTATCAGAACTTTTATCGGGGTTACAAGAACTTTTATCGGGGTTACAAGAACTTTTAAGTGTTTTAAAAGTAAGCTTATTAAGAACACCCTGTGGAACATCTTTTTTTGATGTTTCATCCAACAGCCAGTATTCTCTGATAATTTCTATTCCATCACGGTTTTTCAGCATTCGCATGAATCTCCGCTGGATACCCGCTGATGTCAGTACACCAAACATATTAAGCACCCTTTCATCAAAGAAAGAACACCGAACACACCCGGCGACAAACTCGCTTATGTAGTCGGGACTGCAACCACAACCTGCACCGTCTGACACAAGGAAGCACCTGCTTTTGTCCCATTGAATAAAGTATCCATTTTTTCCGTATATCTCACACAAAAGGTAATGAAGTGTGTACATTCCTTTTGCCCCGAATTCCGCTCTCAACAATCGAACTTTATCATCTGCATAAAAGTTCGTATCGAACGGAAAATAATCAACCCCATCCTTTAATGGACGAGACAATCAATCACCTCCTGCTTTTTGTATTCAAACTGAGGCATTTGCAGAGGTATTCATCAAGTTTTATACCGTATATAAAAAACTCCTTGAAGAGCTCTTTTTCTCTCAAATGAGCTTCCATGTGATGTTCGTGACAGAGTGCTATTGCCTCAAGTCCTACGTGGACTATTTTTTCTCTGTCAGCTCCCATACCTATACGGTCAACATGATGAACCTCTGCTTTTTTATTGCAAATGGCACATTTACGATGTTCAAGACAAAGGTAAAGATATTTACTTATATCGTCAGTTCGATTTAACAATGTATCTCTTGTCGGCACATTGTAATTAAAACAAAATGCGATTAAATAAGTAATAAACTCACTCGCCGTTGTCATGTCGACATCTGAAAGGCTGAACCAGTCATAACCAGACTCTGAGCAGAAATCCCATTTCATAAGTTGTTTAAGGTATTCAGGCTCGTGTCCACTCATCAGAGATATATCTCTGATGATAGCAAAGATTTTTTTACGTTGGTCTGCAGAAATTGTCCTGCCGTCATTCAAGCGCAGTTCAACTGAACCTATATGTTTTTTTATAAGTTCTCGTTCTATACTGCTACTAAGTGAAAGCAATAAATTTTCGCCGTCGTATTGCAATATCTTTCCAGTTACTATCATAGTTATCCTTTACTTTTTAGCAGACATATACTTCAACACCTGTCAATTTTTGAACCTTTTCTTTAAACTGTTCAGCATTACTGTTGTTATCACTTAAATGCAACAAATATATCTGCTTTAATTTACTTAAGTCATTTGCCTTTAACAATTCAGTAAAATGGTCAATACTCATGTGACTTTTGACAAGTCGTTGTACAAAAATCTCGGGGATATATCCCATTTTTACGTTATATTCAATTATTTCTTGTGAATAATTACACTCACCCATGATATGTGTAAGTCCTTTAAAACAATATTTCAGATAATAAGTATCTGTAAAATATAAGAGTTTTTCACAAGTAACAATCGATGAAATTAAAAAACCTAACGGTTCAGGAGCATCATGCTGCACATCAAAGGGCAGAACTTTAAAGGTACCTATTGTGATTTCATTCAGTGCCTCTATCCTTTTTATTCGATGCCCTTTTAATGAACAGGCACATATAGTACCCTGGCTCGTATAAATATTCACACCAGCTTTTGCTAAATCTTTTGCTGCTAAAACATGGTCGCCGTGTTTGTGAGATATAAGACACCCCGACAAATCATGTATTTTAAAATTCAATGCTTTTTGAATTGTCTTTATTGAAACTCCTGCATCCAACAAAATAGATGTTTTACCATCACTTATCCGATAAGCATTTCCTTTGCTTCCTGATGCTATTATCTTTATTTCCATTAGAAATCAGGTCCATCTGAAACTGTTGAGGACGCATCAGAATTTATGCCTGCAGACATATTTGCTTTTTCTGAAGAACCGATAGTAATTTCGTTTGTTACCAGGGTAGTATCAATCAGTTTCTGATTTGCATTTGCTTCTATCTCAGCCATTGCTTCAATTTCTGCATAATGTGCCTCACGCATTTTTATGTACTGATAGTTATCGTCGATTTTTTTTGGGTCTCTCGGTATCTGTCTTGCACCGTAAGCTTCTCTGACGATAGTTTTATATACCATTTCATGAAGCCATCCTTCACACTCGACTTCTTCGGTTTTTCCATTGACTTTTTCAATCTTGGTTCCGCCCCAAAAATTAGCACTTGCGTACTTAGGTTTACGTTTTTCGATATCAGCCATTGTCATAATGATGAGTTTATTTTTGGTTGGGTCCTCAAACTCATGATAAGCAAATCCGCCAACAATCTTGCCTCTGTTGAAAGGATTTACAATTTCAAATTCATAACTATCAATAGGACTGAGCCTGCTTTTCTTGATAGGTTTGAATATATCCGAACTGTAAACAACTTCCACAGTAACATGTATCGGTACATCAAGTCCGTATTTTTCAGCAATATATATTTTTCCATTGTAGCCTTCCATAAGAGTAATATCATAATTATTTTTCTTTTTGTTTTTGTAAGGCACAGGAAAAAGCATATTTTCCTGAGTCATATCAAGACCGATTTTTGCATATCTGACTAAGTCAAGTGCGAGGTCTGTAAGGTTAATTGTGTTCCAATTAACAGGAAGCTCATTATCATATTTGTGGTCGGTATTTGCAGCGTTTTTACGCAAGCGTTCTTCTTCTGCGTTTTTAAGCGCACGGTCAATCACAATAAAGTATCCCTGAATAAGTGTTCTCTGATAGTCTGTTACCGACAGAACACCAGAAACGCTGTTACCGAATTCCTTATATACCTGATTGGTAAATCTTTCGCTTGCTGCAAGTTGTTCATTTTTAGTTTCACTTTCCTGTGTAGGTGTGAGCTGTTTGTTTTCTGACATAGTAATCTTCTCCTTATATTTTATTTTATTTCAATTCTGAGTGCTTTATCTGATTCGCTCACCACTAAGCGAATTGTCTGAGTGTTCGTTTCAAGCAACTTTGTAACACTTTCTGCGTTGTCAACAAACACAGGCATTTTCAAACCCCAATGTTCTGAAAGAATTCCGATAATTTCAAGACCAGCGTTAATCCTTGCAGCGTTATTTGCAAAAGAATAAGGAACCATACGACCGTCGGCTGTTGGAATCATTACCTCACAGTCTTCTTTTAATCCGCCGTTTATCTGCTCCTGGAAAAGACGGAAACGAACATTTTTGAATTTTTCATTTATTCGGTCATTTAAAGCTGAAACCTTTGTTTTTATAAAAACTTCACAAAGATAGATACCTTTTTCAAGTTCTTCAAATTCAGCAGCAAGATGCTTTTCTGTTTCTTCGAGTTCTGCGATACGCTTATACTGTTGTTCAGCCAAACTCAGACGCATTTGTTTATCCTGCTCTGCACGAATTGCTTCTTTGACAGCCATAATTTCCCGTTCAACAGCATCTACCGCTTCAGATTTACAATTGACTTCATCTGCAATTTTTATTTCAAGTTTGGCAATTTCTGTTGTAAAACTTGCATATTCTTCAGTAGTTTCATAAGGCACAAGAGGAACACGCCTTGTTTCAAGTTCGGCAACAATTGACTCCAAATCTCTTTTCTTCTGCTCAGTCGTTTCAAGGTCAATTTTAAGAGTAGAAATTCTCTTTTCAAGTTCTGTAATCTCAGTTTTACTTGCTTCTGTCTTTCCACGTTGATTGATGTTCTCAAGTTTTTTGCTCTTATTCAGGTTAAACTCTTCGAGCATCTTCTCGATTTCCTCAGTCGGAAGTGATTGGTGGCAAGTAGGACATACTGTTTGAGTCTCGTCCCACCTCTCATTGCTGACTTTCTCATATTCAGCAAGCAATTCATCACGAAGCTTATTAAGGCCCCGATATCGAGTTTCAGCCCTTCGGATATCTTCCTTGATGTCCTCAATTTTACGTTTTGCTTCGGACACATCTCTCTTTGCTAAGATGATATCTGCATCAATATCAGAATTCTTTTCGCTCTGAACTTTAATATGCTGAGCTTTACCCTCTGCAAGTTTAGTCTTAATCTCTGCTATTTTGCTTTGCAATTCGGCTGTTGCTGTTCCGTTAGTAAACATTGTGCTTTTTTTCAAAGTGAGTTCATCAAGCTTTTTAGAAAGAATTTCAATCGTTCTTTTGATATCCTCAGTATATAAACCCGTGGTATCAGGTACTGCTCTTTCTGCTTCGTCGATTCTACTGGGAATACTCTCAAGCTGTTTATTTATTTCTGCTTTCTTTGCTTTTGCCATTTTCTGAAATTCGTCGGGTGTGTGATATTGTTCGGTTGTTCCGACAATTCGAAGAAAATCAGGCAATTCATTCAGAGCTTCATTGCCTTCAATGATTTCACTGTCACTGATATCTCCGCAAATATCAAGAAGAATCTTTCGTCTTGCTTCCCAAGAAATCTGTTCTGAGAAATAATCAGGCATGGTAAGCATTTTAGGCTTTTCTCTATCGCCGCCACAGAAAATCAAAACATTTTCTGAAAAATCTTTTTCCTTTACAGGAACATCATCTACATAATACTCTGTCGTATGTCCATCAAACTCTTCATGGACACTCCCACGTTTCTTCTTATAAATTTCTTTGAATATCTTTTTCAAAGTAACTACCCTGCCACTATCAAGCTGAAAGACAGCTTCAGAACTGTGTTCCAAATTGTGAATATCACCGTCTGTGCCCTTAGTTTTAGGAGTGTAATTTTTTACTGCTGTACTTGCTTTATCAAAAAGCAACCAGGTTACTGCATTATATACAGTGGTCTTTCCTGTAGCATTGTCACCGTATATAGTTGCTGATTGACCACCAAGAAAATCAAAAGACAAACTTTTAATTCCCTGAAAATTCGTAAGTGAAAGTTTCAATAATTTCATTTTCACTGTTCCTTTCCTAATAAAATTACATTAAAACTTGATTTTTAATAGATTTAGTGCTATAATTTGTTTACGGTTTTTGGGTGTGCCTTGCTTTTAGCAGCACACTCTATTTTTATTGAAGAAAAAACTTGCAACTCTGTTTTCTCTTATACGCTCAATAACGAGCTCTGCGAAGTATTCAGTTTTCATTCTTTCACCGTTCATATCACCCTCACGCATGATAATTCTTTCATGCTTTTGAAGAGCCTGTCCGAGTGCAATATTGAATTCTTCTTCGCTTACATTTTCGATATCATTATGTACGATATCTGATACATAGCTGATTGACATAGTTCTCTCCTTTCTTTAAATTTCGCTTACAATCGTTGCAAGTTTTGCTTCCCACAACTGAATGAAAACCTGATGCCTTACTCTATCAGGCTTTCCTTTACACAAACGCTTGGCTTCTCTGAGAGCTGAGCGTTTTGCATTCATTAACGGTTTATGCTTTATCTTCTTCAAAGTAATACACGCATCCTTTCTCATGAATAGTCTGTCTGATATCAAGAACAGATTCGGTATAATCGTCTGATGTTATGCCCTGTTCCCACAACTGATTTGCTCCGTATTCGCCACAATGGTAAGCCATAAGAGATTTTTCAATATCATCATACTTGTCGATAAGTTCAGCAAGTATCTGAATCCCCACTCTCGTGTTCTCTATGGGGTCAAATGGCTTGTCCAATCCATAAGGTATCAAATTACATGTCTTAATTTGCATAAGGCCAAAACAGTTTTCCTGAGCATTTACAGCGTATCTGTCGTACTGGCTTTCTTGTTCAATTACTGCAAATATCAGCACGGGGTCAATTTCATATATTTCACAGAGTTCAACTACATGATTTTGAATTTCCTGCTCCAGGGGCACATCATATGTAACCCTGAGAGTCAAAACTTCATCGTCAACAACTGATGTGTCTGTTTCATCAAAGTCATTGCCTGACACCGGTTCATCAGTTGTATCTGCATTAAATCCCGCAAAAGGCACTCCTGCAATGAACATGATTATTGCAACTACAAAACATATAATCTTACATTTAAGCATTCTTTTTCTTCGATACTATGGCTTGATGTACGCGGTCATTTATTACGATTTCAGCACATCTTCTCAGTATCTCTTTTACCTCAGGGGATTCAGGAGTAAGACCTTTACAGAATTCATCATCAATCTTGACAGTTGCATTCCCTGTCTTACCAACATATACGATCGCCATAGATATCTCTCCTTTCTCTAAATTTTATTAAACAGTTGATTGTCCCTATTCGGATTTAGCAGTTGTTAAATCCAACAATGCTGATGCAAAGTCTTTTACTTCATTTTTAAGAAATTCCCACCTTTCCTTTTCGTTTTTGTCGATTTTTCCATCGGCAACAATAGAAATGATAGTTTTGAAAGTGGCTTCGAACTGCATATATTCAGAAGCCATGTTCAATGCCGCACTCTGAACGTTGGTTTCTTTGATATCAGGAAGAAACATGCCGAGTTCTGAATTCTTCAAGTGCTGCCAAGCTAAAAAAGGATAACCATAGAGGTAGCACATTCTTTTGACGATATCATCAGGAACACGAAGTTCAAAGTTTTCATATTTGTCAAGCGTTCTCGTTGCAATGCCGAGTTCTTCAGCTGCAGGATCGCGCTTCAAGTCTGCACGTTTTCGTGCCATTTTGTAGATGTTTTCGCATGGATTATTCATTGTAAAAATTCTCCTTGTTATTTATAATAGGTATGTCATTAGTCATACCAACCGTCGGTTGTGAGGTCATAAAGACGAGCTTTAAGTTTTGTTATCTCTGAACAAAGTCGCTTGTTTTCGTCTCTCAAATCCTGATTTTCTTCCTTAAGTCTTCGAAGACAGTCTTCTGTTGCTTCAAGTGTTTGTTTGAGATCCGATATCTTTTGCGCCACATCTTTAGGCACTCCTATCTGTGACATTTTCTTCACCCCCTGTACACATTTTGATGCGTTCCGGAACAACGATAGTGAAATTACAGTAGTCACAACATTTCCCGTCATTAACAGGTCTTGCATCATTTGAAATCAGCCTGTTAAGCTCTCTGCCACAGAAACAACAGTATTCAGGTTTTCTTTCTCTTTCCTGAAATCCGAAGTTTACTGCTGGGTCTGTTGAATATAATGGTTTGTTCATTATTAGTCCCCCTTGACTTCTTATTACAGTATCTTTATAGGACACTGATTTTGCAAAAAAAAATTAAAAAAGTTCTTCGATTTTTTTTCTATAATGTTTTGCAATAGTTTTACATTCTTCTACAGTGAACGGTACCAAACCGTTTTCTTTTTTTGAATAAGCGCTTTTTGTTTTAAGATTGAGAAGTTTTGCCATTGTTTCACAGGTGTCACCTTGTGCTTTTCTCTCATCTTTTAACTTTTGATACATTTTATCACCTCACACATAAGTTTCTTTGTAGGACACATTTAATATAACACATCATTTGTGTCCTGTCAATACACTTTTTAAAAATATTCAAAAAATTATTTTCCACTTTGGACACTTGTATTGAGTTTCCTATAAAGAAACGATATTATAAAAAAGAAAGGAATGGTGTCTTGTATGGAAAATTTGAAAAAAGCTCGAAAAATGAAAAATTTGACACAAGAACAACTTGGGGTTTTAGTTAATGTTCAAAAGTCTGCTATTTCTAAGTATGAGCGCGGAGCAATACAACCCAGCCAAGACATTTTGATTCGTATTTCTGAAGTTCTCTGCGTATCAGTTGATTATTTGCTTGGAAAAAGTGAAACACCAAATCCTAAACCGAGTATTATTTCCGAAGACGATATTAAAGTAGCTTTATTCGACGGTGATAAAAATGTCACTGATGAAATGTGGGAGGAGGTTAAGAGCTTCGCCCGATTTGTTAAGCAGAAGCATAAAAAGAACAATGAATAATTATGACCTCTATAAAATAGCAAATGATAATATGACCGTTATAGAATGTTTTAATTTACCAAAAACCAAATCAACATCGGTTATGTTTTCGGACGGTTCTACATTCATAGGTATTGATCCATTTGAAATTGATGGTTTTGCTGATGAGCGTGTACACCTCGCTCATGAACTCGGGCATTGTGTTAATGGAGCATTCTATAATGTATATTCAGACTTCGACATCAGAGGACGACACGAACACAAAGCGACTGCCTGGGCAATCCGTTATCTCGTTCCCTACTCTGAACTCCAGAAACTAATTCAAAGTGGAACTTGTGAACATTGGGACCTCGCTGAACACTTTAATGTAACAAACGAATTTATGCACAAGGCTCTGCAATATTATCAAACACAGTAAATCTAAACAGATATACAGAGGCATTTCTATGAAAATATTGGATAAAATCAAAGATCTTTTTTCACAGGTCAAAAATAATTGTAATAATGACACATGTATTTCCGAACCAGAGATACTTTTTCTGAAATATTGTGATGGCAAAAAAGCGGACACATCTAAATTTGCAAAATCTTTTTATTATAATTATAATCTCGACTATCAGAAAACTGTTGAAAAATTATTCAAATATGGTTATCTGACTTATGCCGAGATCGATATCACCCTAAACACCTATAAAATTGACGAACTTAAGTGTTTTTTGAAAAGCAACTCTCTTTCTGTAAGTGGTACAAAAACCGATTTAATCAAGCGTATAACAGCGAATTGCTCACAGCAAGACATTACACAGCATTTTACCGATAATGTTTACGCAGCTACTGATATTGGAAAATCTTTAATTTACAAAATCGACAGTGAAAGATCTGAACGCAGAAAATGTTTATTATTGAATTTGTTTAGCGCTGTCAAGGAACGAGATTACGACAGAGCATTTGACCTTGTCAGAACAAAAGATGGGGATTCTTCTAATCCGTTAGCATTACCCTATGATAAAAAATCAATAATGCAAGATATTGATACAATTCATTATATGCTATCATTAGAAAAAAGAACTTCTGATGATGACTTTGCCTCTGCAACCTACTCTATTATGTTACATCAATCTCTGAAAAATGTTGACGAATTAAACGAATTAGGATATAAAGTAACAAAATCAATGGTTCATCGCGATTTTATAACATTATCAACTTTAAAGAATCTTGAACAGTTTAAGTCGGTTGGAGTTAAAAAGTTTGCAATTGCGTCAGCAAAAGATTGCGGTGTATGTTCTAAATGCAGAGAAATGCATGGTAAAGTTTTTGATGTAAAAAAAGCGCAAATAGGTGTTAATGCACCGCCTTTTTGCGATGATTGCCGTTGTATAATAATGGCACGATTTGATGAACCGGAACTTAACCTTCCCCTCAGACCTGTTGATTGGGATGAGATTGATAAACGAGCAGCAGAAAGATTAAATAAAAAACGAAAATAAAAGGAGCAATTCAAATGATTTCAATGGTTATCGAAGGCGAATATAAAAGCAGACCTGTGTCTATAAATATGAAGGGCGAAGCATACATAGATGCTAAGCATCGTCAAAAGATTATGTTAACACCTGAAAATGTTCGTTCTTTTGATGTAGTTGAGGTTGACGGTAAAAAGTCATTTACTTCAAGTGTTGTCCGTGGCGCCGTTGGCGGTGCGCTCCTTGGCGGTGTTGGTGCTCTTGCAGGTATTAACTCAGCCAAAAGCGTAAACAATGCAAAGATAAAAATTGTTTTCAAAGACGGAAAAGCGTCTCTGCTCCATGTAGAAAAATATATTTATAATGCAATTATTGAAAAGTGCTTTAATCTTGAACCTACAGATAACGCAACAGGTAATTTCTGCACAAACTGCGGTACCGCTTTAGCTGATGGTGTTAAATTCTGCGGTTCTTGTGGCTCAAGTGTTTCAACCTCAGAACCTAAACCTATTCAACAGGAGCCGCATAAAACAATGCTTGAACGTTCAGAAGAAAGATACCAAAAGGCATCAGAAAAACGTCAAGAAGCTGATATAAAATTAGAACAAGCAAAAGAAAAAACTGCAAATCAAATAAAAGACGCAAAAGAAACGTGGAAAGATCCAAAGAAGAGATGGTTAATAATCGGTATTGTAATTGCAATTGTAATTTTAGCTTGCATTGGAAATCTTATTTCACCTGATTCAGACGAAAATACAAATGAAACAACTGTTTCTGCTGCATCAATAAATATATTATCAATAGAAGATGTAAATTTTGAAAACATAAATCTTTAAAATACAATCACCCCACATTTTTGTGAGGCAATTGAAAGGATGTGTTGTGTTGGATTGGACACCTGTTTGGGATTTTCTTGATAAATTAGCTGATGTTCTTGGAATAGTTTCATTTATAATTGCTATTCCAACATTAGTTAATACACACAAAGCTAAATCTGCCATTATCGAATATGTAGTTGAAATTGATAAAATCATTTATAATATAAAGCAGATAGCTGAACGCATTAATTCAAGCAAAACAGCTGATGAACAAGATTTGAAAGCTATATATAACGCTTTAGAAGAGTTACATATTTTTTATGGTCCTATAGTTAAAAAATTCAAAGACAAGATATTTGATTCACAGGAACTTATCAAAAGTATGTTATTGGATGGTTATAGTAACAGTTATCACAATAAAACAAGGTTAATATTGTTACTATCGCAAATAACAACCAGGTTGGAAAAAATGAAAAAAGTAAAACGTGAAGAGTTATCAAATAAAGATATAAATAAACACAAAAATGAACATACGTAATTAGAACAAAGCCCCACCTGAATTGGTGGGGTAAAAAAAGACCTATCAACCGAACAAATGTTTGTATTTGTAATATTAAAACTGCCCTATTAGTACAATTTTAAGGAGGTGTTTTCATTGGCAGAACAGTATTGTATTTATTTAAGGAAATCAAGAGCTGATATTGAAGAAGAACAGCGCGGCATGGGAGATTCGCTGGCAAGACACGAAAAAATATTGCTTTCTCTTGCCAAGAGCAGAAACTACAATATTACTCAGATATATAAAGAAATTGTTTCAGGCGAAACCATTTCTGCAAGACCTGAAATGCAACGATTATTGTCTGACCTTGGTACCGGGATATATACCGGTGTGCTTGTTGTTGAAGTTGAAAGACTTGCTCGTGGTGACACCATCGACCAAGGTATCGTGGCTCAGGCTTTTAAATTTTCAAATACCCTCATAATTACTCCGACCAAAACCTATGATCCTAACAACGAATTTGATGAAGAATATTTTGAGTTTGGTTTATTTATGAGCAGAAGGGAATACAAAACCATTAACCGACGCCTGCAGCGTGGCCGTGAATCATCTGTTAATGAAGGAAAATGGGTAGGAAATAAAACTCCCTATGGTTATGATAGAATTAAATTAGAAAAAGAAAAAGGCTTCAAACTCATACCAAATGAGAAAGAAGCCCCAATCGCAAAAATGATTTTTGATATGTATGTGAATGGTGTCGCTGATGAACAAGGAAATATTGAACGCTTAGGTGTTTCAAAGATATGTAGACGTTTGAACAACATGAACATCCCAGCAAGAAATGGCGGAATATGGGTACCTGCAACACTGAGAGGAATGTTAAGAAACCCCGCATATATTGGAAAGGTCAGATGGAACAATCGGCCAACAATCAAAAAAATTGTTGACGGTGTAGTAAAAATTGAACGACCACACAGTAACAAAAATTGTCTCCTGGTTGACGGTCTGCATGTTCCACTCATAAGCACAGAGGTTTTCTACAAGGCTCAGGAAATTATTTCACAAAACCCATCACGGCCTATCAGCGAAAGCGATGTAGTCAAAAATCCCCTTTCCGGTCTTGTAATCTGTGCGAAATGCGGTAGAAAAATGGTAAGAAGACCGAAAGGCTCAAGACAACCTGAAGATGTACTGATGTGTTATAACGCCACATGTAACAACGTATGCTCTTACTTATTCTATGTTGAAGATTCAATTATCTCTCACCTTTCAGCATGGGTAGAAGAATACAAAATTACTTCAGAAAACAACATTACGAGCACTTCAATAGACACCATCTCACCCATTAAAGAATCAATAGCAAAACAAAAAAAAGAACTCAACTCTCTATTCGCACAAAATGGTAATATATATGACTTACTCGAACAAGGGATTTACACTACTGAAATTTTTCTTGAACGTTCTCGCCTGCTTTCAGAAAAAATTGAAAATACACAAAATTCAATATTTACTCTTGAAAAACAGCTCATAAGCGAAGAACAACGACTATCAGAAAGGGAGCAATTGATTCCGAAAATAGAACAGCTGATTTCATCATATCACACACTGTCATCTCCAGAGCGAAAAAATGATATGCTAAAAGAAGTTTTAGAAAAGATTGTATATAATAAAGAAAAAAGCGGTAGATGGGGAAATCCTGATGACTTCGAAATTGTTTTATACCCTAAAATACCGAACTCTCATTGATAACTTGAATGTACAGACGAACTTGGGCATCTTGAAATGATTGGTGCTATTGTTTACCAGCTTACAAGAAACCTTTCTGTTGAGGAAATTAAGAAAGCAGGATTTGACGATTACTTTGTTGACCACACAACCGGTATTTATCCTCAGGCTGCATCAGGTACTCCCTGGTCTGCAGCAACCATTCAGTCAACCGGTGACACGCTTGCAGACCTGCATGAAAACCTTGCTGCTGAACAGAAGGCAAGAAAAACTTACGATAACATTTTAAGACTTGTTGACGACCCTGACGTCAAGGAGCCTATCAAATTCTTAAGAGCAAGAGAAATTGTTCATTATCAGCGTTTCGGTGAGGGCTTAAGAATTGCAACAGACAGACTGGATGCCAAAAACTTCTACGCATTCAACCCCTCTTTTGACAAATGTAAATAAGCAAAAAATCCGCAAAGATTTATCGTCTTTGCGGATATCTCTTTTAGCATACTGAGTCAAGAAATTTAACAAAATTCTTTCTGCCTTCTTCGTCAGTCTTATAAACGCCTGCGTGTTCGAGAACTTTTTTAAATACGAGACCTGTTTCCTGAAGAATTATTTCATGTACATTTTCTTCAGTAATAGACTCGTGTTTTTCTTTAATTTCATCTGCCCATTCAGCATGAATCGCAATTTTTTCATTTTTGCTCACATCTTCACCTTTTACAAGGCACTCTTCCAGAATCGCGAGTTCAGTTTTAAGTCGTGACGGCAAAACTGCAAGACCCATAACCTCAATAAGACCAATGTTTTCTTTCTTAATGTGATGAAGTTCACTGTGAGGATGATAAACACCCAAAGGATGTTCATCGGTTGTGATATTATTTCTGAGCACTAAATCCATTTCATAATTTTCACCGCGTCTGCGAGCAATTGGTGTTATTGTGTTATGAGGTGTTTCATCAGTTTCAGCAAAAACAAAAGCTTTTTCGTCCGTATATCCTCGCCATGCTGCAAGAATTTTGTCGGAAAGTTCAAGAATCTGTTCTTTATTCTTGCTGTTCAATCTGATAACTGACATAGGCCATTTAACAATACCGGCGTTTACATCCTCAAAGCCTTTAAAAACATATTCTTTCTCAACGGGAGCTTCTTCCATAGAGAAAGTATAATGACCTCCCTGAAAATGGTCATGTGTCAGTATAGAACCGCCGACAATCGGTAAATCAGCATTTGAGCCAATGAAATAATGAGGATACTGCGATACAAAATCAAGGAGCTTTGCGAAAGCTTTTCTGTCAATTTTCATTGGTGTATGCTCATTATTGAAAACGATACAGTGTTCATTGTAATAAACGTAAGGAGAATACTGTATATTGCTTTCTGTACCGTCTAAAATAACAGGAACTGTGCGGAGCGTCTGACGTGCAGGATAATTCATTCTGCCTCTGTAGCCTGTGTTTTCACGGCATAACATGCATTTGGGATAACTGCTCTGCTTTGCGTTCTTAGCTGCAGCAATCGCTTTTGGGTCTTTTTCAGGTTTGGAAAGATTGATAGTGATATCAAGGTTACCGTATTCACAAGAATAAGTCCACTTCATATCTTTTTTGATTCTGTACCTTCTGATGTAATCGCAATCGCATGAAAACTTATAAAAATAATCTGTTGCTTTTTCGGGCGATTCTTTGTAAAGGTTATCAAATCTGGCAATAACCTCTGAGGGTCTCGGGGTTACAGCAGACATAATGCGTGTATCAAACAAATCCTTTTCAGTGATATTGTCATCAATAAGATTGTTTTCCACTGCAAAGTTGAGAAAATTCCCGAGAATTTCTTCAAGGCTTAGATCGGGACATTCTTCCGTTTCAATAAACTCATCAAGATTCAATATATCAAGAAGAGTGTTGATTACATAAAATTTATCGCTGATATCAATTAAGTTACAATCAAGCGCATATCTGATAAGAGCATTAATGTTTGCATAAATCATAGGTGCCACCCCTTAAAATAATATAAATTATTATATCATAGTAATTTATATAAATCAATAAATAATTTCCAAATGCACAGACCATGGTATTGAAAGAGTTGTTGTATTATGATACAATTACATAAAAGGGAGTGAATAAGTTGCTGAAAAATATTTTTAAACACATCATAAGAATCTTAATAGGAATTCTTGTATTTCTGATTCTTGCAACCGTGTGTGTTCAGTTGTTTTATTACAGAGAGAAGGAAAATGTAAGCATCAAAGATATAAGCTTTATTACAGAAAATGAACCCGTTTTTCTTACTGCGCACAGAGGTGTAACAGCCTTTGCGCCGGAAAACTCACTTCCGGCATATGCAAAAGCTGCTGAAATGAAATATTATGCCGCTGAATGTGACATCCTTCTTACCAAAGATAACATATGGGTTCTGACCCACGATAACACGATGTTTCTGCATTTTTGGAGCTTCAAAAACGTGAATGAAAACAATTATTCCGACTTAAAAAAAATCAGTTATAAAAATGGTGTAAATTTCACAAAGCATGACAGCATGTATTTGCCTACACTTGACGAATATCTTGACATATTGAAAGACACTGAGACAAAAGCTCAGATAGAAATTAAAACAAAAAGCAATGATCATCTGGAAGATGTTCTCCAAAAGTTGACCGACAGACAGATGAAAGAAAAGTCCATGATTATTTCTTTTAATATAGAACAACTGTTATTTCTCAGAAAACTTGACAGTGAAATTGAACTTTGGTATCTGACGGAAGAGATTAACGATACAGTTTTAGAAAACTGCAAAAAACTCGGAGAAAACTCAAGGCTTGCAATTAAAGCTAAAAATATCCCTGATGAAAAAATAACAGAAGCACAGATGCAGGGTATAAATTTGGCTGCGTGGACAATTAATGATGATGAAACTCTCGAAAGAGTATATAACCTCGGTATAAATTACATAACTACCGATAAGTATTCTAACTAAGCAAAAACACCTACCAAGCGGTAGGTGTTTTACACTTTTTTAATTACTCGTCGTCTGCAAGACCAAGCAGCCATAAAACAGACACATTGAGAGTTTTTGCGATAACAATAAGTTCCTTATCGCTGACACTGCGAATCTGTCCTTCGAGCTTAGAAAGACCGGAAGCATTGAGATCAATCCCTTCTACCTGAAGCTGTGTAAGGAGGTCCTTCTGCTTCATGCCGATGCTTTTTCTCTTCTCTTCGATCCTCTGTCCGACGATGTTGCGATCGCCGACAGCCTGCTTGCGTACTCTCATTAAAAATACCCCCATATCTTTAAGAGTTAAAATTTTTTGTGAACCTTTTAACAATGCACAAGAATATTTTATCACACTCAAAAAACTTTTCAATACCAACTGGAAATTGTTAACAATATGTTCATACTTTTAGTCAATATTGTAAAAATAAGGCGATTTTTAATTATAAAATGTAAAATAAACTAAAAACATCTGCCATTTTTATCTTTTTCACAGCTTATTCCGTTAGCACATTTTATGCAGACTTCGTTGTTTAATTCTTTACCGTCAAAATAATCACGAAGATTCTGAAGAGTCGTAAGAGTAATATTTTCAAGAGCTTCATTTGTTAAAAAAGCCTGATGTGAAGTTACAAGAACATTGTTCATACCGATAAGACTTGTAAGGACATCATCGTGAATTACCTTGTCGCTTTTGTCTTCATAGAAAAAGTCAGTTTCATCCTCATAAACATCAAGACATGCACCACCGATTTTTTCAGATTTCAGTCCTTCGAGAAGAGCCTCACTGTCAATTAATGCTCCTCTTGACGTATTAATAATATAAACGTTATTTTTCATTAAAGAAATTGTTCGTTTGTTAATAATATATCTTGTTGAGTCAGTCAGCGGACAGTGAAGAGAAATGACATCTGAGCGCTTGCAGAGTTCTTCAATGCTTACATATTCAACATCAAGGCCTTTTGCAGGATACGGGTCGTAAGCACAGACGTTCATTCCGAATCCTTTACAGATATCAATAAAGATTCTGCCAATTTTTCCCGTACCTATTACACCGACAGTTTTTCCGTGCAAATCAAAACCGACAAGTGAATTCAATGTAAAATTATAATCCCTTGTTCTGTTGTAAGCGCGCGGAATTTTTCTTACAAGTGACAACAGCATTCCGATTGCGTGTTCCGCGACGGCATAAGGCGAATAAGCAGGTACTCTTACAATATGGATTTTGCCGTATGCTGCTTCAAGGTCAACATTATTAAACCCTGCACATCTGAGGGCAAGAATTCTAATTCCGTTTTCATAAAGTGTGTCAATTGTATCTGCGTTTATATCATCATTGACAAAAGCAACTGCAGCATCGTAATCTTTAGCCAGAACCGCAGTTTTTTCACGGAGCTTTCCTCTGAAATATTCAATTTCGACAGAAAAATCATCTTTATATTTTTCAAAATATTTTTTGTCATAAGGCTTGGTATTGTAAAAACAAATTTTCTCCATAATTTCATCCCATCTTCTCATGATAAATAATCACATTTATTATATGGAATTATAACAGAAATACGCACAAATGGCAATATTTGAATCAAAACTATTGAAGTTATTTGTATGAAATGGTATAATACATTGATTATACAATAAACGAGGTGAAAAAGTGAAGCAAATACTATCTTACATGAAAAAATTCAAAACTTCTGCAATTGCTTCCGTTGTTCTCACTTTGCTCAACAATGGTATGCAATTATTGTTGCCCTTAATGATGTCTTTGATTATTAACAACGGTATTTCCGCAGGAACTGAAGGCGGAGGAATTGAATACATTAAAGAAATCGGTCTATATATGATTATTGCTTCTTTTTCTGCACTGATTATTGCAGGCTTCTCAAGTTATTTTTCCGCCAAGGCCTCAACAGGTTTTGCCAAAGAATTAAGAAGGGCAATTTTTGTTAAAATTGAGTCCCTCACTGCGAGTGACATAGACAAAATTTCCACTTCTTCGCTTATAACAAGAAGCACAAACGATGTAAGACAGGTTGAAAACATGGTACTTACCTGCATCCGCATGTTAATGAGTTCGCTCATAATGCTTATTGGCGGTACAATCATGGCTTTTTCGCTCAATAAGGTACTTGCGGGTGCTCTTTTCTCAGTAGTACCTGTTATCCTTATTATTGCAATAATAATTATGAAAAAAATCATACCTATGTACGATGTTGTACAGAAATATACAGACAAGCTTAATCAGGTACTGCGTGAAAAAATCAGCGGTATCAGAGTTATCAGAGCATTTAACAAAACAAAATATGAAGATAAACGTTTTAAAAAAGCAAACAACAAGCTTACCGATTTAATGTTAAAAATAAACAGAATCTATGCCCTTCTCATTCCTGTCGGCAGTTTGCTTTTGATTGGAATTATTGTTTTACTTGTTTTTCTTAATGCTAAACAGATAGAAGCTGCCGACCTGTCCTCACTTGATTCAGTTGCAATGATAAAAAATACTGTAGGTAATCTTCAGGCTTTTATTATTTATGTTTTGCTTATTATCGCATCAATTACATTGGCTGCTTCCCTTTATGTTTTTATACCTAAGGCCATGATAAGCGTTAACAGAATAAATGAGGTCCTGAATCTTGAAAGTAATATAAAAAATTGCGGAAAAACTTCAGAAATTTCCGACGACAGCAGTGTTGAATTCAATAACGTCAGCTTTTCATATCCTGAAAGCGAAAATGAAGTGCTGAAAAATGTTTCATTTACTGCAAAGAGCGGCGAAGTGACGGCAGTTATAGGAAGTACAGGCTGCGGCAAATCCACAATAGTTAATCTTATCCCCCGTTTCTATGACGTTTCAGAGGGAGAATTAAAAATCGGTAGCACGAATATAAGAGATATACAGCAAAACACTCTGAGGCAAAAGATTGCATTAATTCCACAGCAGGCAGTACTTTTCAGCGGTACGATTGCCGACAATCTCCGCTTCGGAAAAGAAGACGCAACTGAGGAAGAAATGTGGGAGGCTCTCAGAATTGCTCAAGCTGAGGATTTTGTTTCTGAAATGCCTGACAAGCTTGACAGTTTTGTATCACAAGGCGGCAAAAATCTCTCAGGCGGTCAGAAGCAACGTCTTGCAATCGCAAGAGCTATTATAAAGAAAGCCGACATATATATTTTTGATGACAGTTTTTCAGCACTCGACTTCAAAACAGATGCACTTCTCAGAAAAGCCATCAGAAAAGAATTGAAAAATTCAACGCTTATTATTGTGGCGCAAAGAATCGGTACCATTATTGATGCTGACAAAATCGTTGTACTGTCAGAAGGAAAAACAATCGGTATCGGCAATCATGCTGAACTTTCAAAAAATTGCGAGGAATACATAGAAATTATGCATTCCCAGCTTTCAAAGGAGGAGCCGGCATGAAAAAGGACAAAACAGTAAATTCAAAATACCGTGAATATGCAAATCTCCGTGCCGCTGAAGATAAGCCTCAATCTTTTTTTAAAACTTTCGGTCAGCTTTTATTGCAATTAAAGCCTTTGAAAGCACTTATGGGTGCGGTTATCGTCAGCAGTATTTTATCAACGGCTCTCAGTGTAACAGGTCCTTTCCTTTTAGGTCAGATAATTGACAAAATTCAGCTTCAGGTTGAAAATAAGCTTGCCGGTCTCCCCTTTGACATCAAGCCAATCGGTCAGAGTTTGCTGATAATTCTCGGAATTTATGTTTTAAGCTCACTTATGACATATTTCCAGCGATACTCGATGGCAGGTGTAGCACAGAAGGTTACCCGTTCCCTCAGAGAGCAGATAAACAGAAAGCTCTCCACCTTACCGCTGAAATTCTTTGATACTCATACAAAGGGAGATATTCTGTCGAGAGTCATTAACGATGTGGATAACATCGACCTGACACTTCAGAACAATCTGATACAGATAATTACCTGTATTGTTACCTGCATCGGTACTCTTATTGTTATGCTGACAGTAAGCGTTAAAATGACGCTTATTACCTTGAGCATCGTTCCTGTCTGTGCATTAATCGGTTTTACAATGGCAGGCAAATCTAAAAGATATTTCCGTTCACTCTGGAGAAAAACAGGTGAACTTAACGGACATATTGAAGAAATGTATACGGGACACCAGATTGTAAAAGCTTTTTGTCATGAAGACAAAGCAATTGAAGAATTTGATGAAATTAACGAAGAACTTTATTCTGCGGGCAAAAAAGCTCAGTTTATTTCAGGGATAATAATGCCCTTTATTAATTTCGTAAACAACATCGGTTTTGTTATAATTTGCATTGTCGGCGGTCTTTACATTGCGAATGGTGACGGAGAATTATCAATCGGTGCTATCACAACCTTTATCACCTGTTCAAAAATGTTTCTTCAGCCTATCGTTGACCTTGCAAACATCGCAAACAGTCTTCAGTCATCGTTGGCATCAGCAGAAAGAATTTTCAATATAATTGGCGAAGCTGATGCTGTAAAAGATGTTGATAGCGATTTCCCTGATAATTTTGAGAGTAAAATAACTTTCAGCAATGTAAATTTCTCATATTCAGTTGACAAGCCGCTTATAACTAATATGAATCTTACCGTTAACCCCGGCGAATTGGTGGCTATTGTCGGTCCTACAGGCGGCGGTAAAACAACTCTTGTAAATCTTCTTATGAGATTTTACGAAATCAATTCAGGCACAATCAGAATTGGCGATACCGACATAAAAAATGTTTCAAGAAAAAATCTCAGAAAAATTTTCGGTATGGTGCTTCAGGATACGTGGCTTTTCAAAGGTACAATTAAAGAAAATCTTTCATATGGCAGAGAAAATGTTACAGATGAAGAAATTATTGCTGCAACAAAAGCTGCTAAAGCTCACGGTTTTATTGAAAAGTTACCTGACGGATATGATACCGTTCTCGACGAAGACGGAACCAACCTTTCTCAGGGACAGCGACAGCTTCTTACTATTGCAAGAGCATTGATAGCTGACCCGAAAATTTTGATTCTTGATGAGGCAACAAGCTCTGTTGACACGCGAACAGAAGCGCAGATTCAGAAGGCAATGAAAAACCTGATGAGAGGCAGAACAAATTTTGTTATAGCCCACAGACTTTCAACTATCAGAGAGGCTGATAAAATTCTTGTTGTTAATGACGGTAAAATCATTGAGAGCGGAACACATGATGAATTAATGAGCAGTGAAACTTTTTACCGCGACTTGTACCTCAGCCAGTTTACTGACACAAGCATAAATTAACTCAGAGGAGATTAAAAATGTATCAAAAATTAGTTGAATATTTTGAAAAGCCGTCAGTGCTTATACTTGGTTTTGGCAAGGAAGGACAGTCAACCTACAGTTTTATCAGAAGATTTTATCCCGACAAAAAAATTGCCGTTGCAGATAAAAGAGATTTGAAAATTGAGGACGAAAACGTTTCGCTCTACACAGGTGAAAACTATCTTGACTGCATAAATAATTTTGATTTAGTTATGCAAAGTCCCGGTATTTCTCTCAAAAATGTTAAAATTGGAGAATCCACGGAAGTCACAGGTCAGATGGATTTATTCCTTCGCTTTGCAGAATGTACAAAAATCGGTATAACAGGCACTAAAGGCAAAACAACAACTACTACCCTGATTTATAACATTGTAAAAGCATCAGGCAGAAAATGTGCACTTATCGGCAATATTGGTGTTCCCGTTTTTGAAAGTCTTGATGACACGGACGGACTTACTGCTGTAATTGAAATGTCATGCCACCAGCTTGAATTTGCCAAGGCATCACCGCATATTTCTGTTATGACAAATCTTTATCCCGAACACCTTGACCATTATAATGGCTTCGAGGGATATGTAGGTGCAAAACTGAATATCGTCAAAAACCAGTCAGAAAGCGATTATTTCATTTTCAACGATGACCAGACCGAATTGAAGGAATTAATTGATTTTAACGCCATTAAATCGAAAATTTCACCTGTAAGCAGATATGATGAAGATGCTGATGAGTTTTTAAAGCATCTGACAACACTCAATGAAAACCTTAAAGGTTATCATACCCATCAGGATATTTTCTTTGCTGTTAAAGCTGCAAGGTGCATCGGTATTTCTGACGAAGCTATAGAAGAAGGAATCATGTCTTTCTCCCCTATTGCTCACAGAATGGAAAAGGTCGGAACATGGAAAGAAATTACTTTCTATAATGACAGTATTGCTACAATTCCGCATGCAGTTATGTGCGCTGTATCTGCTCTTGAAAAAGTTGATACGCTTATATTCGGCGGCATGGACAGAGGCATTGATTATTCAACGTTCATCACTGATTTGAATGAATGTAATGTTTCAAACCTTATTGGCTTACCTGAAACAGGTGAAAAAATCATTAATGAACTTAAGAAAATCGGTTGTACTAAAAATATGGTAAGCGTTGATACTATGGACAAGGCGGTAGAAAGTGCTTATAAATTCACCGAGAAAGGGAAAATTTGTCTCTTCTCCCCTGCCGCTTCAAGCTACAACAGATACAGAAACTTTGAGGAAAAAGGCAATCACTTTAAAGACCTTGCAAAACAATTAGGAGAATAAAAAATGCGGATGTATCGCTGCTGATACATCCGTATTTTTTATTAATTTATGTTCAGATATTGTAAGCCTTCTTGAATTCCTGTGTAAGATTATACATCTGCTCGATTTCAAGCTGACGGTTTCTCTTGAATTCACTTGCATCTCTTGATCTTGAAATGTACTCCATTGCATTTCCTTCAAGTGACTGATAATATTTTGCGTTAACAGGATACATCTGGCACTCGGCAACAGAGAAGAAACCAACAAAATCCTGTATTTTCTGTGCGAGCTCAGGTTCTTTATTGAAGTTTTCGCAAAGCCATACATAAAACTCGGGATGGAAGTTTGCCATAACGCCTGAGAAACCTGCACAACCGATTTTCATTGACTCAAGGAATGTTGCTGAGTTAGCATTATAAATCTTAAAATCAGTGCCTTTAACAGCATCAAGTTTAGCCTGAATTTCATCGAGGTTACAGCTTGTATCTTTAAGGAATCTGAATTTACCTGTCTGGCTAAGTTCTTTAAGCACTGCAGGAGTCATAAGTCTTTTATAGGGATAAGGACATTCGTAAATACCGAGACCGATTTCAGGAATGTTATTAACAACGTGTTCAATGTTTTTAAGGAAAACACTGTCGTCTTCATTTTCATTTGCAAGTCTGTTTGAGATGAAAACATAGCCGTCAATGCCAACATCAATAAACTTATTTGCCTCAGCAATCTGTGTTTCAAGGTCATCAGCAGTATGACCTGAAGCTACAATTGTCATGTTTTTGGGTGCGTTTTTCACAATGAACTTAAGAAGCTCAAGTCTTTCTTCAAAAGAAAGATAGAAAATCTCGCTTGACTGACAAATTGCAAAAATTCCTGCAACACCTTTTTCATCATACCAGTTGATAAGCTTTTCTACTGCGTTATAATCAATTTTATTGTCTGCAGTATAGGGTGTTATCATCGTCGGATATACACCATTTGGAATGTCTTTTATCATTTTTTATTTCCTCCTTAAGAAAATTTATTCCTTAATAATTTTATAAAACACTTTTTTGCCTTTTTTCACAATTACATCCTCAGAAGCAATTTTTTCAGCACTGATAGCCATAGCAAAATCTGAAACTTTTTCATCATTTACAGAAATACCACCCTGCTGAATAAGGCGTTTTGCCTCACCGTTTGATTTTGCTACCTGAGCTTTAACAAGCACTTTTACAATACCTATTTCACCGTTTTCAAAATCTTCGTCTGAAAGTGAAACTGTGGGCATATTTGAAGTATCGGCTGCACCTGAGAAAAGTGCTCTTGCTGCATTCTGAGCTTTTACGGCTTCTTCCTCACCGTGAACAAGATTTGTCATCTCATAAGCGAGGATTTCTTTTGCCTTATTAAGCTCGCTGCCTTCCCATTTATCCATCTCGTCAATCTGCTCAAGCGGAAGGAAGGTAAGCATACGGATACATTTGAGTACATCATCATCACTTACATTTCTCCAGTACTGGTAGAAATCAAAGGGTGACGTTTTGTTGGGGTCAAGCCAAACGGCATTACCTGCTGTTTTACCCATTTTATTACCGTTTGAGTCGGTAAGCAGCGTGATAGTCATACAGTGAGCATCTTTTCCGAGTTTTTTACGGATAAGCTCCGTACCGCCAAGCATATTTGACCACTGGTCATCACCACCGAACTGCATGTTGCA
>CAZDQE010000004.1:0-73734 GCA_964507395.1 uncultured Eubacteriales bacterium | reverse complement strand
ATGACTATGCCGCAAGCTCAATAAGAGACTGGCTGAATGATGATTTCTATAACACGGCATTTACAAGTAGCGAAAAATCGGAAATAGGCACAACAACCCTTGATAACAGCTGTTATAGTTCATCATATCCTGAGCTTGACAGTGCAACAACAAACGATAAAATCTTCCTCCTTTCATATAATGAAGCAATAAACAGTGCTTATGGTTTCTCGTCAGATGGAACAGACTATGACACAGCCCGCAGAGCACAGGGAACAGACTATGCAAAATGTCAAGGTCTGTGGGTATCAAAGTCTTCAAGCTACTACGGCAATTCTGAATGGCGTCTGCGCTCGCCTGACTACTATTCCAATATCGCGTGTGAAGTCTTCATCGTCGGCTACGTCGACGACTACAACAGTGTCTGTTATACCTACAGCGGCATTCGTCCCGCTTTAAAATTCAATCCGGAATCTGTAATCTCTGAATCTACGAGTCAGCAAGCTTACTCGAACGGTGCAGCTGCAAGCAACACTGCAACTCTCTTTGACATCTCAAAAGATGCCTGCGTAGCAGGCCGCGATTATTTGCTTCTTAATGTGTCAGATTACAGCGCAGATTTTGTCCTTACAAGTGAAAATCTTCTTTTTGTAAATCAGTTGACGGCTGATTCAAACGGAAATGTTAACACTTCATTTGTTCCGAAAACTGTTGATGAAAACAGCACGACACTTCTTATTGGTGACTTTGGTAACGGAGTTGAAACAAAAGAAATTGTGCCGGAAAATTCAGGTGAAATTACTTCTTCTCTTCGCTTACTTAATTCTACCGAATTCAGAGAAGGAAACAATATCACAATTTTTGCAGATTATGATGTTGATCGCGTGGCAATTTATTCCACAACCTTTGACGGTGAAACAGTTACTGTTGAAACCGAAAACACACCTATCACAATTTCATCCTCAAAAGCTTTTGTTGTGAAATATTCTGACTGGCACAAGGCCGGTAACTCAGTGTCAACAACTCTCACAATCGGCGAAACAGAGTACAATGTGAAATTTGTTTTCCGACTGAACGGCGATGGTCATATATATTCATCGGTTGTAACACCACCAACTGCCAATTCACAGGGTTATACAACCCACACTTGCTCTTGCGGTGAAAGTTATACAGATAGTTACGTAGAGCCTTCAGATTTTACAGTTAAAGGAACAATCGGCGTGTCAGGTAATTTCTCAGGTGAAATCACACTTGAATTTATAAAATCAGGCGAAACTGATGCATCTGATTTGTTTACAGTTTCAGGCGATTCTGAGGAATATTTAATTGAAGGTATTGAAGCAGGGGAATACACTCTGAAAGTTTCTAAAGAAAACCACGCAACACGAGAATACAACATTATAATCGGTGAAGAAGATATTGAAATTGATGTTCAACTCAATCTTCTTGGTGATATTACAGGCGACGGCAAAGTGAACACCCTTGACGTTGCCCGTGCGAATGCTCAGGCTAAAGGTATTTCTTCACTTTCTGATTATGAAAAGTCTTGCGCAGACATTAACGGAGACGGCAAGGTCAACACTCTTGATGTTGCCCGCATGAACGCCCACGCAAAGGGTGTTACAACACTCTGGTAAAACATAAAAAAACGACAAATTCAGCGGCTCCCCTTGAAAATGCAAGGGGAGCTGTCTGCGTAAGCTGACTGAGGGGATTTTTCGCTGATATGACCGCGGGATTGTCACAACGATTTTATCAGTTGAAATTATTTTTAAGTTGTGATATAATACATTGAATAGTATAAATTATGGAGGTTTAAATATGTTTAATCAGATGGACAAGCCGCAAAGCGGCGATACAATAGCAGTTATTCATACAAATATAGGTGATATTTCAGTCAGACTTTTTTCTGACCTTGTTCCCAAAACAGTAGAAAACTTTGTTACACACGCAAAAAACGGCTACTATAACGGAATTGTTTTCCACCGTGTAATCAACAACTTTATGATTCAGGGCGGTGATCCCACCGGCACAGGCAGAGGCGGAGAAAGCATCTGGGGCGCAAGCTTTAAAGATGAATTTGCAGTTGAGCTTCATAACATCAGAGGTGCTCTTTCAATGGCTAATGCCGGCCCCAACACTAACGGCAGCCAGTTCTTTATCGTGCAGTCAAAGGAAATTGATACACGTTTCCTTTCACAGATGAGAAAGATTCCCGATTCATTCCCTGAAAATATCATCGAGGCTTATGCTGAAAACGGCGGAACTCCCTGGCTTGATTTCAAGCATTCCGTATTCGGTCAGGTGTTTGAGGGTATGGACATTGTTGACAAAATTGCAGGTGTTAAAGTTGATATGCTCGATAAACCCTTCGAGGATATTGTGATTAATAGTATTGATATTTCTATTGCTGAATAATCAGACAGGAGTTTTTTATAATGACAGTCTCTTTGCTATCCGTTATTGATTCAAAGTTTGATACTTTTTCCAAGGGACAAAAAAAGATTGCAAAATTCGTTGCTGAGCATTACGAAACGGCGGCTTTTATGACTGCTGCAAAAATGGGTGAAACAGTGAAAGTCAGTGAATCCACTGTTGTGCGATTTGCTACTGAGCTTGGATATAAGGGCTATCCCGAATTTCAGAAGGATTTGCAGGACCTTATCCGTTCAAAGCTTACAGGTGTGCAGCGTATTGATGTTTTTGATGCTCGTACAAAGGGCGAAAATATCATTGAAAATACCATGAAAAATGATTCGCAGCTTCTCATAAATACCATGCAAGCTGTTTCAAAAGAACATTTTGATGCCAGCGTTAAAACAATTATGAATGCTAAAAAGATTTACATTCTCGGCGTCAGAAGTGCAGCTTTTCTTGCAGGATTCCTCAGCTATTATTTCAAGCTTATATTTGATAATGTTGTACTGATTAATGTTTCAAGTGACAGTGAGCTTTATGAAGAAATTTTCAGAATCAATAAGGATGATGTGTGTATTGCTATATCAATGCCCAGATATTCTGCTTTGACAATACGTGCTGTCCGTTTTATGAAGGACAGGGGAGTCAGCGTTATTGCAATAACCGATAACATAAATGCACCTATTGCGAGAATGTCGGATTATGTTCTTGAAGCTAAGAGCGGTATGGTGTCAATAGTTGATTCACTTGTTGCGCCTCTCAGCTTGCTTAACTCTCTCATTGCGGCAATAACACTTGAAAAAGGTGAGGAGCTTCGTGAGAATTATGAAGCCTTAGAGGAAATCTGGGATCAGTACGAGGTTTATGACAAATTCGAGGAGACTTCAAATAATGGTTGATGTTTGTGTTATCGGCGGCGGTGCTGCCGGTCTTATGGCAGCAGGTGCTGCGGCTGAAAGAGGACTCAGAACTGTAATTCTCGAGCGTAACGAAAAGGTTGCGCGTAAGGTGATGATTACAGGTAAAGGAAGATGCAACGTTACAAATTACTGCACGCTTCTTAATGACCTTATACTTAACGTTCCTGTAAACGGCAGATTTTTATTCAGTGCGTTTTCAAAGTTCATGCCCGTTGATACAATGGATTTTTTTGAAGAAATGGGTGTTCCGCTCAAGGTTGAAAGAGGAAACAGAGTTTTCCCCGAAAGCGATAAAGCATCAGATATCGTAGATGCGCTCAGAAAATATGCACTTTCATCAGGTTCTGAAGTTGTTACAGGCAGAGCAGAAGAAATTCTGACGTCTGACGGTACTGTTACAGGTGTAAAAACTTATGACGGCGATATAATTGAAGCTAAAAGCGTAATTATCGCCACAGGCGGTAAATCTTATCCTTTGACAGGTTCAACGGGCGACGGATACATTTTAGCTGAGAAAACAGGACATACTATTGTTGAACAGAAGCCGTCACTTGTTCCTCTGGAGGTTCACGAGGGCTGGTGCAGCAGCGTTATGGGTTTATCACTGCGTAATATTGAAATCAGAGTTGAGGACACAGAAAAATATAAATGTGTGTATAAAGATTTCGGTGAGATGCTTTTTACCCATTTTGGTGTTTCGGGTCCTGTTATTTTAAGTGCAAGCTCACATATGAAGGATATCAAAAAGGGAAAATATGAGATTTATATTGACCTTAAGCCTGCGCTTGATGAAGATAAGCTTGATAAGAGAATTCAACGTGATTTCCTTGAAAATTCCAATAAAAACTTTATTAACGCTCTTGACTCTCTTTTACCTAAAAAATTAGTACCCGTAATTGTAAAACTCAGCGGTATCAAGCCTTCTCAGAAGGTTAATCAGATTACAAGAGCTGAAAGAGAAAACCTTGTTTATTTGCTCAAAAATCTGAAGCTTACAGTCAACGGCTTCAGACCAATTGAAGAGGCAATTATTACCTCAGGCGGTGTTTCTGTCAAGGATATCAATCCTAAAAATATGATGTCCAAAAAAGTTAATAATCTGTTTTTTGCCGGCGAAGTTATTGATGTTGATGCGTATACAGGCGGTTTTAATCTTCAGATTGCCTTTTCAACAGGCAGACTCGCAGGTAAAAGCGTTTTATCAGAATAGAAAGGAAGTAAGCCAATGAAACCTATTAATATTGCTATTGACGGTCCTGCAGGTGCAGGCAAAAGCACTGTCGCAAAAGGTGTTGCGAAAAAGTTAGGCTATATTTATGTCGATACAGGTGCTCTTTACAGAGCTATCGGTGTGTACGCATTGCGTCATGGTGTCGATACAAAAGATGCGGAGGGTGTTAGCTCTTTGCTCAATGAAATCAGAGTAGAACTTAAATTTGTTGATGGTGCACAGAAGGTTTTCCTCTGTGACGAGGATGTTTCTGAAGCTATCAGAACACCTGATGCATCAATGGCGGCGTCAAATGTTTCTGCAATTCCCGCCGTAAGAGCTTTTTTACTTGATTTGCAGAGAGATATTGCAGCAAAGAATAATTGTCTTATGGACGGCAGAGATATCGGTACTGTTGTTTTGCCCGATGCTCAGATTAAAATTTTCATGACTGCCGATGTTGAAGAAAGAGCCATGAGAAGATATAAAGAGCTTCAGGAAAAGGGAATAGACGATTCCTTTGAACAGGTGCTCAGTGAGATGAAGGAAAGAGATTTCCAGGATTCAAACCGCCCTATTGCACCCTTGAAGCCTGCAGTGGATTCGGTGATTTTCGATTCTACAGGTCACACTCTTCAGCAGTCAATTGACGAACTTTCAGCCTTGATAGGAGAAAAAATATGACAGACCATTTTGATTATTCAAGAATTAAAAACTATAAAATGTATAACATTGCAGTTCCGATTGCAAAGTTTATTATGTCACTCAAATATAAGTTGAAATATGAAGGCAAAGAAAATCTCCCTAAAAAGGGAGCCTACATAGTTTCAGCAAATCATCTTACATCATTCGACCCTGTTTTGCTTGCTATGAACAGCGGCAGAGTAATCCACTTTATGGCAAAATATGAAACCTTTGAAAAACCCTTTACAAGATTTTTCCTGACACATTTTAATTCTTTTCCTGTAAAGAGAGGCTCATCTGATAAGTCATCAATCGAATATGCGATTAAGCTTATCAAGCATGGTGAGGTTATCGGTATTTTTCCTGAGGGTACACGTAATAAAGAGGGCGGAGAGCCGCAGAAAGCAAAGTCAGGTGTGGCTCTTATTGCTAAAGCTACAAATGCTGATGTTGTTCCGTGCGCAATCCATATCGGCGAGAAAAAGGGTCTCAGAAGACCTGCGACAATCAGGTACGGTAAGCTTATAAAGTTTGAAGAACTTGGTTTTTCAGAGGACACTCGTTCAACTGCTGAAATCAGAAATGCATCAAGGATTATTTTTGATGAAACTGTTTCGCTTTGGAGGAAGGGACTTTGAAAGAGGTGATTCTGGCCGAATCCGCAGGCTTTTGTTTTGGTGTAAACAGAGCGGTGAAATTGGCTTATAAGCTTCTTGATGAAGGAAAAAAGGTTTCTACACTCGGCCCCATTATTCATAACAGTCAGGTGATCAATGATATGTCATCAAAAGGAACATCAATTATTGAAAAACCTGCTGATGCGGATTCTGACAGTACTATTATCATAAGAACCCACGGAATTCCATGTACATTGATGAAAAACATTGAAGAATCCGGTTTTCAATTTCTTGATGCTACGTGTCCGTTTGTAAAGAAAATCCATAGAATTGTTTCTGAAAACACTTCTGCCGATATTCCTGTTTTGATTGCAGGCGACTCTGATCACCCTGAGGTAATCGGTATAAAGAGCTATGCAAAAGGTAAAACGTATATTTTCAAAAACAATGACGAGTTGATTTCTCTACTGAAAAGCAACGAAGAATTATGCAAAAAAAGAATTATAATTGTCGCTCAAACAACTTTTTCTGCAAAAGAGTGGAAATTTTGTAAAAAAAATATTAATTACCTATGTACAAATGCAAAAATATTTGATACAATATGTAGTGCGACGCATGAAAGACAAAGTGAAGCGGTTACTCTTTCTCTGGAATGCGATGCTATGCTGATTGTCGGAGGACGACACAGTTCAAACACCCAGAAGCTTAAAAGCACATGTGAGGTAAATTGTCCGACTTTCTTGGTTGAGACTGCTGATGAGCTTAAGGATATTGATTTGTCTGATTTTGATAAAATCGGCATAACTGCAGGGGCCTCGACTCCTGCTTCAATAATAAAGGAGGTACATAATTATGTCCGAAATTGTTAACGAACCGATTGAAATTGAAGCAAAGGTAGATACCGGTGCTGAACAGGAGGTGACCACTGTCGAGGCTGCGAGAGAAATAACCGATGATATGGATTTCACAGAAGCTCTTGAAGTTTCACTTGCAAATATGAACTCTGACCAGAGAGTTATCGGCGTAGTCATGGGTATTACACCCACTGAGATTCAGGTTGATATCGGCAGAAAGCACGCTGGTTTTGTTCCTATGAGCGAATACAGCAACGATCCCACTGCTGATGCTTCAAAAGAAGTAAAAATCGGTGATGAGTTTGAACTTATCATCATGAAAACTAATGACGCTGAGGGTACAGTTATGCTTTCTAAGAAGAGAGCTGACGCAGGCAGACTTTGGAACGAATTTGTTAAAGCTACAGAAGCAGAAGATACAGTATTCGAGGGTATCGTAACAGAGCTTGTTCGTGGCGGTATCCGTGTTCTTGCAAACGGTGTTAAGGTATTTGTTCCCGCATCACTTACAGGTGTTCCCAAGGGACAGCCTCTTGATGACCTTCTCAGAACAACAGTTAAATTCAAGGTTATCGAAGTTGATGACAAGCGTAAACGCGCTGTTGGTTCAATTCGCACAGTTCTTCGTGAAGAAAGAAAAGAAATTATTTCACAGTTCTGGGCACAGCTCGCAGCTGAACAGGAATACACAGGTACAGTTAAAACTCTTACAAACTATGGTGCATTTGTAGAGCTTGCTTCCGGTGTTGAAGGTATGGTACATATTTCCGAGCTTTCATGGAAACGTATCAAGCATCCATCAGATGTTGTGAAGGTTGGCGACACAATCAAGGTATTTGTTAAAGAAGCTGATGCAGAGAAGAAGAGAATTTCTCTTGGCTTCAAGCGTGCTGAGGACAATCCGTGGGAAATCCTTAAGAGAGATTATCCCGTTGGCTCAGTTGTTGATGCTAAGATTGTCGGAATGACAACATTCGGTGCTTTTGCTCAGGTTATCCCCGGTGTTGAAGGTCTTATCCACATCTCACAGATTGCTAACAAACATGTTGCAAAACCTCAGGATGAGCTTTCAATCGGCGAAGAAGTTAAGGTTAAGATTACAGCTATTGATTTTGAAAAGAATCGTGTAAGCCTTTCTATCCGCGAACTTCTTGAACCCGAAGTAAAAGAAGAAGTTGCAGAAGATGCTGTTGTTGAAGAGGCAACAGAAGAAGCAGTTGCTGAAGAAGTTGCTGAAGCAGCAGACGCTGAATAATTTTCAACTAAAAACAAAAACCGTGGAACGGGATTTCCTGTTCCACGGAATTTTTTTATTTATCGTTGTAGTTTTCTTTAAGAAAAGCAATTTCTTTTCCGTAACCGGGGACGTCGTTTGGCGTTTCGAGAAAGAAGGGGAGATGCTTTAGTTTCGGATGGTTTATTATTCTGATTATTGCATCATTCCCCAGATGTCCCTCACCAATTTTAGCGTGTCTGTCTTTATGACTTTCAAAGCCGTGGAGGCTGTCATTCAGGTGAATAGCTTTGAGTCTTTCAAGACCGATGACAGAATCAAATTCATCAATTACACCGTCAAGATTGTTAACGATATCATATCCGCCGTCATAAATGTGACAGGTATCAAGACAAACTCCAAGCTTATGATTAAGCTCCACTTTATCAATAATTGCTTTGAGTTCCTCAAAACATCTTCCGACTTCGCTGCCTTTTCCTGCCATTGTTTCAAGAAGAACAGTTGTTGTCATATCCTCGAAAAGAACAGCGTTGAGTGTTTCGGAAATCAGTTCTATACCCTTCTCTGCTCCTTGTCCGACATGGCTTCCGGGATGGAAATTATAAAGGCTGTTCGGTGTGTATTCAAGTCGTTTCAAATCATCTGCAAAAACTTCGAGTGCAAACTCTCTTGTGCGTTCGGTTTCAGAACATGCGTTAAGAGTGTAGGGGGCATGTGCGAGAATTTTTGCAAAATTATTTTCTTTTGATAATCTGTTGAATTCTTCAACGTCTTTTTCGTCAATGGCTTTAGCTTTTCCGCCTCTTGGATTTCTTGTGAAAAACTGAAAAGTATTTGCTCCTATGCTCAGCGCTTCGTTAAACATATGAACATATCCGGCTGAAGCGGAAAGGTGACAACCAATTTTTAACATATAAATCAACCTCTTTTATGACTTTCAAGAAGTCTGTTCTTTTCATCCCAGAGTCTCTGCGAAAGGTCAACATAATAATTATGTGGATTTTCAAAACGCTTTACTTCATCCCAAAGAGTATCAATCTGTGCTGCACAATAATCCCTGACCTCACGTAATTCTCTTTCCTTGCCTATGAATTTTCCGTTTTCAAAGATTTTTTCTTTTAATGAAACGGAGGTGAAGTTTTCAATCGTCTTTCTTTTCCATGTATGTTCGGGGTCGAAGAGCTCATAGGGCTTGTCGTCATCTATTGTTTCATCAGCAAGTGTGATGAGATCGGCCATTGCTTTACCTGTTTCGTTGTCATAAAGTCTGTAAACGTTTTTGAATCCCGGTGTTGTGATTTTAGCAACATTTTCACTGATTTTAATTTTGGGAATGATTTCTCCGTTATCATTTTCAACAGCAACAAGTTTATAAACACCGCCAAAAACAGGAGTAGATGATGCTGTTATCAGTCTTTCGCCTACTCCGAACGAATCAACCTTTGCACCCTGAAGAAGCATATCACGGATTATGTACTCATCAAGCGAGTTTGATGCAACTATCTGACAGTCTTCAAATCCTGCCTCATCAAGCATTTTTCTTGCTTTTTTGGAAAGATAAGTTATGTCACCGCTGTCTATTCTGACACCTTTCGGTCTGAAACCTCTCGGCAGAACTTCTCTTTTGAAAGCTTCGATTGCATTGGGGATACCCGAGTGTGTTACATTGTATGTGTCAACAAGGAGAGTACAGTTGTCAGGATATTCTCTTGCATACGCACAAAAAGCTTCAAGCTCGGAATCGAACATCTGAATCCAGCTATGTGCCATTGTGCCGAGGGCAGGTACGCCGTAAATACTGTCTGTTATTGTACAGGCTGTACCAATGCAACCGCCGATATATGCTGCCCTTGCACCGAGAATTGCACCGTCAAATCCCTGAGCACGGCGTGAGCCGAATTCCATAACAGCTCGTCCTTCTGAGGCTCTGACAATTCTGTTGGATTTTGTGGCAATCAGGCTCTGATGATTTATTGAAAGAAGAATCATTGTTTCAACGAATTGTGCCTGAATAACAGGGCCTTTAACTGTAACGATCGGTTCACCGGGGAAAATAGGTGTGCCTTCTCTTACTGTCCACACATCGCATTTAAATTCAAAATTTCTGAGATAATTGAGAAATTCTTCTCCGAACCCCTTTGCCCTCAGATAATCGATGTCATTTTCTGTGAATTTGAGATTTTTAAGGTAATCGACCATCTGCTCGACACCTGCCATAATTGCAAAACCGCCATTATCGGGAACTTTTCTGAAAAACATATCGAAATACGCAGTTTTATCGCCTATTCCGTTTTTGAAATAACCGTTAGCCATGGTTAATTCATAAAAATCAAAAAGCATAGTTAAATTTCTGTCGTTTTCGGTATTCATACCTCTCAGAACCTTTCAAAAATATTATGATATTATTATACACCTTTTAATTAATTTTTCAACACCAAAATGAAAAACGGATACATCGCACGACATATCCGTTATTATCTCAGTTTTCTTCAACAACCTGAGGGGGATTTGGAATATAGAAAGCAATATTGATTGCATGGTCAGCGACTCTTTCAAAGTCGGTGATTGTATTAATAAAGAGCATACCGGCCTTAGTATCGCACTTTCCTTTATTCATACGTTTAATATGGTTGCCGTTTGCTTCATCATGGAGGTCATCAATATATTCCTCAAGGTCAACTGCTGCTTTTGCTTCTTCATAGGTTGCTGATTGGTTTGCGAAGATTGCAATTGATTTATTAAGAAGCTTTTCAATGTTATCTACCATAAGATTTAATTCATTGATTGCCTCATCTGATAAAACAGGCTTGTTGTCACGTCTGTAAACAGTAGCTTCAGCCAGATTGGTTGCATGGTCTCCGATACGTTCTATGTCAGTTATTGCATGGAAAAGGCTGCTGATATACTCAGAATCCTGCTCGCTGATGTCCAGATTGTTTATTTTCACGAGATACGGAGTAATGCTGTGATTGAGGAAATTAATAACTTCTTCTGTATCTTCAATCTCTGAAAGCTCTGAATCATCAATATTTATAAAAGCTTTTGCGGCCTTTAAAAAATTTTCTTTTGCAAGCTCAGCCATTCTGATAACTTCATTTCCTGCCTGCTTAACAGCAAGGGGAGGCGTTGAAAGAATACGTTCATCAAGATATGAAAGCTGAGGTGTTTTTGAGAGCTTGTCCTCCTTGTCGGGGATAATCCGACGTGAAAGGGCAACGATTTTGTTTGAGAAGGGGAAAAGTATGAGTGTGCTGACAACATTGAAAATAATATGAGCTGCTGAAATCTGCACAACCGTATCATCGCTGATCATTTTAAGAAGCTCAATATATGGTGTAAATATGGTAATGAGCACAAAGATTACTGTACCGATAGCATTGAACAACAGGTGAATTATAGCAGCACGTTTTGAGTTAGTTTTACTACCTGCAGATGAAAGCAAAGCAGTGACACAAGTACCGATATTTTGTCCGAAAAGAACAAATACTGCAAATTCAATGGGGATAAGCCCTTTGATAGCCAGAGCCTGCAAAATACCGATACTTGCGGAAGAACTCTGGATAATTGCGGTAAACACAAGACCTACAAGAACTCCTATAATAGGATTGTTTGCTTTAACCATGAAATCAATGAACACCTGTGAATTTCTCAACGGTTCCATTGCAGTAGACATTGTATCCATACCGATGAAAAGAAGACCGAAACCTGCAATAATTTCACCGATATGTGTCAAAAACTTCTTTTTTGAAAAAACAAGCAGTGCAGCACCGATAAACACAAAAACAGGTGCAATTGCAGTTAAATCAAGTGCAATAAGAACGCTGGTAACTGTTGTACCGATGTTTGCACCCATGATAACGCCTGTAGCTTGTACAAGATTCATAAGTCCCGCGTTTACAAATCCGACAACCATAACTGTTGTTGCAGAGGAGCTCTGAATCAAAGCGGTAACCACAACGCCGATAAGCACAGCCATAAATTTATTTGACGTTACCTTATCCAACATTGATTTAAGCTTGCTTCCTGCAGCCATTTCGAGACCTTGACCCATGATTTTTATACCATACAGGAAAAGTCCTACGCCGCCGAGGAATACTGCAAAATCTAAAATACCCATAATCATCACCGTTTTTCTAAGATTTGGTACAAGTTCATTTTATATTGAATAATTTGAAAAGTCAACAACAATTTCTGAGAATATATGGCAATTCAAACATAAAATTAAATTTATATTAGTTTGCACAAATTTAGTTTAAAACTGTTAAAAAAGTTTTTAAAACTGAAAGAAAAAAATTGTCAACTTCCTATTGACAGAATCAAATATCTCTGTTATAATTATGTACGTTGTTTACGGAATATTTGTATTGCCACAATAATTTCCGATTTTGTCGGCGGGTATTCCAAAAATATATGTTTTATTTGGTGGATGTAGCTCAGTTGGTTAGAGTGCCAGGTTGTGGCCCTGGAGGTCGTCGGTTCGACCCCGATCATCCACCCCATTTTTTTGCCTGTTTTTAAATTTTATATGTTGGGGTGTCGCCAAGTGGTAAGGCACCGGACTTTGACTCCGTTATCCGCTGGTTCGAATCCAGCCATCCCAGCCAAGCGAAAATCCGTTCACGAAAGTGAGCGGATTTTCGCTTGTATGAATAATTGTCAGGTGTGACACCCGAACACGATTGTATTTTCAGATTAAGTGTGATAAAATCATCTCGACAAATAAGAATTTGTAGGGATACATAAACAGATTTCGATTTGCCGGAACTGCAATTTTAAAATATAAGCTTCAACTTCTTCAGGTGTTTATCGTTGAAGTTGGATTTATAATTGACAATTTTAGTGCGGTATGATAGAATTAGTTAAATACCAAGCTACCGAATCGGAATAAAAAGGAGACGTGTAAATGAAAAAGATTTTTTTGAGAGTTGTTGCAGTTGCACTTGTGTTGGCAGTTGTTTTTTCTTCTAATGTTTACGCAGTTTCACAAACCGACGGTGCATGCACTTGCGAACATTGTCCGTCAATCGTTGTACCCGGACTTTTTCAGTCGGATGTTATGTATCTTGACGAAAACGGCAATGATATGCTTAAGCCCGACGGAACTGCTTATTCTGCACCGTTCTTCCTTGAGCCTACAGACGAAATTGTGAAGCTCGCACTTGAAGAAGCCATTCTTCCTCTCGGAAAACTGCTCATCACACAGCAGGATAAAGAAAATCGCTGTGCAAATGCTATTGCTGATGTTGCGGGTCAGGTTCTTCTCGGCAACCTTGAGCTTGACCAATACGGTAAGCCCATAAAGAATATCCAGCCCGACAGATATATGACAAGCTTTGCAAATCTTACTCAGGAGCAGGTAGATTACGCTCTCAACAAAGTTCCTCTTGATTTATATGTTGATATTGCAGGTCTTGACCATCTTTATTTCTGTTCATATATACATACCGGAAACATCAAGGACGCCGCCAAAGACCTTTATGACCTTATACAGATTGCTAAAAAAGAAACCGGTCACGATAAAGTGAATCTTGTTCCGCTCAGTCAGGGCGGCTCAATTCAGAATGCTCTGATGCAGTATTATATAGATAACGGTCTTGAATTTGCCGATGATGTCAACAGGGTATGCTATGTTGTTCCTGCTGCAGACGGTGCTTATGTTCTCGGTGATATTTACAGATACGGTTTTCTTGATGACCCTGAGGCACTTTACGGTTATCTGCTTCCCTCGATTCTCGGTGCTGATAATCAGGCACTCGCATATGGTATAAATCTCGCTCTGCGTATTTTCCCTGAGGCTGACCTCAACAATATGCTTGACATAATCGTGGACAGACTCATTGAAGACTATCTTGAATATTCAACCTGTCTGTGGGGCTTGATTCCGTCAAGAGATTATCCTGCACTCAGAGAGAAATTCCTGAGCGACCCCGAGGATGTTTATATCCGTGAGCAAACAGATTGGTACTATAATGCACAGCTTAATTCAAGACAATATATTCTTGATGCACAGTCAAAGGGCGTTGAATTCTTTGATATAGTTAATTACAACGCCGCCAATTACAAAATATTTGATTCGTGGAATACCGAAAACGGTGACGGTGTTATTCATTGCGATTCCGTGTCTTTCGGTGCAACGACGGTAAATGTCAACGTGCCTCTTGCGGACGGTTATAAGCAGGCAAATACATATTGTACAAATCCCGAACATAATCACATTGATGAAGACAGACTGATTGATGCTTCAACGGGTATTATGTGCGACAGAACATTTTATTTCAAAAATCAAGGTCATGAATCCACAGCAGATAACGACGTAATAATCCGTCTTGCAATCAGAATTCTTACCGATCCGACTTTTGAAGACGTATATTCCGATCCGGCATTTCCGCAGTTTAACTATGCCAGAACATCAAGGAAAATCGTTGCAAAGTATAACGAGTGGAAAGACTTCGACACATCAACACTCAGCAGTGAGGATGCGGCGGCTTTTAATGCAGCTCTTGAAAAGTTGGGCAGGGCAGTAGAAAGCACGTATATGCCCACGGAGGAATTCAATGCCGCAAACGATGAGTTTGACGCCGTGATTTACAAAATCGAAAACGGAAAAGAAAAGAAAGACAGCTTTGAAGATATTTTGAATAATGTTTTAATACAAATATTGAAAATTATCAGCGATACTTTCATTAAAATCTTTGGCGCAAAAGGATATTCTGAATTTTGGAAAATTATTTTTGAGTTTAAAATTTAAACAAACAAATTCCAATTTGTCTTTCTGTAGCAAAATTGTACGATAAACACATAAAATTCCTTTTGCAATCCGCAAGAGGGATTTTTTCATTATGTTTTAATCACAAGACAAAATTTTATCATAATTTAATTATTATTTTTATTGATTTCACTTTCAGTTTATATTATAATGAATAAATGTAGGGGTGGTTCCGTGATAAATTCATTTGCTTCTTTCTTAATGTCAATTATTCTTTTAATTATCGGAATTATTACACCTTCAGTTCCTGACACAAAGAATACTGATGAACTGGCGCAGATATCGGTGAATTTCAGCAAGTATGATTTACCGGACAACATTTATGTTATTGACAATAGTGTACTTGATACTACAGATAAAGCTCACCTGATGATATCTTTGCAGGGGATAGTTGCTAAAACATCGCCATCTATTTATATTAAAACAGTATCGACTGATGACTATTATCTCGCAGAAATTGAAAAAAGCGGTATAGCTCTTGTCTATACTGATGAAAACGGAGATCGCTGGACTGTAGAATCTCTTCTTGATAAATTCAAATCATATATCGGCGATTCAGGATATGTTCTTTACCGAGAAAGCGAAAGCGGTGAAGGACTTAATATGGCAACAAACCTGTCAACGATTTACGGTTATCTCGCCGTACCTGAAAGTCTTGAACAGCTTGCCGTTGATGCGGGCCTTCAACTGAAAGAAGATTTTTCAGATGACGATTATAATGTTTACTTTCAGTTGAAGTTTTTTAATAAATATAAAAAAGAATTCAATTATAATGCCGTGGTTCACGAGAATTATAACATGAAGGCTTTGCGAGATTTTGCAATTCAACAGGGATTTTTTACTTTTTACCTGGATGACGATGCAGACGGCACATGGTTCAGAGATTATGTCTTGAAATATGCTGGTGATAATTGCCTTGTTTTAGGTTGGGCAAAGGATGAAGTGCGCTACGTGACAGGTGCCTCGGAAAACGGTAACCCTGTTATACCGTCTGACCACTGCTACAATAATAGTTTTATCACTTCATTTGAATGTGATTTGCCTGAACAGGCACATAAAGAAACGAAAACATATACTGACGAAACTAAACATTACTGTGCATTGCTTTTCAGCGACGGTGATAATGTTCAGTGGATTCAGAACGGCTTTTCTGAATACTATCAGAAGCTGAGTCTTGAAACTGATTTTCCGATGACATGGACTTTTCCTCCGATTTTGCAGGATATGTCGCCGCTGACTTACAGTAGAATAATCGGGGATTCAACCGTAAACGATTACTTTATTGCCGGTGTTTCAGGTGCGGGATATATTCATCCGTCTGAATATCCATATAAAGCTTTAGCTGAATTTACAGATATTACGGCATCATTGATGTTAAAAAGCAACCTTGAATATGTTTCGTTCCTTGATAACCTTCCTGAAAACGCCCTGAAGGAAGCAAGGTTGATTGAAAGTTTTAAGTATTATGCAAGATACGATAACATCAAAGGCGGTGTTATTTATCTTGATCCGGACAGATACGCCGGCGGCAAAGGCAGAGTTTATTTTGTGAATGATAAGCCTTTTGTCAGTGCAAGACTTTCTCTCTGGCATCCGAGTAATCAGATGAATGAAGTTACTAAAGAATGGATTGATGAACAGGCAGAGATTGTAAACAGTTATGATGCAGATATTCATTCCATAAACGGGTACAGTGTTATAAATGTTCACCCATGGTCAATGAGCATAGAAAATCTTGAGTATTTTGTAAATCAGCTTGATGATGATATTGTTCTTGTTACCGTTGATGAACTTTTAGAAATGATAAAAGCAAATGTTCCGCATGAAAATGCAGAGGTGAATGAAAATGTTAAAAAAGCTTAAAGAAACTCCACTTGGTTGGGAAACTGATTCAAAGGAACGAAAGAGTTATTACATTTATTTTGCAGGTCAGAATGCAATATATTCTCTTGTTTCATCTTTCCTTGTAACATACCTCATGTTCCAGGGAGTGAATCTTGCAAAAGCAGGTACAATAATGCTTTTGGTTAAGGTATGGGATGCTGTAAATGATGCAATTTTCGGTGTCATTTTTGATTCGGTAAAATTCAAAAGCGGTAAAAAATACTTACCGTGGCTTAAAATATCGACTGTACTTATTCCTATTTCAACACTGCTTCTTTTCTTTATACCCAAGAGCAGCGGTGAAACGCTGAAACTTGTCTGGTTTGCTGTTGCATATATCTGTTGGGATACTGCTTACACTTTATGTGATGTGCCGATTTATGGTGTAATTACATCTATGACCAAAAACATGGACGAAAGAAACAGCATGCTTTCATATAAGAGTATCTGGGGCGGTGTAGGTACTGCAGTTACTACGCTGATTGCTTCTGTTCTTGTAAGTGAAAAAGTAAATTCAAACTATACTGTTGTTGCAATTGTTATCTGCATCTTTGCAGTAGTGACAATGGTGCCTGTTTTGTTTAATATCAAGGAGAGGTTCAACTCAGTAGATGATGAAGCGTTTACAATCAGAAAAATGTTCAATTATCTGTTTAAGAATAAATATCTGCTTATTTATTACATCGGATTTTTCTTCTATTCCGCATTTAGCGTAGGCTCTTCATTTAATCTTTTTGTTTCATATTATATTTTCAATAATGAGCTTTTTGCACTTGTTGTCAGTGCAATCGGTGTTGCTCCTCAGCTTATCTTCTCACTCCTTGTCCCAAAAATGCTGAAAAAGATTGATAAGACAAAGCTTATGATGTGGTGTAACATTCTGAATGTAGTTCTCAGCGTTATTATCTGGCTTGCGGGTAAACAGCATATTGCTATTTACATTATTCTTTCAACTATTCGTGCAGTTCCTATGGGCGTGTACGGTGTTCTTATGTTTATGTTTACTCCTGACTGTGCAGAATACGGTAAGTACACATCCGGTATTGAAGCAAACGGTATTACCTTTGCAATTCAGACATTTATGGTTAAACTCACTGCTGCTATTTCAGGTGCGCTCGGAATGTTCATTCTTGGTCTTAAATCAACAGGATGGGTTTCTGTTGAGGTTGAAAACTTCCAGGAATTGTCATCATTAAACATCACTCAGTCTTCCCACGCACTTGATGTGCTTTGGTTTGTTTACGTAATGGTTCCTGCAATCGGTTGTTTGATTGGTCTGGTTATTTGGAAATTCTACAAGCTAAATGATAAAGATGTGCAGGTTATGGCTGACTGCAATGCAGAAAAAATTACACGTGAAGAGGCTGAAAAGCTTCTGAGCAGAAAATACTAATAGAGAGGGGAGTTTTCTTTGAACAAAAGCTTCTATGGAGAAAATGTTTTTCTCGAAAACACCGCGGCAGAAAAAATTTATAACGATGTGAAGGATTTACCGATAATTGACTATCACTGTCATCTGCAACCGAAAGAAATATTTGAGGATAAGCCTTTCGATAACATTGGTGAAATCTGGCTCGGCGGCGACCATTATAAGTGGCGTCTTATGAGAAGTGTTGGTATTGATGAAAAATATATTACAGGCGATGCAACATGGAAAGAAAAGTTTTTAAAATATGCAGATGCTATTGAATTAGCTCTCGGCAATCCGCTTTATCATTGGTCTCACATGGAGTTGAAGCAGTTCTTTGGAATTAATGAACCTCTCACTTCTGAAAATGCTGAAGAAATCTGGAATAAGGCAAATGCTGTTATCAGAGAGACCGCTATGTCACCGAGAAAGCTTATTGCAAATTCAAACGTAGAGTATATTGCAACAACCGACGATATAATTGATACTCTTGAATATCATAAGCTTATTGCAGAGGATTTATCAATAAATGCAAAGGTTTGTCCTTCCTTCAGAACTGACAATCTTTTCCTTTACACTGCAGACGGCTATAAAGAATATATTCAGAAACTTTCTGAGTGCTCAGGCTTCAAAGTCAACGATATTTCTTCTCTCAAAAAAGCACTTGAAAACAGGGTTGAGTTTTTTGCATCAATGGGATGCAATATGACAGATGTAGGTATCGAAAGATTCCCTGAGTATATCGGCAGTGAAGAAGAGGCGGATTTAGCTTTTAAAAAAGCTCTTGCAGGTGAAATTCTCACCGAGAAAGAATATGACGCGTTTATTTCAGACTTGTATGTTTTTCTAGGCGGTCTTTATAAAAAGCATAAGCTCATTATGCAGCTTCATCTTGCAGTTAAGAGAAATGCTTCGACCAAGCTTTTCAAAAATCTTGGCAGAGATGTTGGCGGTGACTGTGTCGGTAATCCTATTAAGGCATCGGCAATTACGGCTCTTCTTGATAAAATGGAACAGGAAGACAAGCTTCCTGACACAATTGTATATACTCTTAATCCTACTGTTTACTACGAAATTGCTACTGGCATTCGTTCTTTCAGAAATGTTTCACTCGGTGCTGCATGGTGGTTCTGTGACAATTTAAGCGGCATTAAAAAGCAGATTGAAGTTTACAGTGAAACGGCAGCCATCGGTACATTCTACGGAATGCTTACAGACAGCAGAAGCTTCCTTTCCTATGCAAGACATGATTATTTCAGAAGAATTCTTTCTTCCGCACTTGGAAAAGCTGTTGAAAACGGTGAATTTGCCCCTGCTGAAAGCGCGGTTAAAATTGCAGAAAGAATTTGCTATTATAATATTAAAAGCAAACTTGAAGAATAATTAATACAAAAGGAGATAAAGACCATGAAAATGACATTCAGATGGTACGGCGACAGTGACCCGGTAACACTTGACCATATCAGACAAATCCCGATGATGACAGGCATTGTTTCAGCAGTTTATGATGTTCCTGCGGGCGGTGTCTGGTCAAGGGAAAGTATTGCCGAACTTAAGAAAAAGGCTAACGATAAAGGTCTTGAGTTTGAGGTAGTAGAAAGCGTTCCTGTTCCTGAGGACATAAAACTCGGAAATGAGAAAGCACCTCAGCTTATTGAAAACTATTGTGAAAACGTCAGAAGGCTCGGTGAAGCAGGTGTTAAATGTATCTGCTACAACTTCATGCCTGTTTTTGACTGGCTTAGAAGTGAGCTTGAACACATTCATGCAGACGGTTCAAACGGCTTGGCATATGATGAGGAGACCGTTCTTTCTATGAATCCTCTTACAAGTGAGCTTTCACTTCCCGGGTGGGACGAAAGCTATACAAAAGAGCAGCTTAAAGACCTTCTTAAACAGTATGAGGAGCTTGGAGAAGAAAAGCTTTGGGAAAATGTGAAAACATTTCTTGAGGCTGTTATTCCTGTTGCAGAGGAATCAGGTGTTAAAATGGCTATTCATCCTGATGATCCGCCATGGGGTATTTTCGGGCTTCCCAGAATCATTACAAACGAAGAAAATCTTGACAGATTCCTGAAACTTGTAGACTCTCCCGCAAACGGTCTTACTTTCTGCACCGGTTCTCTCGGGGCAAGCGAAAAGAATGACCTTGTAAAAATGATAAAAAAATATGAGGGCAGAATTCATTTTGCACACCTCAGAAATGTCAAACATCTCGGTGACAGACAGTTTATGGAAACGGCTCATCCGAGTTCATGCGGTTCATTTGACATGTATGAAATTGTAAAGGCACTTCATGACAGCGGCTTTGAAGGCTATGTGCGTCCCGACCACGGCAGAATGATCTGGGGAGAAAAGGGCAGATACGGTTACGGCTTGTTTGACAGAGCACTTGGTGCAACTTATCTTACAGGTCTGATTGAAGCTGTAGAAAAATCGTCAAAGTAAGGAGATAGAATTATGGAATCAAAAGTAATTGTAATTACGGGTGCAGGCGGTGTCCTCTGCGGAAATTTTGCAGTTGAGCTTGCAAAGGACGGGCATAAAGTCGCACTTCTTGATATCAATATTGAAACTGCAGAAAAATTAGCATCTGAAATCAGATCAAACGGCGGTGAAGCCATCGCTGTTAAAACTAATGTTCTTGACAAAGAAAGCCTTGAAAACGCTCATAATGAAGTTCTCAAAGCTTTTGGCAAGTGTCAGATACTCATTAACGGTGCAGGCGGTAATAATCCCAGAGGTACAACAACAAATGAATATTTCAACCCTGAAGATATAGATAAGGAAGATGTTGTTTCTTTCTTTGACCTTCAGAGCGAAGGAATCAGTTTTGTATTTGACCTCAACTTCCTGGGTGTCCTTCTTCCGACACAGGTTTTTGCAAAGGATTTTGTAATGGGCGAAAAAGGATGCATTCTTAACATTTCATCAATGAATGCTTATACTCCTCTTACAAAAATTCCTGCTTACAGCGGTGCAAAGGCTGCTGTTTCAAACCTTACACAGTGGCTTGCAGTGCATTTTGCAAACTCAGGAGTAAGAGTAAATGCAATTGCTCCCGGATTCTTTGTTACTAATCAGAACAGGGGACTTCTTTTTAATGAAGACGGCACTCCGACCGCAAGAACAAATAAGATTCTCAACGCAACACCTATGGGAAGATTCGGTGAGGCGAATGAGCTTATGGGTACAGTGAGATTCCTGCTTGATGACAGTGTTTCGAGCTTTATTACAGGTGTAGTTATTCCTATTGATGGCGGCTTCTCAGCATATTCAGGAGTATAAGGAGGAAATAAAAATGACAAAAGAAAGAGTAATTGAAAGAATTAAAGATAAAGGTATTGTAGCGGTAGTTCGTGCTGAAAACTCAGAAAAAGCATTTGATATCGTTGAAAAATGTATAGAAGGCGGTATTGATGCAATTGAACTTACTTTTTCAGTTCCTTTTGCTCACCATGTAATTGAAGACCTCGCTAAAAAATATGGTGATGAAATAGTGCTTGGTGCAGGCACCGTCCTTGACAGTGAAACTGCGAGAATAGCTCTGCTTTCAGGAGCACAGTATATTGTTTCTCCCCATTTTAATCCTGACGTTACGAAGCTTTGTAACAGATACAGAACAGCTTCAATGGCGGGTGTTCTCACAATCACAGAAGCTGTAACCGCTATGGAAGCAGGTGTTGATGTTCTCAAACTCTTCCCCGGTGATCTGAGTGGTCCCAGATTTATCAAGGATATCAAAGGTCCTCTTCCTTGGGTACAGATTATGCCTACAGGCGGTGTTGATGCAGATAACGTAGGTGAATGGATAAAAGCCGGTGCTGTTGCAGTTGGTGCGGGCAGTTGTCTTACAAAAGGTGACATTACCGCTAATGCGAAAGCATTTGTTGAAAATATTAAAAAAGCAAGAGTATAAGAGGCGTTTTTAATTATGAAAGAAGTTAGGTTCGGCGTTGTCGGTATCGGTAACATGGGGTCATCACATGCAAAAAATCTTTATGATTTAAAAATTAACGGTGCAGTTTTGCATGCAGTATGTGATGTTGATTCCCAAAAAAGAATATGGGCAGAGAAAAATCTGCCCGATGTTCGCATATATGAAAACTACTCTGACTTGCTTTCTGATAACGAAATTGATGCGGTGATTATTGCAACTCCGCACTATCTGCATCCTGTTATTGCAATTGATGCTTTTGAGAAAAAACTGAATGTACTTACCGAAAAACCTGCAGGTGTCTATGTGCGGAAGGTTGAAGAAATGAATGCAGCCGCCCTGAAAAGCGGTAAGGTTTTCGGAATTATGTATAATCAGCGAACAAATGCGATTTTCAGGAAAGCCCGTGAAATAATTGCTTCAGGTGAAGCAGGTAAACTCAAAAGAGTTGTGTGGATTATTACAAATTGGTATCGCAGACAGGAATACTACGACTCAGGTTCGTGGCGTGCAACATGGAAAGATGAAGGCGGGGGTGTACTGATAAATCAATGTCCCCATAATATTGACTTGTTGCAGTGGATAGTTGGTATGCCGACAAAGGTTACTGCGCATTGTTACTACGGTAAATATCATGATATTGAAGTGGAAGACGATGTTTCGGCATTTTTTGAATTTCCTGATGGCGCTACAGGTGCGATGTTTACTTCAACAGGTGAAAATCCGGGTACGAACAGACTTGAAATTTCTTGTGATAAAGCAAAGCTTGTTATTGAGAACGGAAAGCTTTGTATGTGGAAATATAATATTCCCGAAACAGAATACAGAACATTCACTTCGGAGGATTATAAAGCAAAGGTTACGTGTGATTTTTCTGAATACATACCTGAGGATTACGGCGTTTCCGCACACAATCAGATTCTGCAGAATTTTACAAATTCTATATTGTATGGCGAAAAGCTTATTTCTCCCGGTGTTGACGGAATACGTGGTTTAACGATTTCCAATGCAATACATTTGTCTGATTGGACAGGAAAAACAGTAGAAATTCCGTTTGATTCTGAAATCCACAAGCAGTTCCTTATGGAAAAAGTCAAGGATTCTCAGCCAAAGAAAAAAATTGTAAAAGACAACTCCATTCGTGCAGGAAAGGCTTCATCACGCTGGGATGTCAAATGGTAAAAATTATGAGCAGTGCAAAACACTGCTCATTTTACTTTTATTAAAAGAAGTTTACCATTATCAACTGTAATTTCTGCTGTTTTTCCCTTTATAACTTCATTGCTTGTCGCGTATTGATATTCAGAGGTAATCACCGCGTTTTCAAGTGTGTATTTAGCATTTTTTATTGTCACGCCCTCGCTGATTCCGAACATATTGACAAGAGAGAAATATGAAAAAGTATCATTTACAAAAGCAGTTTCTTTTCCAACAACCTCCATTTCAGAAAAATCATCTACTATTATACCATTCTTTCCGTTTTCAAAAAGATAGTTTAAAATTGAAATGTTGACAAACGTATGGTCGAGTCTGTTTCCTGCAACACCTATTAGAAGATAATCTTCAAAACCTCTTTTGACTGCTTCTTTTACAGCAAAAACGGTGTCTGTATCATCTTTTTCACATGGTAAAACTATAGTTTCAATATCGGAATCCGGTTTTTCATGAGAATCAAAATCACCAATGATTAATGACGGTGAAACTCCGAGTTCATTAGCGTGCTTTAATCCGCTGTCACAAAAAATCAGGTAATCATCTGATTTAATGTACGATTTGATTTCATTGTAATCTGCAATATCAGCACCGCCGACAATAACACATCTCATTTAATCTCATCCTTTCACATCAAAAATATTATATCAGTAAACTGCTTTTAGTTCAATATTTATATTGAATAATTTGTCTGAAAATGATAAAATATGATGATAATAAAATTTACAGGTGAAAAACATAATGAATGAATTTTTAACTCTCAGAAAAAAGATAATAGAAAAAGATTTTTCAAGAATGAATCCCATGCAGAAAGAAGCTGTTTTTCATACAGACGGCCCGCTTCTTATTCTTGCTGGCGCAGGAAGCGGAAAAACTACGGTTATAGTTAACAGAATTTATAATTTAATAAGATTTGGTAAGGCGTATAATTCTGATTATTGTGCTTTTTCGGTGAATGACAGTGATATTCAATTAATGCGCGATTATCTTGACGGAAAGACTACCGATTTATTTGATATTGAAGATTTGCTTGCAGTAAATCCTGCTAAACCGTGGCAGATTCTTGCTATAACTTTCACTAACAAAGCAGCAGGCGAATTAAAAGAAAGACTGTCTAATCTTTTAGGCAGTCAGGCTGAGGATATCTGGGCAAGCACTTTCCACTCTTTCTGTGCAAGAGTTCTGAGACGTGACGGAGATAAAATAGGTTTTTCTTCTAACTTTACAATTTACGATACTGATGACAGCAAAAGAATGATGAAGGAGTGCATGAGACAGCTTGAAATCAGTGATAAAATGCTGCCTGTCAAGTCTGTTTTGTCAGAAATAAGTCATGCTAAGGATTCTCTTGTTTCGCCGGAGGAATATGCCAAAAACGCAAGCGGTGACATAAGATTGCAGATGATTTCACGTGCTTATTCAAAATATCAGCAGATGCTGAAAAATGCCGATGCTATGGACTTTGATGACATAATTGTAAATACTGTAAGACTTTTCGAAAAGTGTCCCGAAGTACTTGATTACTATCAGAATAAGTTTAAATATATTATGGTAGATGAATATCAGGATACCAACCATGTTCAGTACAGGCTTACAGAACTTTTAGCGGCAAAACATAAAAACATATGTGTTGTTGGTGATGATGACCAGAGTATTTACCGATTCAGAGGTGCTACAATTGAAAACATCCTGTCATTTGAAAAGAGATACAGTAACGCAAAAGTTATAAGACTTGAGCAGAACTATCGTTCAACACAAAATATTCTCGATGCTGCAAACGCTGTTATTGCAAATAATCAGGGCAGAAAAGGTAAAAATCTCTGGACAAATAATGGTGAAGGCGATTTGATTACACTTTCAGTTTCCTATGATGAGCGAGAAGAAGGCAGATTTATTGCAGATACAATTATAGACAACGTATCTGACGGTAAAAAATGGTCAGACCATACGATCCTTTACAGAATGAACTCTCAGTCAAACGCAATTGAAAATGCCCTTGTGCGTTCTGCTGTGCCGTATCGTGTTATTGGAGGTCACAGATTCTATGAACGTAAGGAAATTAAGGATGCACTTGCATATCTTACCGTAATCAATAACCCTGCTGATGACATTCGTCTGAGAAGAATTATTAATGAACCTAAGAGGGGAATCGGTGATACTACAATTAACCATGCTCTCGAAATTGCAGGCGGTATGGGTATCAGCCTTTATGAGGTGCTTAAAAATGCAGAGGATTATCCTTCAATTTCACGTGCAGCAGGAAAAATCAGCGGATTTGTAAGTATGATTGAATCCTTCAGAGCGAAAGCAGAAACATTGAGACTTGATGAACTTTTTCAGATTGTTATGACGGAAAGCGGTTATCTCGAATCATTAACGGCAGATAAAGATACTTATGTTGACAGATCTGAAAACCTTAACGAATTGTCATCAAACTTAGTGAAACATCAGGAAGAAAATGAAGAAGCAACTCTCGGTTCATTCCTTGAAGAAGTATCGCTTATGACTGATATTGATAATTATAATTCGGAAGCCGATACTGTAACGCTTATGACTCTGCATTCGGCAAAGGGTCTTGAGTTCCCTTGTGTGTTTATTGCAGGTATGGAAGAAGGGATTTTCCCCGGTCAGCAGTCAATGTACATTCCTTCAGAAGTTGAAGAAGAAAGACGGCTTGCTTATGTTGGAATTACAAGAGCTAAGGAAAAGCTGTATCTTACTGCAACAAAAACGAGACTTCTTTTCGGCTCAACTTCACATAACAGACCTTCACGCTTTGTAGACGAAATTCCTGCAGAGCTTATAGATAATGTTTCAAAAACCAGTATTACAACTGCACAGAAAATCATGTTCCGACCTCAGGAAACAAGAACAGAAAAATCTTACACAATTCCGAAGCACTATCAGTCTAAAACAGAAACTGCACCTGTAAAATCGGCTTCTTCCGGCAAGGAAACGTACAAAGTCGGAGATGCTGTTATGCACAATGCTTTCGGTAAAGGTGTGATTCTTTCCGTTCAACCTGTGGGTGGCGATTATTTTCTTGAAATTGCTTTTGAAAAGGCAAGCACCAAGAAAATTATGGCAACATATGCTAAGCTTAAAAAATTATAGCACTGTGTCGATTGACCTTTCAGGTCTGCCATGATAAAATATAAGAGTAAAATTTCGGTTATATGAGGTATTGAGATGAAAAAACACAATAAAGAAAACGGGAAGATAATTTTTTACATTGCACATATTGAATTGCCTGATATAAATGCCCTTGCACACAGAGTTCTTGCAAACTGTATTGCACTCAGAGAAGCCGGATACCGTCCAATTCTTATCGGTTACAGCAAGGACAAAAATACATCTAAGAACATCAAAGAAACACACTTCAAGGTCAATGGTTTTGACTGTTATAATGTTCCTTATCCAATTTCAAACTCAGACTGGGTGAGGGATGCTGTAACATATAAAAAATTGACAGACCTTATATCTGATTATCTTGAAGAGGGTATACATTCAATTGTCTGTTGCAGTATAGGCTCTACAAATTTCTATGGTCTTATGCGCTTTGCTAAAAAACATGGAATTCACATGGTTTCTGATACCGAGGACTGGTTTGATAAATTTACAGGTAATATTATCAGAAGAACATATAAAAAGCTTGATGAAGAGGTTTATGTGAAAATACTGAAACCAAAAATCAAAAATGTAATTACGATCAGTTCTTTCTTATATGATTATTACACTAAGAAACACGGATGCAACTGTATTATCGTTCCCTCGCTGACAGTTTCTACTGATAAAAGATTTCAGAATTTACCCGAATATAAAAATGATGGAGTTCTCAGATACGTATATTCAGGTAATCCCGGCTATAAGGGTAGTAAGGACAGAGTTGACTGGTGTGTCAAGGCCTTTGCAAAATATGCCCCTTCCCACGCAAGGTTTGACATATTCGGTATTTCTCTTGAGGATTTCATCGAACAGTTTCCTGCAAACGAATCAGCAGCAAAAGATGAAAAAATCACTTTTCACGGTTTCTGTGACAATAAGACCTGTCTTGAAGCAATTGCAAGAGCAGATTTTTCAGTGTTTGCCCGTTTGATTTCTCAGCCAACATTAGCAGGCTTCCCGACTAAATTTTCTGAATGTCTTGCAATGGGCGTGCCGTCTGTGACGACACCCACAAGTGACCTTAAGGATTATATTGTTAACGGTGTTAACGGCTATATTTCAGAAGATGCTACATATGAGTCTTTTGAAAAAGCTTTTGCTGAATCCTGCAAGGTTACTAACGAACAGATAACTGAAATTCATGCAAATTGCAAAGATGATAAACGACTTGATTGCATGTCTTATGTTAAAATACTCGGAGATTATTTTGATAACATGAAATGATAAAATCACCCCTGAGTTTTCGACAAAACTCAGGGGTGAAATTTTATTTTGTTTTATAGTTTGAATAAGGTGTTACAACTCCGGAGACGATGAAGTTCTCAGGCTCGGTTTCAATGTTTTGTCTGTATACACTCATTATAAGACCTATTGCAACGTATATTGAAAGAGTAGATGAACCACCGGCGCTCATGAATGGCAGTGTAATACCGATAACAGGCAAAAGCTGAAGGCACATTCCGATATTAATTACAATCTGAGACAAAATCATAAAAGCAATGCCGTAGCACATAAGAGTGCCTGTGTTATCCTTAGCACGTCTTCCGTTGTTGATGATTTTTATAACTATAACAGAAAAAAGTATAAGCAAACCAAGACAACCTACAAAACCCAGTTCTTCACCGATAACTGAAAGAATCATATCGTTTTTACTTTCAGGAACGATTCCGTTCTGTGTAAAAGTACCGTTGAAAAGACCTTTGCCAAACAATCCGCCTGAGCCGATAGCTTTTATACAGTTGTCCTGCTGATAGATAACATCGCCGTAGGATTCAGGAAAAATCAGGGCGAGAAATCTTTCTTTCTGAATTTCCGAGAAAACCTTTGTCCAGACTACAGGTATCATGGCAATAACACCGAGCAGACCGATGGCAAAGTATCTGAGTTTGACATTTGCGACAAACATCAAGCCGACGAAGATGAATATAAACACGAGAGCAGAACCGATGTCACCTGTAAGAGCTACAAGTCCTGCATAAATCATCGCATGGGCAGTGAGCAAAAGTATGTTTACAACCTTGTCTATCTTGTCTGAAATCAGCTCAAGGTGTACGGAAAATGTAACAACAAATGCAATTTTTACAAGCTCAGAAGGCTGAAAATAAAATGAACTTGTAATTTTGAGCCAGGTTTTTGCGTCGCTTCGTGCATCAGGACCTACACCAAAGAAAAACAATGAAACCATCAATAGCAGGGCAACTGCAGCAATAACAGGCCAGATTTTAATTATCAATTCGTAGTCAATCAGCGAAATAATAATAGCAACAACTATTCCCAAAGCAACAGCGAGAAGCATTGTGCGTGTGTCACGGGAAATAACCTGATCCTCAGTCAGTGTGTACAATGTAGCACTGTGAACAAGCAGTGCACCTGCGGAGGAGGCTATGAGACACAAAAGCATCATTAGCCAATCTGTGCCTTTAATAAATTTAACTAAATTTTTTCGTAAACTTTCCAAAGAAAGCACCTCTTGTAATTTATTCTCTAATATTATACCTTTATTGACATAGTAATGCAAGTGATTTAAAAAAGTTTATAAAAAAACAGGCTCACCTTTCGGTGAGCCGAATTTTTTTAAATTAGCCTCTGAAGAATGCAATAAGGAAGCAAGAAACAAGAGTAAGTACAAAGAAGAGAACTGCAACAACTTTTGTTGCCTTTGCAAGTTTAGCTTCCACTGTGCGACCTTTATGTTTTCCGAAGAAAGTATCAGCACCGCCGGCAATTGCACCTGAGAGACCTGCTGATTTGCTTTCCTGAAGAAGAACTACAACTATAAGGAACAAAGACAAAAGAATCAGTCCAACTGCCAATGCAATTTCATATCCTGTCATCATATTATATTACCTCCGATTATTATTTCGTTATATTTTATCACAGTCAATCGAAAAAAGCAAGTCTTTTATTAATATTTTTACTATATTTACCTGTTTATTTCGTTCAGATGCACATATAATACAGTTACAGAGCGACAAAGAGCGTTTGCGTCGGTCTGTAATAGCCGTATTATGTTGGGAAGCCGATATAAACGGCTTATTTTTTATCATTTGTTATTTACATTTTTTCGAAAAGTGGTATAATAATAAAAAACAGTTTTTTTGAGGTAAATTAATGAAAAAATACATTTCACATAGCCCGTCAGATACAGAAAAAATTGCTTCAGAGCTTGCTTCTTCTTTAAAGGGAGATGAGGTTCTCGCAATGTTTGGTACCCTTGGAATGGGTAAAACTGCTTTTGTAAGAGGATTGGCGAAAGGTCTCGGAAACGATTCTGAAATCAGCAGTCCGACTTTTGCAATTGTCCATGATTACGGCGGAAATCCTCATTTTTACCATTTTGATATGTACAGAATCAGTACGTGGGACGACCTGTATTCAACGGGTTTTTTCGATTATCTCGATATGGGCGGTATTCTCGCAGTTGAGTGGAGTGAAAATATCGAAAACGTACTGCCTGAGGGGTATATAAGAATTCAGTTTGAAAAAGGCGAAAACGATGATGACCGAATTATAACAGTTTTCGAGTCAGGGGAGGCATATACATAAATGACAGTTTTAGGTGTGGAAAGCTCTGCAACTGCAGCAAGCGCAGCTATTATTAAGGACGGTAAGCTTGTAAGTGAGGTTTTTTCAGATACAGGATTGACACACAGCCAGACACTTTTGCCGATGATAGAAAGCTGTATGAAGAATGCAAATGTTACGTCAGATGATATTGACAGTATTGCCGTTGCTAACGGTCCCGGATCATTTACGGGAGTCAGAATCGGTATTGCCACTGTAAAGGGAGTAGCCTTTACGAACAATATTCCTTGTGTTGAGGTTTCAACTTTAGAGAGTATGGCCTATAATATTCCTGTTTTTGACGGAATTATATGCTCAGCAATGGATGCAAGATGTAATCAGGTCTATACAGCATTTTTTGAAAATTTTGATGGTTGTAAAGTGAAACGCTTGTCGGAAGATGTTGCAATCTCAATAGATGAGCTTGGTGAGAAAATTAAAAATATTGGTAAATCTGTAATACTTGTTGGCGACGGAGCTGAAATATGCTATAATAAACTCAAAGATGATATCAATTTTTTATATTTATCGCCTGTAAATCTCCGCAAACAAAGAGCTTCTTCCGTTGCAGTTTGTTCAATGAATTATTCAGGAAAAAATGCAGAAGAAATCTCAGTAAATTATATACGACTTCCGCAGGCACAACGAGAGCTTGCGAAAAAACAAAATCTGAAATAAATTAAATTGGAGGAATATAAAAATGTTGGCAATCGGCTGTGACCATGGCGGTTACGATTTAAAAAAAGAAATTATTGCTCACCTTACTGAAAATGGTGTTGAGTTTAAGGATTTCGGTACATACGACGGAAACAGTGTTGACTATCCTGATATTGCAAAACTTGTATGTCAGAGTATTCTGGGCGGTGAATGCGAAAACGGTATCCTTGTATGCGGTACAGGCATCGGAATTTCAATTGCCGCTAACAAACACAAAGGTATTCGTGCAGCAGTATGCTCTGATGAATTTTCAGCGAAATTTACACGTCTGCACAATGATGCGAATGTCCTTTGCCTCGGAGGCAGGGTTGTTGGCCCCGGACTTGCATGTGAGCTTGTTGATATTTTCCTTTCAACAGGTTTTGAGGGTGGCAGACATGCTTTAAGAGTTGATAAAATTACAGCAATTGAGAACGAAAACTAATCTGTACGGAGGTAATTTATTATGAACGAAAAAGTTACAATTACTAACCATCCGCTTATTCAGCATAAGCTTACTCTTATGCGCAAAACTTCAACTGCTTCAAATGAATTCAGAGCGTTGGTAAGCGAAATTGCCATGCTTATGTGCTATGAGGCAACAAGAGACCTTTCTCTCAAAGAAATTGAGATTGAAACTCCTATTTGCAAAACTACAAAGAATGTACTGGCAGGCAAAAAGCTTGCATTTGTGCCTATTCTCAGGGCAGGACTTGGCATGGTTGACGGTGTTTTATCGCTTGTTCCCTCAGCAAGAGTAGGACATATCGGACTTTACAGAGATCCTGAAACATTGAAGCCTGTTGAATATTACTGTAAACTTCCCGCCGACATTCATGAACGTGAAGTAATCGTCCTTGACCCCATGCTGGCGACAGGCGGAAGTGCAATTGATGCTATCTCTCAGATAAAAAAGAGAGGTCCTAAATCAATTAAGTTCATGGGTATAATAGGTGCACCTGAAGGACTTGATGCTCTTTGCAAAGCTCATCCTGATGTGCAGGTTTATCTTGCTTCACTTGATGAAAAGCTCAATGACCACGGTTATATTGTACCCGGTCTTGGGGATGCAGGAGACAGAATTTTCGGCACTAAATAAAATTTAATCATAAAAATTTCCTCCTTGAATATATTTAACTTGAGAAGTTAAAATTCAAGGAGGTTTTTTTATGGATGTTAAAATTATAAAGACGAATCGAAAAAGAAACGGACATGTAAGCGGTTTTATTTTTGAAGCAAGAAAACATGTACTGATGCTTTTTCTGTTTTTGTTGCTGTTTACCGGCTTGCTTCTCGGAAATTTTATTGTTAACGGAAACGAAAAAATATATAATTCAATTGGTGATATATTTCAATCATACATAGATTCTCTTGACGGACAAACCTTTCTGAGATGCTTTTTGCAAAACGCAATAATTAATGCCGGAATTTTATTTATAAACTTTATTTTCGGTTTATGTGCCGTCGGTTTTCCCGTGCCGCTGATTTCCGTTTTAATCAAAGGTCTTAGCATAGGTGCGCTCAGCTCGTATTTGTACACATCATTTGCGCTTAAGGGTTTCGGCTATTGCATGCTGGTAGTCTATCCGGTTCAAATAATTGCTTGTCTTATATTGTTGAAAACAGGACAAGACAGCTTTAAAATGTCAATTTCGCTTCTGAAGATACTGAATGAAAGGCGTCAGAACAGCAATGAAGGGACAGAATTTAATCAATACTTACTGAAGTTCATAATAACAATTTCAATCAGTACAATACTTTCTCTGATTACTGCAGTAATGACAGTTTATATTACAAAGCTTTTTAACTTTTAATCCTCATCAACTGTATTGTTTAACGGATTCAGATTTACTGCATTTCTTAACTGGTCATCTGCTACATGAGTATAAATCTGTGTTGTAGATAAGTTTTCATGCCCCAAAATTTCTTTAAGCAATAAAACATCAACGTCACCGTACTGATACATAAGCGTAGCAGCCGTGTGTCTTAGCTTATGCGTTGAAAAGCCAAGGTCTGCAAGACCTGATTTCTGCAGTGCGTTTTCGACGATGTTCTGAACTGTTCTTCTGCTGATTCTTTGTTTGTTTCTGCTGATAAAAAGTGCTTCTTTATCTTTTACACCATCAACTGGACGGACTTTTAAATAGTTATTAAGAGCGGCGATACATGCAGCATTAAGGTAAACAATCCGCTCCTTATTACCTTTACCTGTAACAGTCATCGAATTGTCATCATGTATGTGACGAAGATTTAAGCCAACGAGCTCTGCGAGTCTGAGACCGCAATTCAGAAACAAGGTGAGTATGCAAAAATCACGTTCTTTATTCGGGTTTGAATCATTGTAAACGCAGTTGAGAAGAATCCTGCTTTGTTCAAGCGATAAATATTTCGGCAGTGTCTTTTTTAATTTTGGTGCTTCCAATTCCCTGAAAGGATTCTCTTTTATTGCATTTTCACGCGAATCAAGGTATTTAAAAAAAGATTTAAGTGATGTTACCTTTCTGGCTCTCGCGGTAGAATCGTTATTTCTTTCATTTTTGCAGTAAAGAAGAAACTCATAGCCATCGTTCAGTGTTATTTCATCAAGAAATCTTGCATCAATATCAGAAATATCTATTTCTTCAAATTTTACGGTCTTAGGCACTAAATTATGTGTTATTTTCATGTACCTGAGAAAAGTTCTCAGGTCTGATGCGTACTCAAGAACTGTCAGTGAGGATTTGTTGCGGACAACTTCCAGATACGTAAGAAAGCTTCTCAGGAGGGATGGGAGAGCTGCAAAATCTTCTCTTTTCATATTTTACTCCTAAATACCAAATAATTCCTTTGTGTTTTTGTAAGCAGTATCGACAACGGTTTCATAGTCGAGTCCCTTAATTTCCGCAATCCTTAACGCAGTATGCTCGATCATGTCGGATGTGCATCTTTTTCCGCGCATAGGAACAGGTGCCATATATGGTGCATCGGTTTCGAGCAGGATTCTATCCATCGGTGTGTAAGAGGCGACTTCTACAGGTTTTACTGCATTTTTGAATGTTACAGCACCGCCAAGGCCGATATACATGCCCATTTTTATTGTTTCTTTAGCGAGCTCAACGCTGCCTGAAAAACAGTGAACAACGCCTTTCGGACGGTATTTTCGAAGAATTTTATATGTTTCTTCGTGCGCTTCTCTGTCATGAACAATTATTGGAATGTCAAGTTCTTTAGAAAGCTTTACCTGTCTTTCAAACATTTCAATTTGTTTATCTCTCGGTGAAAAATCATAATGAAAGTCAAGACCGATTTCACCGATTGCGACCACTTTGCTTTCATCAAGAAGTTTCATGATTTTCAGAAATTCTTCTTCGCTTACATCTTCTGCCTCGTGCGGATGTACACCTACTGCTGCATAAATTCCTTCATATTTATTTGCAAGTTTTATGCTCATTAAAGATGATTTCAAATCACATCCGCAGTTAATGATACCGCACACTTTATCCGAAAACAGACCGTCAAGAACCTCCCGACGGTCTGTTTCAAATTTTTCATCATCATAATGAGCATGAGAATCAAATATTTTTCCCATTTTGCTCACCTTAAATTTATCTGATTTTTGCACCTACAGGCATGTTGTCAACGAATATCACTTTAACATCATCCTCATCGCAATCTGCAGCAAGAATCATGCCCTGACTCTCAACACCGCAAAGAGTTGCAGGCTTAAGATTTGAAACAACAATTACATTGTGTCCTATAAGTTCGTCCGGCTTGTACCATGGTGCTATTCCCGAAGCAACCGTTCTGGGATTTGCAGTGCCGTCATCAAGAGTCAGTTTAAGAAGTTTCTTGGCTTTTTTGACAGGCTCGCATGCTGTAATTTTAGCTACTCTGAGATCTACTTTTGCAAAATCGTCAATTCCGATTTTTGCAATACCGTCAAGCACAAGCTTCTCTTCTTCCTGAGCTGCTTTGTTTTTCTCTTCAATTTCAGCAAGCATTTTTTCAGCATCAATTCTGTTAAAGAGGGGAGTAGGTACAGTAACCTTATTGTCTTTTTCAAGATTTCCGAAAGCTTGAAGACTGTCATAATCTTTTACTGAGGTATTGAGCTGTGCAAAAATCTTTTCAGAAGTTTCAGGCATAAAGGGAGAAAGAAGAATTGCAGTAAATCTTATACTTTCAAGAAGATTGTAAAGAACGGTTGCAAGTCTTGCTTTTTTCTCTTCGTCTTTAGCAAGTGCCCATGGCATTGTTTCGTCAATGTATTTATTGCTTCTCTTTGCAAGTGAAATGATTGCATCAAGAGCGTCGCTTACTCTGTACTGAGAAATAAGCTCGTCAACCTTTGTTACTGTAGAAAGAGCAAGTGAAATCAGCTCTTCATCAACATCTTCTTTTACTTCGGGATTTGTAATTACTCCGTCGAAATATTTGTTAGTCATTGCAATGGTTCTGTTAACGAGATTTCCGAGTGTATTTGCAAGGTCAGAATTATATCTTTCAATAATAGTTTCATATGTGATTGAACCGTCAGATGTGTAAGGCATTTCTGAAAGAAGATAGTATCTTACAGCATCAACGCCGAGGAGTGACACAAGGTCATCAGCGTAAATTACATTACCGCGGCTTTTTGACATTTTGTCAGTGCCGAAAAGAAGCCATGGATGGCCAAACACCTGTTTCGGCAACGGCTCACCGAGAGCCATAAGCATAATCGGCCAATAAATTGTATGGAAACGTACAATATCTTTACCTATAATATGCACATCAGCAGGCCAGTATTTTTTGTAATGTTCACTGCTGCCGTCAGGATCATATCCGAGTGCAGTAATATAATTTGAAAGTGCATCAATCCAAACATAAATAACATGCTTTTCATCAAAGCTTACAGGAATGCCCCATTTGAATGAAGTTCTTGAAACGCAGAGGTCCTGAAGACCGGGCTTAATGAAGTTATTGAGCATTTCCTTTTTTCTGCTTTCAGGGAAGATGAAGTTGTCGTTTTCTTCAATATATTCTTCAAGCTGCTTCTGATATTTAGAAAGGCGAAGGAAATATGCTTCCTCTTTTGCTTTTGTTACTTCTCTGCCGCAATCGGGACATTTGCCGTCAACGAGTTGAGATTCTGTCCAGAAAGATTCGCAGGGAGTACAGTAAAGACCTTCGTATTCGCTCTTATATATATCACCCTGCTCATAAAGTTTTTTGAAAATTTTCTGAACTGTTTTTTCGTGGTATTCATCAGTTGTTCTGATAAAGTGATCATATGTTGTATTAAGTAAGTCGCAGATGCCTTTGATTTCTCCTGCAACTTTATCTACATATTCCTTTGGAGTAACATTAGCAGCTTTTGCATATTCTTCAATCTTCTGACCGTGTTCATCAGTACCGGTGAGAAAAAATACATCGTAACCCTGCATTCGCTTATAACGCGCAAGAGCATCTGTGAGAACGATTTCATAACTGTTACCGATATGCGGTTTTCTTGAAGTGTAGGCTATAGCCGTAGTGATGTAGAATTTTTCTCTCATAAAAATTTCCTTTCCTTAATTAATGCTAAAAACAAAGTGCCTTAGAAAGGCACCTTGTTAAAACTTTTAAATTAACCCCAGCTTACAAAAGTGAGACAATCGTTGGGAACCCATGTAATCGAGCTCTCGTAACCTTTCTTGACGATTTTACTGTAGTCGCCTTCAACTGCAACAACCTGTATCTGTTCACCGGGAACAAGAAGAAGAATTTTTACAGACGAAGAGTCAGGACGTGAGGTTGCAAAGACATTACTGCTGCCTGAAATCTTACAGTTCATAACAGTTCCGCTTTCTTTACCCTTGAAAGCTTCAACTGCATCTGCATAGGATGTGATGCTTCCGTCAGTAACTGTTTTACTCTCAGTTGTACTCTCAGGCTTCTTTGTAGTTGTTTCTTTTTCAGTCACTTTTTCTGTTGTTGTTTCTTCAGTCTTTTTTGTTGTGCTTTCTTCTTTTTCAACTATCTGAAGATATTTGATGTTAAGCCAACCGTTCTTATCAAAGTTCGAAGTTTTGCACCATTCACCATCTTCACTGATTTCTGCGATAACAACTTTTTCACCGTCTGCGATAAGCTGATAGCCGGCAACGTCATAAGTTGGCTTGTTTCTGAGATTTACACCGGTACCTTCTTCTGTTTTTACAACACATTCAGTACCTTTTTTGTATTTGGAATCAGTTTTCTCGGTTGTTTTCTCAGTTGTGGTTTCAGTTGAGCTTGTTGTCGTTTCTTCGTTGGTATTGATTCTGTCATGAATTATGCCGGAAAGCTTAATAATACCGAAAATAAGACCTACTACAACTGCTGCGATTACAATAAAAACAATAAAAGCACGAAAGAATCTTGCAGCCTTCTGTTTTCTTGAACCGCTCTGCCTTTTTTTATATTCCTCGCTACCGGGTGAATAATAGTTTGCCTTGTACTTCCCATATTCGTTTTTATAATAATTGTAGTCATTTCTATTAGCCATAGATACATAACCTCACTTAAAAGTATAAGTAAATACACTAAGATTATACAATGATATTTTAAAGTAGTCAAGAAGAAAAAAGGAATTTTTACGATATAATGTCGATTGTTACACAACTGTAATTTTTTCGGGGACAGAAATCTGAGTTTTTCCGTCTTTCTGTACTTTTAAATTGATTTTTCCGTATGGGGAGGGTATAGAAATCTCCGCAAAATCAAGTCCGAATGACGAGGGCTTAAGACTGATTTTCTTCATGCCCGGCTCTAAAATACGAATACCTGAAAATCTTGCAGGCATCTGATATGCAGGTGTTCCGCCCCAAGCGTGACTGTAATCGCAATCAAAACCATCCCAGACCTCTTTCAGACCTTTGTCACATTCTTTTACAAGGTCTGTCCATTTTCTGAGAATTTCTATACCGAATTCATCGAAAAGTCCCGTGTCATATACGGCATCAAGAATAAAGTGATAAAAATACGGATTTGCCTGTATAAGTGTCTTATCATTAATAACTTTTCTCAGAATTTTTTCTGACTCTGATTTTTCGCACAGACCGTAAAGAACTGCAAGGGTGTTTGAATGAACACTGTAATAACGCTTGATTTTTTCACAAGGGCGCCATTGGATTTCTTCGTCATCGAAATTTCTGCCGTCAAAATACAAGCCGTTTTCTTTGTCGTAGAAGGTTTTGTTAAAAGCGGCCTTAAGTATTTCGGCACGGGTATTATAGACAGAAATTTTCTCGTCATTCAAAACAGAACATATCTTTTGGATATTGCAAAGTGCATCATAATAAAAAGCGTTCAGAACTGTTTCGCCCAGTGCTCTCGGCGGATGATGCATTGAATATCCGTCATATACTACATGGTCAACAAACATATAGTTAGGCGGATTTGTAACAATGCCGTCGTCTGCTGTGTAAGAATCAAATCGTTCCATGAGTCCGTGCAGAGTTTTTACAGAATACTCAAGAATAGACCTATCACCGCTGAACATGTAATAATCATAAATCATTCTGACAAGAATAAGGCTGTATGTTGTATGAAACATATAATAGTCATTCATTTCGAGAAAATCTATAGTTCTTACTATATCAAAACGAGTAAGCTTTGTGTCACCAAAACAGAAATACGCCATAAGGCTTTCAATGTAGTAATCTCCGGTACATGCAAGATTTTCCTGATGATACGGACTGTCAAGATGCAGGGATTGTCTGCAGATTCCGAGAGTGTGTTTACAGAGGTCAAAAACCTTGTTCAAATCATTATCACTTGTGACAAAAGTACCGTTATCAGGCTCGCTGTAATGAGTTGAAACAAGCCCTACGTTTTCTATTACTGCATCCTGTTTTTTAGTGAAAACTATTCCTATTCTGATAACACCGATGCTTTGCAGTCTCATGCCTCTGAAATCAAGGTCATAGATCTCTTGTATGCGAATTCGTGTTTTTGAATTGTGGCATATCTGTCCGAGAAACTCCTGACAATCAATATCGGCGCTAACATTATGACAAGAAGAAAACTTTACAGTTGGATATGCTGCATATATTTTATCAAAAACACAATCAACCGTAACAGGGGAGCCGTATTTTACTGTAAAGGAATTATCCTTTACACAAACTCTTTCTCTGAATTCATCGGGTACTACAATTTTCACAGGAGTAATATATTCTTCCTTAAGCGGTTTAATTGGAGATGGATGCAGATCCCAGATGTTTTCTGTAATTGAAGCATTTTCCCATGGTGTGTCATCGTATTTGCATGTATAATGCTGTGCTGTTCTGTATTTTTCTGTATATCTGCAAAGCCATGTTTCGTCAGTGATAATACTTTCTTCTGTCAAATCAGTATAGATTATTTCGATGTTTGCTATTAAGCAAGGTTTACCCTTTGATGTGTCTGTCATAACTTCAGGGAGAGTCTGCACTTCAGCAATGATTTCATTTTCGCCTATGATCAGGTTTATGGGAAAAGTTGTGTAATAACTTTTGGGCAAAGAGTGATGATTACTGAAATCGCCGCCTGCACATACAGGACCCATACCGATAACCTGAGAGTTTACAGAGAGTCTGTATTTGCAGTCACCGAAAATCGTTATGTACGCTTCCTTAACATCTTTACTTATATTGATTATTTTTTTGAAATCCGCAACACGCAGACAATAGTCACCGTGCATCATAAATATTGATTCATAGCCATGCCATGAGTCAGTATGCTTTGAACTGTCAAGCCAGATTGTTCTTGCATTTCCGAGAGTATGCGTCATAGTTAAAACCTCAAATTAATCTTTTACACCGAGTTTTGTGTTCAGTGCTTTCAAATTATCCATGATATCAACAATCTTAATTCCCTGCGGACAAAAGCTTTCACAAAGGTGGCAACCAATGCAGTTTGCACTTCGCGCTTCTTCGGGTACTCTGTGATATCTTTCAATGTAGTCTGAGTCGCGTTTTTCAAGTCTGTATCTGCCCCAGAGAGCAAGCAATTCGGGAATATCAATGCTCTGAGGGCAATCTTTTGTACAATATCTGCATTTAGTGCAGGGAACAGTAAAATATTCTTTGAAAATTCCCACAGCCTTATCAAGTGCTTTCTGCTCATCGTCTGAGATTTTTTCAAAATCCGTCATCGTTTCGATATTATCTCTGACTTGATTTTCGTCAGACATACCGCTGAGAACAGTAAGAATACTGTCGTTGCTTGCTGCATATCTGATTGCCCACGATGCAATGCTTTTATCAGGTCTTGCTTCCTTAAGAAGAGCGTTAGCCTCATCGCAGAGATTAGCAAGAGCACCGCCCCTTACAGGCTCCATAACAATAAGGGGAAGATCGTATTTTTTTATAATTTCATATTCCTTAAGGGTATCGGCATTTACGGCATCGAGATAGTTATACTGAAGCTGCACAAAATCCCATTCGTGGTCAGATGTGATTCTTTCAAGACATTCTAATGAGCCGTGGAAGGAGAAGCCGAGGTTTCTGATTTTTCCTTCTTTTTTCTTTTCCGTAAGAAAATCATACGTATCAAAGCTTTCGAGTTTGTCGTAATTTTCGTCATTAAGGCTGTGCTCAAGATAAAAATCAAAATATTCAACCTGACATCTTTCAAGCTGCTCGTTGAAAATTCTTTCAAGATCTGCTTTTTCCTTCACAAACCAAGGTGGCATTTTTGATGCAAGATAAAAGGAATTCCGTGGATATCTCTTGAGGGCGACACCCACAAACTTTTCGCTTTCACCGCCGTGGTAACCGTAAGCAGTATCAAAATAATTTACTCCGTTTTTATAAGCATAATCAATCATTTCAAGAGATGCATCATAATCAATTTTGCTGTCATCTGAATCAAGCACCGGAAATCTCATGCAGCCGAAGCCTAAAAGGGAAATTTCGCTATTGGTCTTTTTATATAATTTTCTTGTAACCATGGAGTTCACCTCATAAAATAAATATACATCTTAATTATATATTTTTTCAGAGGTTTGTCAATAAATTTATCAGCTTGTATAGTCTTCAATTATTTTCATGAGCTCTGATGATGAGTTTGTAAAGATTCCTTCCTCAATAATTTTTCTGTCTTCTTCAGGCAGCGAGCTGATATAAGTGTCGTAAACTTTATAGGGTAGTTTTGAATCTCTGTCAAATACAGCGAGTTTTCCGTTGAAGACTGAGACACGATATCTGTATTCGTTTTCGATATTGTTCTCTGAAACAGATGTATTTTCTTCAAGAGACTCAAAAATGTTGTTGTTTACAAGGTCAATTGAGAGATAGGTTATTGAAAAAACTGCTGTAAACATAAAAATTGCAACAAACTTGTATTTCATATTTTTGCCTTTCTTTTATTTTATTTCTTTATTTATCCTTGACTTAAGGGGTAGTTTTATTCAAAAAAATGTAAATATGTTACAATTTTGTTATTTTTTTAAAAAACACTAAACAAATTGACAATTATGTGATATAATACATATATCTGTAATTTTAACTAATTATCTTTTCTTATGTCAGGAGGAGATTATATAATGGCATCAGCAGGAAAAAAACGTAAAAAATCACCGTCTTCTGCTTCAACGGGAGGAATTATATTAAAAAGCTTTTTGCTTGTGTTTCTTCTGTGTGTTCTGGTTGTAGGCGGCTATGTTCTCATTAAGTCAGTGTCTTACGTCAACGGAGAACCTTTTGACCTTGATAAATATAAGGCTGACCAGGTACAGACGTCAATTATTTACAGGAAAGAAACTGAGAGCTCCGACTACACTGAGTACACAAGACTTCATGGTGAAACAAACAGAATATGGGTAAATTTTGAGGATATTCCCGAAAACATGAAGAATGCGATTATTGCGCTGGAGGACAAGCGTTTTGAAAAGCATAACGGTGTTGACTGGATAAGAACTATCGGTGTTATGATTAAACCCAGTAACTCAGGTCAGGGCGGCTCGACCATTACGCAGCAGTTGATTAAGAATTTAACAGATGAAAAAGACGTAACATATGTACGTAAGTTCAAAGAAATTCTCACGGCACTGAATCTTGAAAAGAATTATGAAAAAGATGAAATCCTTGAGACATATCTTAATACTCTATATCTCAGTCAGGGATGCTACGGAATAAAGACGGCAGCCGAGGTATATTTCGGCAAAGAGGTTGAGGATCTCAATCTGGCGGAGTGTGCGACACTTGCATGTATAACAAAAGAACCGACAACCTACGACCCGCTTATTAATCCTGAGAACAATGCCGAAAGGCGAGAGCATTGTCTTGGTCTGATGCTTTCCGAAGGGTATATTACGGAAGATGAATATAATGAAGCTGTTAATTATGAGCTTGTGCTTTCTGATGACCCTAATTTTGTAAGTCAGATCGAGGATACAAACGAGCAAGAAGAAACTGATGAAATTCAGAGCTATTATGTTGACTATATTATCAATCAGCTTATTGAGGATTTCCAGACAGATTATGATTTGTCATATATACAGGCATGGAAAAAGGTTTATTACGGCGGTCTGAGAATCTATTCTGCCGAAAACACTGAAATTCAGGACACTCTTGAAACTATTTATGAAAACAGAGAAGGTTTCCCGTCTATTTACAACACAGGCGGAGAAAAAGTGCAAAGTGCCATGACTATTATGGATTATAAGGGCAGGGTAGTTGCAATTATCGGCGGTGCTGACAAGAAAACGGAAGACCGTTCTCTTAACAGAGCTGAGCAGTCACCCAGACAGCCCGGTTCGGCAATCAAGCCTTTAAGCGTTTACACCTACGCTATTGATTCCAATCAGATTACATGGGGCACGCGTATTCTTGACTATTCCGGTACGAAGCGTGAGGGTAAGCTCTGGCCTACAAACTATGGCGGTTCAACAGGTTCAGGCTCTTATGTTACCACTCAATATGCTTTGAAAAAATCGCTTAATACAGTGCCTTACAGAATCCTTGAATACGTTTCTCTTTCCAAAGCTTACGAGTTTATGAAAGACAAGCTGCATTTCACAACAATGGTTGATGGAGTGGACGATGCTGACTATTCACCCCTTTGCGTAGGCGGTATGAACAAAGGTCTGACTTCTCTTGAAATGACGGCGGCATTTGCAATTTACGGCAGCGGCGGTAAGTATTACAAGCCTTATCCATATTTCAAGGTTACCAACAGTGACGGTTCGATCGTTTACTTTGATAACACAAATCCCGAAGGTGAACAGGTGATTTCTGCTGATACTGCTGAGGTCATGAACAGGATGCTTCAGACTGTTATTACCGAGGGTACAGGTAGCGGTTACGGCGTGGACGGTTTCCAGACTTTTGCGAAAACAGGTACCACAACTAACAACTATGACCGTTGGTTTGCAGCAGGTACTCCTTACTATGTTTCTGCAGTCTGGTACGGATATGACATAAACAGGGCAATCAGTTCATCTGCAAGCAACCCTGCGGCTCAGATTTTCAAATATGTATATAATGAGATACATGAAGACCTTGAGGTAAAAGACTTTGAGTATCCGGACAGTAATGCTGAAGAAGTTAAATATTGCACATACTCAGGTCAACTCGCAGGAAGCTCGTGCTACTCAACAGCTAAAGGGTACTTCACAAGCAGTTATACAACAGTTTGCACGGGTGACCACTCCGGCAAAAACGGTGTCATCGGCGGAAACGGCGGCTGGTCAGGTACAAGCAGCAGTTCATCCGGCGAGGGCGAAACGGCAGAAGGTGAAACAGTTGAAACAACAACACTTCCTGTCATCGGCGGAACAGATGAGTCAGTAGTTATTGACTCTCCCACTGAAAGCTCTGTTGATCTTGTTACACAACCTTCGGATATTCTGGGGTGATTATATGATTATAATGTCAATTGACTATGGCGATACCAGAACAGGTGTCGCCATCTGTGATAAAAAGGAAATTTTAGCAAGTCCCGTAACGGTAATTACTGAGCGGTACAGACCTAATCTTATTAAAAAATTAGTTGAAATAATTGAGGAAAGAAAACCTGAAATGTTGGTAGTCGGACTTCCGAAAAACATGGACGGAACCTGTGGCGAAAGGTGTGAAAAATGCACAGAGCTTGCTGCGGAATTACGGGAAGCTACGGGGCTTGGAGTAGACATGTGGGATGAAAGGCTCACAACAGTTTCTGCGTACAGAGCACTGAACGAGGTAGATTTTCACGGCAGAAAAACAAGACAGGTTATTGATGCAGTAGCCGCTGTTACAATTCTGCAGGATTACCTTGCAAGGAGAAAGGCTGAAAACGGATAAATTACATATTTTTCATAACACCGCATAAAATTTTATGAGGTGTGTGCCATGATAAGTAAAAAGAAAATTATGTATTCAGTTTCAATTGTTCTTGCACTTTTTTTCGTACTTGGTGTATTGCAGATTTCTGAGAGTTCAAAGTACATACAAACATCATCAGCGCCTGATAACACAGAAAAAATCAAAGTTATCATAGATGCAGGACATGGCGGTGTTGACGGCGGTGCAGTAGCAGGGGACGGAACGCTTGAAAAAGACCTGAATCTGAAAATTGCTCAGATTCTTAATGAGATGCTGAAAATGTCCGGGGCAGAAACAATAATGATACGTGATTCAGATATTTCGATTCACGATGACTCGGCAACTACGATAAGAGCTAAAAAGGCGAGTGACATACATAACAGGTTTGAAATTATGGAAAACAATCCAGAATATATTTTCGTCAGTATTCATCAGAATACGTATTCTGACCCGCAATATAAAGGTGCTCAGCTCTTTTATTCACCAAACGTTTCATCAAGCGTGGACCTTGCAAGATGTCTTCAGGAATCATTTTCGTCACGTTTGCAAAAGGAAAATGAACGTGAAATAAAGAAGTGTACAACAGATGTTTTTCTGATTTATCATGCAAAAACAACTGCTGTTCTTTGCGAGTGCGGTTTTGTTTCTAATTCGGAAGAGCTTGAAAATCTTAAAAATTCTGAATACCAGAAGCAGGTTGCATTCTGTATTTTCAGCGGAATTCTTGACTATTATTCTTCAATCTGATTCGGAGGTGCCGATAAGTGGCAAAATCTAAAGTAATATATGTTTGCAGCGATTGCGGATATGAAAGCTCCAAATGGTACGGTTCATGTCCCGGCTGCGGAGAATGGAACACAATGCAGGAGGACGTGAGAACTACTGTAACAAGTAAAACCTCAAAGACAGTTTCTGTTGCAGGCGCAGCAAAAGCTGTACCCATCAAAGAGATATCTTTTGCTGATGAAGTCAGATATAAAACAGGCATGAATGAGCTGGACAGAGTTCTCGGCGGTGGTCTTGTAAAGGGTTCGCTTGTGTTACTCAGTGGTGACCCCGGCATCGGTAAATCAACAATTTTATTGCAAATTTGCCGTCATATGGGAGAAGAACACAACATTTTATATGTTTCGGGCGAAGAATCGGCAAGACAGATTAAGCTCCGCGCAGACAGGCTCGGTGTAGATACGGACAACCTTTACATAATGAGCGAAACCGATGCTGAGAAAATTTCAGAATATATCCGTTCGGAAAAGCCTGAAATTGTAATTATAGACTCAATTCAGACTATGAATATCAATGAAATTTCGTCTTCTCCGGGTAGCGTTTCACAGGTCAGAGAGTGTACAAATTTACTTATGCGTACAACTAAAGCACTCGATATTCCGATGTTCGTTGTAGGTCATGTGAACAAAGACGGAAACATCGCAGGACCTAAAGTTCTTGAACATATTGTTGATGCTGTTCTCTATTTTGAGGGCGACAGAAACTTGTCATACAGAATTCTGAGAGCTGTAAAAAACAGATACGGCTCAACGAATGAAATCGGTGTTTTCGAGATGATGGACAGGGGACTCGAAGAGGTTGAAAACCCCTCGATGATGCTCATTTCAGGCAGACCTAAAAACACATCAGGTTGTTGCATTGCTTGTGTTATGGAGGGCTCAAGACCTATTCTTGCTGAGGTTCAGGCACTTGTGACACCATCAGGCTTCGGAAATCCGAGACGAATGGCGACAGGCTTTGATTATAACAGAATGGCTATGATTATGGCAGTGCTTGAAAAAAGGGGAGGCTATTTCTTCGGAAACATGGATAGCTACATCAATGTTGTCGGCGGTCTCAGACTTGATGAGCCTGCAACAGATTTGTCGGTAGCCATGGCACTCGTATCGTCACTGAAAGAGGTTCCTGTTGATGACGGTCTGATTGCTTTTGGCGAAATCGGTCTTGGCGGTGAACTGAGAGCAGTCAGCAACTGTGAACAGAGAATCAGAGAGGCCGCAAGACTTGGTTTCACAAGGTGCATTATTCCCGAATACAATCTGAGAAATCTCAAAAACAAGATTGAGGGAATCGAAGTCCTCGGTGCAAAATATATCAGACAGGCTTTTGCCGTTGCGATTGGTTGATTTATAATGATTTATCCGAATTTACCAAAAAAACAGGTAGATAAAGTTATTATCGGTGCTGATTATAACGATGAAATCTACAGAAAATTAGAAAAACTGTGCATTGAGCCGATTTTTACAACAAAAAGTACAAATGTTCGTCAGGGGATTCAGAATCATGCCGATTTAACATTCTGTCCGTTGAGTACAGAAAGATTTTTACTTTCAAAGGAACAGACAGACATAAGTGCTGAACTTATAAAATTAGGATATAATACTGAGTTCATTGATGAAGATTTACAGGCAGATTATCCGAATGACGTGTTTTTGAACTGTGTAGTTATAGGAAAACACATTTTTTATAATCCGAAGACCGTATCGCAGAAAATACGTGATTTTATAAAAAAATCTGATTTAATTGAAGTTACAGTCAAACAAGGGTATACCAAGTGTTCGATAGCGCCCGTGTCAGATGATACTTTCATCACTGATGATATTTCTATCGGCTACAGAGGAGCTGAATTCGGATTTGATGTACTGATAATCAATAAAGGTGACATTAAACTACGAAATTTTAATTATGGATTCATCGGCGGTGCAACAGGGAAAATTTCAGAAAACAAAATGTTACTTACAGGCTGTGCTGAAAATTTATCCGACGGAGATAAAATCAAAAAGTTTTTATTTAAGAAAGATATTGAACTTATAGAATTGACAGACAGCATCGTAGAAGATATAGGCTCAATTTTTCCACTCATTTAAGAGAGGGAGATAGGTATGTCTATAAAAGTCAGTAAAAAACACCCCTAAAAAGAAATTAGATTAACTGCACAAAATAAATGTTTTGTGCAGTTAAGGGGAGTGAAAACAGCACAAATATGATGTTTGAAATGCAATATGATGATTATTAAAAAAGCGTATCAGAGAATGGTAGATTTCTCCGGTACGCTTTTTATAATTTACTGTTTATTATTATTTACCGCAACAAAAACTTATGTAAGGTCATATCTCCTGTTTACAATAACATAACCTAATTCAGTAGACGTGAAGTTGCCATGAGTTTTTGAATATTCACCATGCTGGATATCATCGAACGGCAAAATACCTTTTGTTAATACATCATTTGTTATAAATTTAAAGATTGAACGATATAAATTATCGCTTTCTTTACCGTCAGCAAAACGAATTGCACAGCAGTTATTGAACCTCATTCCATGAACTTCATCAATTCCGCATCCAGCTACAGCAATTAAATCTTCATTTTCAAAAACACCGTATTCAAGATTATTTTCATCAAGATAATCTTGTTCATTAAGCAAATGTTTTATATATCCGTCTTTTTGGCCGTTTGCCCACTTAAGAATTGATACTTTATCTTTTGGTGTAAGTAATCTGATTCTAATATTATCAGGAAGTGAATAGTTAAAAGGTTCGCCCAAATATAGTGTTTGTGGTGTTACTTTCAGATTTTCTGCAACATCGAAATAAGACAGATTTTCTTTTACTATTTCTGCATCTTCATCTGAATAAAATGCTTTTTGTTGTGGAAAACGCTTTATCCAATCAGACAATAGTTTAAAATCATCTGTTAATATTTCAAGGTAGCAGTTGTTATTTCTATCATCCCCTATTCCGATAAATCCATTTTCATAATTACCGCCGGAAGCTGCTATTTGAAGACCACAATATTTTATTGTTGTGCAAAAATAGCCGTATCGTTTTGCATCTTTTTCAAGCAAAAAATCTATTACTTCGCCGGAATCAACAAGTTGAAAATCAGGATTATTGTGAATAAAACGTGTGGCAACAGACACATCTGCAATTTCTCCCAGATATATAATGTGTTTTCTCTTTTTGCAACGATATTCGCTCGGTGTAGCACCATATTTTTTCTTAAAAGCTTTTGTAAAACCCTCATGGGAGTCATATCCGATTTCAAGAGCAATATCAAGCACCGATTTGTCTGTAGTGCGAAGAAGATATGTTGCCTGCTTTAATCTGATATAATTTATATATGCAGTAACAGTAAAGCCTGTATGTGTAAGAAAAATGCGATTGAAATAATCAATAGAAAAGCCTGCATTCTTCGCAACTTCTTCAACAGATATACCGTTTTGGGTTGCATTTTTCTTTGTGAAATTTACCGCATTGATAATTAGTTCTGTATTTTCCATAGTAACATCTCCTGAAAATAATAATGTGTAAAAATCGACCTTTACAACACCATTATATCTGTAAGCAGAAATGTTTTCTTGAACAAAAACGATTTATTTTTACTCCTGTTTTGCATTTATAAATAAATCAATATATTTTATTGAAGTGCATTTGTCATTCTGAAAAGTGAATTCAACAATCCAGGGCATAACCGTACGGATTTTTTCAAAATCTTCATATCCGAAAGAATTATAAAAATAATTGATAATTGTACTCAAAGCTGTTCCGTGACTGCCGATTACAATGTTTCTGTCTTTATGTTTTTTTAGTACATTCTTTAAAGCGGAAATATTCCTGTTCTGAACTTCATTTAAACTTTCACCGTCAGACAGTTTATAATCAAAATCAGCCCATTGAGCTTTACTGAAAGCCGTAAAATCTTCAATCCAAACACTATCCACCTTACGTTCTCTGAAATCATCAATAATTTCAATATTCAGTCCTTTACTATCAGCAAAGTGTGCGACAGTATCAACAGCTCTTTTAAAGGGACTTGACAACACAACTTCAATGTTTTTATCCGATAAAAACTGCGTAACAAGTTCTCTGTCAACCAATCCTTTAGTGGACAGCTCTCTTGACATATCATCACGATTATTATAATTTGGCTCAGCATGTCTGACGAAATATACTTTTGTCATTAAAATCACCTTAATTTTTGTCAATACATAACTTCAACAGCACCACTATCGTAATCTGCTATAATTAAATTTCACCACTCATACTCAACAATTGTTCCGTCAATTTCCCATTTTGACGGAGTTTTTGTATCAAAAATGTCAATGGGTTTTATAGTGTGTGGTGTGTTAAAAGTTCTATATGCTACTTTTATATCGTTTTTCTGAATTTCATTTATCTTATCAGTACACGAAATAAAAAATGGGGTATTTGAATACGAAAGAAGATGCAGCCACTGACTGTTTTTCTCCCATGGTATGTTATCGTCTAATATTCCCACACAGTCGGCATCACACATATAAAATGCTTCATTCTGAGCAAGTCTGAACGCAAGGGTGTTTACGCCCATTTTCCTTGTTCTTTCCCATTCTCTGCCGCTTGTATCATCACCGGTTCTTGAAATCTGAACAAGTCCTGCAGAAAGGTGTGAAACGGTATTACAGCCGATTATAAGCATGTCTCCTGCCGCTTTTTTAATAAGTTTATAAAGGTCAATGACGATTTCTGCATTTGTCTTTGTTTTATCGTAAAAATGCCAGTTTTCAGTATTGGTTATTCCGGAATCAAGGTCTTTTCCCCAACTGCCGAAAAGGTCAAATGTTGTAAAATCGTGTTTTATCAACTCATATCCCCAAGATTTTATTCTTTCAATATCAGACCTGATATACTTCTGAACATCTTCACGTGTGGGATCAAGGTATGTACGTTTTCCGTCCCTGAGTATTCTCATTTCATCTGTAATTGCAGAATCTCTGTTATGAAGAAGTCTTACCCATATTCCCGGTCTTGCACCGATTTCTTTAATTTCGTCAGCAAGTTTTTTCATATCGCCGAATTTTTCATTAGGATACCAAGGTCCTTCACAGGAATTTAACTGCCAGCAGTCGTCAATGACCTGGAAAGGCTTGTTTTCAACACCTTCAGAAAGTTCAACCTGGAGCTTTGCATCAGATATTATCTGCTCATAACTGCTTTTTCCGTAAGCATAATACCAATTGTTACCGCCATATATTCTTTCTTTGGGAAGAACAGGATTATTACACAACTTTCTGCAATAATCCTTAAGGTTTTCAAAAACATTTCCGTTGTCATAATGCGAATAAATAAAAGAAGCAAGACAAAGCTTTCTGCCATTGAGATGTACACCGTTTCCGCCGTTTCTAACATCAAGCACAGCGGTAATCCCTGACTCGTCATATCTGAAACTGACGAAAGAATTTGCCATTGTTTTTACGCCGAAACAAAAGCATTCTTTCTTATTTGTTGCAATAAAATACCAAGGCATTGATCTGTTGTTATCAGACAGAATTCTGAATTCAAGATCACCATAGCTTCTTTCCCAGACATCACCTAAAACAAGGATATCTTTATCTTCAGAAATATTCCAATGTAGTTCAATAAATTTTGGTTTATCTTCATACGCAGTAAGAAATAAATCCAATTCATTATTTCTTGAAGCTGTGTCAATAACAGCATCGGAAACCTGATTTTCACAGATTATTTTTGCAGTAAATTCATTGATATCAAAAGTCATGTTTTTCCCTCGCTTTACAAAATTAATTTACATCTCATACATCATTTCAATCACATTCAGATTATCTTTCTGAAATCTTCTTTGTTCTTTAAAGCCAACTTTTTTATAACACCTGATTGCTTGTTCGTTTTCTTCGCGGACACGGAGCACAATTTTCTTTGTGCCGAAATATTGTAAATCATTTATAATTATCTGTTTGATTGCGCGTCTGCCGATTCCTTTATTCCTGTGTTTTTTATCAGCAATAAAGATACCCAGCACAGCAAAATCGTCTTTTGCACACTTTTCAAGCCATACAGCACCGATGTATTTTCTTCTTAACTTTATATGATACCAGCTGAGAAATGCAGCATCTTTTGACGGATAAATTCTTGATTGATATTGGTTCAATTCTTTTTCAAAAGCCTTATCATATTCTGTGTAATAAGAAAAATTATCATTATTCACTTCTTCGAGTATAAACATAATCGTATACCTCTGATTGATTCATTCATTGAATTTAATTATATCACTCTCACCTTTCAAAGTAAACACTTATTTTCTCATCACAAAACCAAAACCTCATTATTATGAAGGTCAGACACCTGCTGGCACTGCTCATCTGTAAGACCAAAGCCTTTGCGTTCGTCTGTTGTCATTTTTTTACCTCCTTCCTCGAAAAGTTGGTATAAAAAAACACCCTACTGCGAAAGTAAGGTGTTTGATTATTGAATTTTAGGTATGAAAAAGCACCCTTGGAAGGATGCTTAAATCAATAAAATAGATTTATTTGAGCAAAGGATTGAGATTCTTGTCAAAAAACTGATTGAATTTGCTTGTTTTATCGTGAATGAAGTGTTCACACTCATAAGTTAAACAGCGCAACAAATCTTCAGGCATTTCGGTTTTTAAAAATAAGCATACGGGCTCATCCCATGTTCCGTACTTGAAATCAGCATTCTTGCAGATTTTGCATTTTGGTGTTCGTATACTTCCTGCCAAAGGATAATCAAGATTACCGCTTTTTTCACAGTCATCAGCATACTGTCTTGCTTTATCTTCATTCATGTTAGTTTCACTCCCAACCATTCAACGACTAAGAATAATTTGCCTTTGAAATACTGTGCCTCAATTATACCATAATCGGAATTGTTTTGCAATACTACTTCATATTCTTCGCCTTTTTTTATTAAATGATGATGTGATATATCGTTAATGTATCCAGCTCCTCGCTTCCCTTTTGGAACGAGAATTGTCATTTCAACATCACTGTCGTACGCTGTGTCTCTGAATAATGATGTAGAAGCAAAAGATTTGATTTTGATAGATTGTTTCTTCCAATCAGGTAAAGGCAGCTTTCCTTCAAGTTCTTCAAGTCCCTCAATATATGCTCGCTTTGTACCTCTGAAGACAACTGTGTTTTCAGGAAGATACATTCCGGCAATGGTATCATCCAATTCATTGAAGTCACTTACTGCTGTTGGCGATGTGATTTTACCTGTAGCAGCATATGTATTTATAGTTGAACAGTGTCCGTTGCCGTCTGAATATCTGTAAACAACAGATTTTTGTGTTGTATCAAGAGATAAAGCACAATCGCTATAGTTTTGAGGCACACCGTCTTTGATATCCATGACTTTATACGATGGTGTTCTTTCGAGAAGCCTTTGGTCAATGCCTTTGTATCGGTATTTAAGTTGAAGTTTGTCCCAGTCGGCAGAGCCTTGCTCTTTAAGCTTAGCAAAATCGCGGAAACTTCCGACTTCTTTTTCACCTAATCTTTCAACATATCGTTTATATTGTTGCGCTGTGGCTTTAGAATCTTCTCTGAAATGCTTTAATTCTTTTGCTCCGTGCACCGCCTTCTGACTTACACTCCTGTTGAATCCATATATCTGTAACCGCTGTTTTTGTGGCGGTAAACCTATTTTATAAGAAAAGTCCTTATACTTTGCTTCGTGGGATTTAAGTTTGACGGAGAGGTTGTCAAAGTCATTTTTGAGCCTTACTTTCAGCTCTTCATCATCTGTGGCTTTGATTGCGGTATCGAGAGCAGCTAACTTTGAACGCTCTTTTCTTATCTGCCGTTCCATGACTCTCTGCTTCTGCTCGGCATCGTACCTGGACATTGTTTTATCGTTGTATGTAACGGTTTCATTCTTTCTCTGCTCAAGTTCCTTGTCGGAATATGCTTTTTCACTGATGCCTTCGAAGAACGGAAACCAGTCATGTCGGCAGTTGTAGCCTTTGAAGCCTGTGCCTGTGCCGTAACCGATATCAGCAGTTGTCAAATAGCCTTCACGACCTGAAAGGCTGATGATTTTGCCCTGCCGTGAAACACTGTCATTTTATACAACTTTATAGGATTTTTATACAAAAATATCTATCATTTTTTGAAATGTTTTACTTTACTAAAGCGGTGAATTATAGTATAATATTATAGTATATTTATTTTGGGGGTGTATCCTTTTGCAGCAATACATAAATTCATTGCCGATTGAGGACAAGCTTACTATTGAACTGGCTTCACTTTTTGAAAAATTCGGTTACAAAAAATACTGTATGGCTAAATTTGAGGAGTACAGTTTTTACAGTGATAACAGAGATTTCCTTTCAGGCGAAGGCATTATTGCTTTCAACAATTCTGACGGACGTCTTATGGCACTTAAGCCTGATATCACTCTTTCAATCGTTAAAAACTCAAGGATTTCACGTGATACTCTGACTAAGGCTTACTACAACGAAAGCGTTTACAGAATCGGAAAAAACACCCATGATTATAAAGAGATAAAGCAGACAGGCGTTGAGGTGCTGGGCAAGCTTGATTCTTACAATATTTCTGAAATTATTCTCCTTGCTGTCGAAAGTCTGAACAAAATTGATTCAAACAATATTCTTTCAATTTCCCACATGTCGGTGATTTCTGAACTGAATGAAAAGTACGGCATTTCAAGAAAACTGAGAAAGCAAGTAATAGATTACATTATCGGCAAAAACATGCACGACCTGAAAAAACTTCTCACTGAAAACGAAATTGATGCAGACAAGTTTATTGAAGTAATTTCTGTAAACGGTAAAACTGATTCTGTTATTGAAAAGCTTGAAAAATTTGATGAAAACGGATTTGATTTTTCAGAAGCTATAGCAGATTTCAAGGTAATTTCCGAGGCTCTCCGAATCAGTGGTTATGACGAAAATGTAACAGTTGATTTTTCTGTTCTCAATAACACTGATTACTACAACGGAATTATTTTCCAGGGCTTTGTCAAGAAAGCTCCGGGTGCTGTACTTGCAGGCGGCAGATACGACAATCTCGCGAATAAAATCAGAAAGCATACGGAGGCTATAGGTTTTGCAATTTACCTTGATAACCTTAATCTCTGGTATCCTAATAAAAAAGAATTTGATACAGAAGTTGTGATCATAAACAAAGGCGGCTCAGCAGCAGAGCTTCTCAGATGCGTTAAAAAATTTGCTGACGAAGGAAAATCAGTCAAGGTTGAAATCAGTGAGCCTACTGACTATAATTACAAATCTGTTTACACATTTGACGGCGAGCTTAAGGAGGGAGAATAATGCTTAACATTGCTTTACCTAAAGGTCGTCTCGGCGATAAAGTTTACAATCTTCTTTCATCAATCGGTTACGATTGTGCTGAAATTTATGCTGACAACAGAAAGCTTGTTTTTGAAAACCCGGATAACGGTGTTCGATATCTGCTTGTGAAACCCTCTGATGTTGCTGTTTATATAGCACACGGAGCTGCAGACATAGGCATTGTCGGAAAGGATTGTCTTGACGAGGGTGACTTTGATGTTTTCGAGCTTCTCGACCTTGATATCGGCAAATGTAACATGTGCGTTGCCGCCAAAAATGATTACGTTGAAGACCCCGACAGACCGATTCGTGTTGCTACAAAGTTTCCGAATATTGCGAAGAGATATTATGCATCCTTCAACAGGGAAATCGATATCATTAAGCTTAACGGCTCAATCGAGATTGCTCCCCTCTTAGGTCTTTCAGATGTTATTGTGGACATCGTTGAAACAGGTACAACTCTCAAAGAAAACAACCTTTCAGTCTTTGAGAAAATATTACCCATCAGCGCAAGACTTATCGCAAACAAATCCTCTTACAGATTTAAGCAGGAAACTATAAATGAACTTACTGAAAAATTAAGCAAAAAACTTCAGGAGGTTAAGAAATGATTAAAATAATTAAAATGGCTGATGCAAAAAAGGAAGATATTTTAACACGTGACATTAACACAAAAAGCGGTGTTGAAGATATCGTTTCAGACATTATTGATAACGTCAGAAAGAATGGCGACAAAGCACTCAAAGAATACAGCCTGAAATTTGACAAAGCTGTTGTTGAAAACCTTGAAGTGACTAAAGAAGAGATCGAAGAAGCTTACGAATCAGAAGATAAAGATTTTATTTCTACACTTAAAAAAGCAAGAGATAATATTCACCACTTCCATTCACATCAGGTGAGAAATAACTTTATTATAAACGATAAAGACGGCGTAATTCTCGGACAGAAAATCACACCTATCGAAAAAGTTGGTCTTTATGTTCCCGGTGGCACCGCAAGATATCCTTCAAGCGTTCTTATGAATGCAGTTCCTGCAAAAATCGCAGGCGTTAAGGAAATTGTCATGGTAACTCCCCCTGACGAAACAGGTAAAATTCCTGCTCCCATCCTTGCTGCAGCAAAGGTTGCAGGTGTTGACAGGATTTTTAAAACAGGCGGTGCACAGGCAGTTGCCGCTCTTGCATACGGCACAGAAACAGTAACAAAGGTTGATAAGGTTGTGGGTCCCGGTAATGTGTTCGTTGCAACTGCAAAGAGAATGCTTTACGGCATCGTTGATATCGACATGATTGCAGGTCCCAGTGAAATTCTTGTTCTTGCAGACGGCACATGTAATCCTGAATTTGTCGCCGCTGACTTGCTTTCACAGGCAGAGCATGACAAGCTTGCAAGTGCAGTTCTCATCACTGATTCAGAAGAACTGGCTTACAAAGTTTCAGAAGAGCTCGAGAAACAGATTCCTGAGCTTCCAAGATGTGAAATTGCAAGAACTTCAATTGACACAAACGGCAAAATCATCATCGCTGACAATATGAAGCAGGCTGTGGAAATCAGCAACGAAATTGCGCCCGAACACCTTGAGGTTTGCGTTGAGAATCCTTTTGAGTTTCTCAATCTTATTACAAATGCAGGCTCAATTTTCCTCGGCAAAAATGTTCCCGAATCACTCGGCGACTATTTCGCCGGTCCTAACCACACTCTTCCCACATCAGGTACAGCAAGATTCAGTTCTCCCCTTTCTGTTGATGATTTCATAAAAAAATCTTCATTCATTTATTTCTCTGAGGAAGCACTGAACGAGGTTGGCGAAGATGTTGTTAGATTTGCCGAAAAAGAAGGCTTACAGGCTCACGGCAGAGCAGTTAGCAAAAGACTTGAAAAATAAGAAGGTATTTCATTTATGAGCGGATTTATGAGAAAAGAATATGATTCAATTGTGCCATACACACCCGGCGAACAGCTCAATGATAAAAAATACATAAAGCTTAACACAAATGAATCACCTTTCCCTGCTTCACCTAAAGTTCTTGAAGCATTAAATACAAATCTCATTTCTTCACTGTATTTATATTCTGACCCGAAGCTGAAAAAAATCAAAGAAGCTATTGCTTCTTTTTACTCAGTTACACCTGAACAGATTTTCGTAGGCAATGGCTCTGATGATGTAATCGCCTTTGCATTCATGGCTTTCGGCGGTCTGGGCGGTGAATTCTGCTGTCCTGATATTACTTACAGTTTTTACCCTGTTTTCGCTGATTTATTTAAAGTAAATCTTGAAAAAATCCCACTTAAAGACGATTTTTCTGTTGATGTAAACGATTATATCGGCAAAAACAAAAATATAATAATCGCAAATCCCAACGCTCCTACTGGCCTTGCTTTAACACGCGAGGAGATCGAGTTGATTGTCAAAACCAATCCCCATAATGTTGTAATCATAGATGAAGCTTATGTGGATTTTGCAGCAGGCACAAGTGTTGTTGATCTGGTAAATCAATATGATAACCTTATGGTTACTCAGACTTTTTCAAAAAGCCGTTCATTGGCAGGTCTGAGAGTCGGTTTTTCGGTTTCTTCAAAAATTCTTGCTGATGACCTCGAAAAGCTGAAATATTCATTTAATCCGTATAATGTTAATACTCTTTCGATTGAAGCTGCCGCTGCCGCAATCAGTGACAGAGAATATTACGAGAACACAATTTCGGAAACTGTAAAAATCAGAGAATTCGCAAAAGAAGAACTGAAAAAACGTGGCTTTGTTGTCACAGATTCAAAAACCAATTTTGTTTTTGCAAAGAGTGACAAAATTCCTTCATCCGAACTTTATGCCGAGCTGAGAAACAGGGGTATTCTTATCAGATATTTTAATGCACCGCGAATTTCTGAATATTTCAGAATGTCTATGGGCACTATGGAACAAATGAAAAAAGTAATGGATGTTATTGATGAAATTATAAAGGAGAGAGAATGATGAGAAAGTCAGAAATCTCAAGAAAAACTAATGAAACAGATATTTCACTTTCACTCTGTCTTGACGGAACAGGCAAAAGTGAAATCAATACAGGAATCGGCTTCCTTGACCACATGCTTGACCTTTTCGCAAAGCACGGCAGACTGGATCTTACTGTTACTTGCAAGGGTGACACATTCGTTGATTTTCATCACTCCGCTGAAGATATCGGTATCGTTCTCGGACAGGCATTCAAAGAGGCTGTTGGCGACAAAAAAGGCATTAAAAGATACGGTAATATGCTTCTTCCTATGGATGAATCACTCATTCTTGCTTCACTGGATATAAGCGGCAGAGCTTTTCTCAAATATGACCTTGAGATCCCCGCACAGAAAGTCGGAGAAATGGATACAGAGCTTGTTGAAGAATTTTTCATTTCATTTGTCAGAAATGCTGATATCACTCTTCACATCAAACAGCTTGACGGTACGAACTCACATCACATTATTGAAGGTGCTTTCAAGGCTGTTGCACGCGCAATCAGAGAAGCGGTCAGCATTGATGAAAAAGCAAAAGATGAAATTCCCTCAAGCAAAGGCTTGCTTTAATCGGAGGTTTTAAATTTGATAGCTATAGTAGATTACGGTTGCGGTAACCTGTTTTCAATTTCGAGTTCAGCAAAAGCTTTAGGTCTTGATGTTATAGTTACAGGCGATGCAGAAAAAATCAGAAATGCTGAAAGAATCATTCTTCCCGGTGTTGGTGCATTTGAAGATGCAATCAACAAATTGAGAAATTCAGGTCTTGCTGATGTTATTATTGAAGAAGCAAACAAAGGAAAACCAATTCTCGGCATTTGCCTTGGTATGCAGCTTCTTTTTGATAAGAGCTACGAATACGGCGAATTTGAGGGATTAGGTCTGATTAGTGGTGAAATCTGCCCCTTTGAAGGCGATATTGATAAAAGCCTTAAAATTCCTCACATGGGTTGGAATAAGCTTATTTTCAAGAGGAATGACACTATTTTTAAATATATTGATGACGGCGATTATATGTACTTTGTTCATTCCTATTACGGAAAAAACTGTGAAGAAAGTCTGCTTGCTGTCAGTGAGTATGATGTAGCAGTTCCTGCAGTTGTAAACAACAAAAATGTTTACGGTATGCAGTTTCATCCCGAAAAGAGCGGTGAAAAAGGCTTGCTCCTTTTGAAAGCATTTTCAGAAATATAAGGAGGAAAAGAAATGGAAATTTTTCCCGCTATAGATATCAGAAACGGTAATGTTGTAAGACTTACCGAGGGTGACTACAACAGAATGACTGTTTACGGCTCAAGTCCACTCGAAATGGCTGAAGCATTTATAAAAAAAGGTGCAAAAAATCTTCACATGGTTGACCTCGACGGTGCCAAAGACGGTGCACCCGTAAACTTCGATGTAATTAAAAGTGTTGCCGAAACAGGTAAACTTTTCACTGAGGTCGGCGGCGGTATCCGTGACGAAAAAAGAATTGAAGATTATCTTTCCCTCGGTGTTAACAGAGTAATCCTCGGCACTGTCGCAGTGCGTAATTTTAAATTTGTCGAAGAAGCCGTAAAAAAACACGGTGATAAGATTGCAGTTGGCGTTGATGCTCGAAACGGCAAAGTTGCTGTCAGCGGTTGGCTTGAAACAACAGAAATCGATTCACTGGATTTTTGCCGTAAGCTTCGTGATGCAGGTGTAAAAACGGTAATTTACACTGATATTTCAAAGGACGGCACACTTTCGGGCACAAATCTTGAAATTTATGAGAAACTTGCAGAAATAAAAAACCTTGATATTATCGCGTCAGGCGGTATTACATTTGAAGAAGAAATCAAAAAACTGACTTCTATGAACACTTACGGTGCAATTGTAGGTAAGGCTGTTTATGCAGGTAAACTTGACCTTGAAAGAGTTCTCAAAATCGCGAAGGGGGAGATTTTATAATGATTACAAAAAGAATAATCCCCTGCCTCGATGTCAGAAACGGACGAGTTGTTAAGGGTGTAAATTTCGAGGGAATTCAGGATGTTGCTGACCCTGTCGAGCTTGCTCATTTCTATAACGACAGCGGTGCGGATGAGCTTGTTTTCTATGACATTACTGCTTCACACGAAGGCAGAGGTTTATTTACTGATGTTCTTGCAAAAGTTGCATCTGAAATTTTTATTCCACTTACAGTCGGCGGAGGTATCAACACAGTTGATGATTTTGACATAGTTTTAAAATGCGGTGCTGACAAAGTATCTGTTAATTCAGGCGCAATTAATAACCCTGAGCTTATTACTCAGGCTGCAAAAAAATACGGTGACCAGTGTGTAGTTCTTTCCATGGACATCAAGAGAGTTGACGGTGAGTTCCATATCTTCAAAAACGGTGGCAGAATTGACACAGGTATTGAAGCTATTCAGTGGGCAGTTGACGGTGAAAAACGCGGTGCAGGCGAGCTTGTTGTCAACAGTATTGACACTGACGGAATTAAACAGGGATTCGACATTGAAATGCTTAAAGCTATTTCCGAAAGAGTTTCTGTTCCTGTTATTGCAAGCGGCGGTGCAGGCAAAAAAGAAGATTTTCTTCACCTGTTCAACGAAAATTGTTCTGATGCAGGACTTGCAGCATCAATTTTCCACAGAAAAGAACTTTCGATCAAGGATTTGAAAAACTATCTCATTGAAAATAACATCGAGATGAGAATATAAGGAGAATTACTATGGATATTAAAGAGTTAAAATATGATGAAAAAGGGCTCATTCCTGCAATTGTACAGGATTTTTACACCAAAAAAGTTCTTATGCTTGCATACATGAATGAAGAAAGTCTTAGAATCAGTATAGAAGAAGGAAAAACCTGCTTCTTCAGCAGAAGCAGACAGGAGCTCTGGAGAAAAGGTGCAACATCAGGTAATGTGCAGAATATTGTATCAATCAGAACTGACTGCGATATGGACACTCTTCTTGTAGATGTAATTAAAGAAGGTCCTGCCTGTCATACGGGAAGTGAGAGCTGTTTCTTCAACGATATTGTTGAACCGTCAAAAGAAAACGCTTTCTCATATCCGGGACTTTACGATATGCTCGTTGGCAGAAAAACCCAGAAAAAAGAAGGCTCGTACACAACTTACCTTTTTGAAAAAGGTATTGATAAAATACTCAAGAAGGTAGGCGAAGAATGTACCGAGGTTATCATCGGTGCTAAAGGCGGCGACAAAGCCGAAACAATTTATGAAATTGCTGACCTTGCTTATCATGTAATGGTTATGATGATTGAAATGGGCATCACACTTGATGATGTTACAACAGAGCTTTCAAAGCGTCATATTATTGACAAAAAAATCAAACAGGAAAAAATGCAGTAATTAAGGAGTTGACGGTATGTCCCCTGTTCTTACAAATTTTATTTCAGTTTTATTATCCTTCTTTATGTCAATACTGAGCTTTTTCGGTATTAACGTATATAACAACGGTTTTGATGATATTGATTTTTCTTCAGTAAAGGAAATCTCATTTTCTTCCGAGCTTGTGCTTGAAGATTTGCATTACGCCAGTCAGACAATCCTTCAAGGAGGTTGTACTGACGGAAAATATGCTTATTTCTGTTCTAACAACAGTTACGCAAATGTTTGTTCAATCTCTAAATACAGCCTCGAAACATGGGAAGAAGTGGCAAGAGCAGAGGTTGTAAAGGTTGACCACGGAAATGATATTGCATATAATAAAGATAAAAAATGTCTTGTGGTTTGTCACAACTCTCCAAACAGAACTCTTGTGTCTTTTGTTGACAAGGACACGCTGGAAATTATTGAAACTGTAGAGATTCCCCTTGAAATTTATTCAATCACATATAACGCTAAAACAAACAGATATGCCGTGGGCATTTCCTACACTTTTGATTTTGCGATACTTGATAAAGATTTTAATGTGATTGAAACGATCAAGGGAGTCAAACCGAAATCTACAACGAAGCAAGGCATGGACAGTGACGATAAATATTTATATTTTCTTCTGAGCTTTCCTAACGCAATTTCAGTTTATGATTGGAACGGAAACCATTACGGTGTTTTCGAACTCAACGATGAAGCTGCACAATACGAAAGTGAAAATATTTTCCTTGTGAATGACGATTTATACATAGGCTATAACCAAGGTTTCGGAATGGTTTATAAAACAACATTTGAAGCAACATATTAAAGAAAGCGGTAAGTTTAAACTTGCCGCTTTTTTGCAACTTATTTTCACACTTTGGGACAAAGCACATAACATAATAATGAATAAACTTATGAAAGGAGAATCATTTTGCAAAGAATGTATGATTATTCGTCAGGTAATTCTCGTATGATGCGTGACAATTACTACAGACAAACGGACAGAAGCAACTATAGTTATGTAAAAAAATGTTGTATTCAGCCCGAAGGAAAATTTCCCGAATGTACACCGGTAGCTATGGCATTTGTGCCTTTTCAGGAAATGACGGAGCTTTATGATGAATGTAAAGCATTGGAAAGAGGAACAGCATTCCCCTGCCTCGACAAGCCTTTTCTCGGAGGTTGTTGCAAATGATGAGAAACAATGATCTTTTAAGGCAGCTTTCTGCAACTGCATTTGTCATGTGGGATCTTCACCTTTATCTTGACACACATACATGCGATACGGAAGCCATTGCACTTTATAATAAATATAAAGAAAAATATCTGATGCTTCGCGAGGAATTTGAAGAAAAATGCTGGAAGCTTTCAACTACTAACGCACAGGGCGTTGAATGGATTAAAAACCCATGGCCATGGGAGAAAGAAGGTTGTGACTGCTAATGTTCCAATATGAAAAGAGATTACAGTATCCTGTAAATATTAAGAATCCCAATCCGAAGCTTGCAAAAATCATTATTACTCAGTATGGCGGACCCGATGAACCACTGATTTTATGACACATCAAATTAATAACTACTCTTGACTAAAATATTATCCCATACCCAAAAGAAAGAATATGCCAAAAGCGAAAATCAGACCTGCGTTTTGCAAGTCTGATTTTCTTACTTTTGGCAGTATTATCAATTAAGGGGTATGGGATATTGTGGCTTGTTTAAGCCCCTAATTCTTCAAGTTTTTCAATTCTTGCTGTTGTATATGGGTGTGAAGCTGTCAAGCGTTCCATAAGCGTTAATTTTTCAGGTAAACTCAATTTACTGATTATATACAAAGAATTCTTTAGTTCTTCGCCATAGCCGATTTGAAAAGCGTATTCATCAGCAAGCAGTTCACTGTATCTGCTATTGAGTGCTAAAATCACATTACCCAAGAAAACAAACACAATTATTCCTAAATCAACAAGTAATCTGAATAAAAATGAAATTATTGCAAGTACAGCAACAACAATATTTTTACCGCTAAAAGCAACCGTAATATTTTGTATTAACAACATTATAAACCGAAAAACAAAGATTATTAAAGAGAAAAATCCGTTTCCTACTACATTAATAAGTAAGGCTTTTGTATCACCATTCGCCATATGACCGAATTCATGGGATAATATTCCCTTTAATTCCTCGGGACTAAAGGTATATATTGCTCCTCTTGTTACTGCTATTGTCTTTCTTCCGATAGCAAAGGCATTTACTGTCATACTTTCAGATATGTATAGTTCGATATCTTCGTTTAGTTCGGGAGTGAATTTTAAAGCTTCTGCATACACTTCTTCAAAAATCGGCATTAAATATTCTCTGTCTTGTTCTGTCTGAATTGGTTTAATTCCCTGCATTAACCGTAATATACTTTCTCCAACAGGAGATAATGCAAGTCCTACAGAAGCACCATAAATGAAAAAAGATAGAAAAAAGCTTATTACAAAATCGCTTGTACACATATAAATCAGAAAAACTGCGATAGTATAATAAATTGCAAACCATACTAAATATGCCCAATTTGATTTGAAAAATCCGCCTCTTTTCTCCATAAAACAAACCTCCTAAAATGGCTTTATAATATCTATTTTTGAGTGATAGCCGTTATCCTTTGACATAAAAATACCTTTTCCAACCTGTAAAATCTTAATATCATCAGGGTGATATAAAAATTCTCTTACACGTCTTGCACTTCCTAAACCTGTTTCAGATGTTTCTAAATACCCCCTTTGTTGTAATTGATAAGTTACATCAATAGTTGACTTTGTTCCTAAAACATTCGCCCAATGCTCGGAATTTACAGAACTGTTCTGTCTTAAAACAATATAATTATTTGTATTTTCTATTACTTGTTCTTTAAATGCTTCATTACAGGCAAAATCTAAATCCGACAAACTTTGTGTTGCAAGTATTGATGTAATATTTGCACTTCTTGACTTGTTTATTAAATCTATTAAAGTCGGTGAAGCATAACTATTTATCTCGTCAAATATGTAAAACGCTCTTTCAAGTCCTGAATTAAAACATTTATTTACTGCTTGTTTAGCATCAATTAATATCAGTTTACCCATTAAAGGTGAAATTTCAGGATAAAGTAAAGGATTTAAAACAAACAATATAGCTGCGTTTTCTTTAATTGCCGTGTATATGTCTATTCCGTTATCAGCAAATATTGAGCCGAACTCACTTTCTGCAATAGTGCTGAACCTTGCACTTGCATTTTGTGCGATTTTACCGCAAGTATCAGAAATATTAAGGTTTAATAAATGTTCTTGCTTGCTTATTATTTCAGCTTTCAGCAACCTTGAACTTAAAGCGTTGAAATTCGCAACACTCATATTATTAATAATAGTGTTGAACGACAGGGGAATGTCATTTTGCTGTAACAGTATAATAAGCCTTTGCAGATATCTTTCTGTATTCAGTTTATAGTGTTCTTCGCTCCACTCCGTCATATTAATCAGCATATCCTTGCACATTGTCGGACTTGCATATCTGAAAGGGTTGTATTTATCAGATTTTATCGGGTCTGCAAGGTTTATAACATATAATTTTTGCCTGTTTACAAAATGCTTTGTTATTTCCAAAATTGAGCCGTTTCCAATATCGCCCTTGCCGTCAACTATAAGCATGGGGTATTTCATTTCTGCACCATGCTTGATGAAGTTTGAAAGAACAACGGTCTTTCCGCTTCCTGTTGTACCGCAAACAAAGCAATGTTTGCAATTATCGGGAATGTATACAGGCTTTTTGTGGCTGTAGCCTAAAAAAGTGCTGTCTTTACTACTTGTTAAATTAGGCTTTATTTTCCTGTTCATAGCTTTTAAATCTCTCCAAAAGTTAAAATGCTTCTTTATAATCAAGCTTTTTCTTGCTTCAAGGCAAATGAAAAACAAGGCTATTGCCATAACTGTAAGTAAAATTGCATTTCCGTATTTAGTTAAACCGATTAAATAAAGCTTCAAACGTTATAAGACTTCACCTCATTAATATCAATGATTTTTATATTTGGATAGCTTTCTTTCATCTCACAAAGAAACGCATATATTTTTGAATTAAAGTCAGGAACTACCCATATTTGAATATAGTAATCTGTAAAGTTAGCAATAATATTTTTACTAAATCTTTCCTTTGATTTCATTGTAAGCTCGACCTCGACACAAAAAGATTTGTTATTCTTTGTGAAAACAAAGTCGGGGCGGTGCTTGCGAACAGCAAACCCGTCTTGTTTATGTAATTGTTTTTCAGATTTAATATCTGAAAAGGCAATTGCATATTTATGGCTGAAATATATAGCCGTATCCAATACGGCCATATCGTGTACGATTTGTTCAACTCGTACACGCTCGTTTTTTATCGGTATACCGATAATGGCTTTTCCCCTTGGGGTCAATTCATAGATTGCCGGGATTCCGTATAATATTCGCTTTCTGTCAAGAATCCCGGCAATCAAAAGCTTATGAAGCCTTCTGTCGCAAGACCTCTGACCCGAAAATCCAGCTACCTTACATATCTGCTTACCTGTAATTACTCTCCACCTGTCTATCTCTCTTAATATTAAATAATCTCTCTCAACTAATCTTATACCCACAACAACTCACCACACACTAAACTAACAAACAAATACAAACACCAAAACACACAACACATCAGCAACTGCATAACACACATAACGAAAAGTTTTACCATGATGAGTGTGAGGGGTCTCGGGTGCAAAGTCGAGACCCCTCACACTCGTAAAACTTCGTTTGTGTGTAATATAGGCAGTTGCGGACTTTACTTTTCCTATTTTAATATTATGGTGTGTCTTGATAAAAAAGAACACTTTTGTATCAACCAAAAAGAACACTTGCAGACAAAAAAAGACAAGCTTTTCAGCCTGTCTGGAATATAATGGATTTAATTGAATATATTTATAACATAAAAATGAGATTACATACTTGTATTTTCGTGAAGTTTACAACTTTGCGAAAGCCAAAATCTTTCTTATTTCACCTAAATTTTATATAAAATTTCAGCAAATGTCAATATTTTACGCTAATTTAGAAGGTGCAGAAAGATATTTTTATTCTCAAAGATTAAAACATCATCATTTTTCTGTTTATTGGGGGTCAAAATAAGGGTCAGAAAGGACTGGTATCTATGCCGAAACGAGGAGAAAATATACGAAAACGAAAAGACGGACGTTGGGAAGCAAGAGTTTTAACTGATACAGGCAAATATAAATCAATTTATGCTCCCACCTACACCGAAGTAAAAAGCAAAATGCGAACATCAGAATTAAAAGAAGATAAACCGATAAAATCTAAAATATCCTTTGAAATCTTATGTAAGGAGTGGCTTAAAGAAAAAGAAATCAAAAATAAACAATCTACCATTGCAAGATATAACGGAATAATGAACAGACACCTTATACCATATTTTAATAATACTCATATATCTAAAATTGACAGAAACAATATAAATTCATTTATTAAATATAAGATACAACAGGGCAAGTTAGGAGAAAAAAGTATTCAGGATATAACAGCTGTACTTGTTCAGATATTGAAATACGCAGAAAGAGAAAAATATATACAACCTTTAATATACGATTTCGCAAGACCTATCGTACCGAGGAAAGATTTAGAAGTATTAAGCAAAAGCGAACAGGAATTTTTAGTAAACAAAATCAAACAAGATATTAACCGTGAAAATATAGGAATTTTATTATCACTATTTGCAGGACTTCGTTTAGGTGAAGTCTGTGCTTTACAATGGCAGGATATAGATTTAAATACAGGAATAATAAGCATTACAAAAACTCTTCAAAGAATACCAGTCACAGATAAAAGCACAGAAAACAAGACCAAAATTATAATAGACACTCCCAAGAGTATAAAATCAATAAGAAAAATACCTATTCCCGAATTTTTATTATCAGAACTTAAAATATTATCAAAATACAGTTTGCCGAAAGAATATATTTTAACAGGTAATGAAAGAAAGTACACAGAGCCGAGAGCATATCAATACAGATTTAAAAGATATTTGGAACAGACAGGAATCAGAAATATTAATTATCATGCATTAAGACATACATTTGCAACAAGAGCAGTTGAACAAAATATTGATATAAAAACATTAAGCGAAATACTGGGACATTCAACAGTCAGCTTTACATTAGATAGATATGTACACCCTACAATAGAGTACAAAAAGCAGAATATAGAAAAACTTGCGGTTTGCTTTTAGGGGTCAAAAAATGGGTCAAAAAAAAGCAAGAAACCTTGAAAATCAGGGCTTCTTGCTTTTTTTTCGCAAAGTTGTAAACTTCACGAAAAAGGGGGTCAACTGATTTTATCATTATTTTTCGTAGCTTTTTGCGAATTATGCATTATCTTTCAAATAATTTAAGGAGTGTGTAAAAATGAAGAAATCGAAAAAAATGCTAATTCTAATTTTAGCTATAACAGTTGTAGTTTCGGCTATTATAGTGGCTATATTTTGTCTGAATAACTCTGATAATAACAGCAACATAAAATTAACCATTGACCAAAAAGACTTTGACACAATTAAAAGCAAAACAAGTCTTTCAGGAACAATAGAAACTTCTGATACTGTTGAGGAGATAATCTATGAGGGATATCAAAATGGAGATGTTTATTGGTCTGGAAAAGCTGTAGTCAATAAAAACAATTGGTATATCAAAGAAGTATTTTTAGTTTCTGGAGAAAACGAAATTGTTATTACCGCTAAAACTGATAAAGGAAGTACAACAGAAACAATTAATATTCATTACGATAGTGGAACTTCCTATACATTTGACGAAAGCAAGGTAAGATATGATGAAGAAACTGGTATAACCTATGTAAATAATATTCTTTTAGTTATATTTGAAGATGATGTCACAGAAGATGAAATACTTGAAATCATAAAACCGTATAATGGAGAAATTGCAGGCAGGGGCGGTTCGATTTGGGATATCAAAATTGATGAAAAATCATATAAAGAACTAAAAAAAATAAGTAGTGAGTTAGAGGAAAAAGACGAAGTTTTCGCTGCAATGATAAATACTGCGGATAAAGTAGTTCCAGATACTGATATTCGGGAATCAATGGTAGCATATAAATATTGGGAAGATATCGGTGACTGGGGATATGAAGCTATGGAAGTTTCTTCTGTATATAACTATGAAAACCGATTTTCTGAAATAGAAATAGGTGTTGTTGATACTGGTTTTGATTTAGACCATGAAGATTTAAATGGAATTTTTACCCCGTCAACGGAAAATATGGAAAGCGAAAATGACTATAAAGAATGGAATGAGAAACAGAAAAAAGAAATTACTAATAGTCACGGCACACATGTTGCAGGAATTATTGGTTCTATAGCCGATAATAAAGGAATAACTGGTATATTAAAAAAAGTTAATATAATTTACAGTGACTGGTTACCAAATGAAACCAAAGGAAAACAACAATGGGATTCAGCCTCACGGGTATTGAAATCTCTTGAAGATTCAGTAACAAAAGGAGCAAAAGTTGTTAACTTTTCTTTGGGTTGTTCAGGTGCCACAGAAATAGACAACAATGGTTTTGTTTCTGTATATAGCAGTGAACGAGGTTCAGTAAATTTTTCTCAAACTTGGAAAGATGAACAGGCTAAAAAAGCTTGTCAAGTTATGGAAAATTTATTAAATGATAATTATGATTTTTTGGTTGTCCAGTCATCAGGAAATGGTACTCCTGTAGAAGTTGCTCGAAACACAATTGAACAAATTGCTGTGGACGCAACAAACAATGGCTATTGGTGTTCTGTTACTGAAAATAATGTTGTTGCTTCAACCGAAAAAATGAAGCATGATATACTTAACAGAATTATTGTTGTCGGTAATGCAAAAAAGAATTCTGACGGTACGTATCAGCAAGCAATAGATTCAAATGGTGGGACAAGAGTTGATATTTGCGCCCCAGGAACTGATATATATAGTACAACTGTTGATAACAATTACGGTCTATTGAGTGGCACTTCAATGGCTGCACCGCAAGTTACAGGTGTATGTGGTTTAGTTTGGTCTGTAAATTCTAATTTCACAGGTGCAGAAGTAAAAGAAATGGTATGTAATTATACATCAATTACTGTAAATGATAACCCTGACGGAAAACACCCATTAAACAATACATATAAAATGGTAAATGCAAAACTGGCTGTTGAAGAAGCAATACGTAGAACTGATATCGGTTATGGTACAGTTACAGCTTTTGTTAAAGAAAAAGATACAGACAAGCCATTAAATAATATTACTGTTACAGTAGATGTAAACGGTGCAAAACGCACTACAGTAACAGATGAAACGGGAAAATTTGAATTGACTTTGCCTGTCGGAACATATACTTTGACAATAACATCTGATAACTTTGTAACAAAAACCGTTAAAACTGTTATAGAAAAAGATGTAGAAAATGTTAATCTTAATACAGTATATATGTCCCCGAAGATGGGTAATGTGATAGGAACGGTTAAGGATATATCAACAGGAAAAGCAATTTCAGGGGTTACTGTTAAGGTAACTGACAATGAAAGCGAGAATGCTGACTTGATAGCCACGGTAACAACTGACAAGAACGGGCAGTTTTCTCTTAATCTTCCTTATGGTATTTACTCGTTACATTTTACCCATGATGACTATTTACTTGATACTGATACACGGTATATTAGTATTAATGTTAATTCTGAAAACATCAAGCTTGTTGAGGCTGTTTTGTTGTCGAAAAATAATCAAAATGAGTCAAATTCTAATAAATCTGACAAAACAAGCACTACAAAATATAAGGTTGGAGATGTTATTACTTTTGGCTCATATCCACAGTCTAAAGTAACCGATAGGAACTTGATTTCTGCTCTTAACAGTCAGACATTAAACTGGAAATCATACGGCTATTACTCAGGAAATGGCGAGTATGGCTCAATGGTAAAAAGTGACTACATGAAATATGCTGAGGTTACATATAAAGGCAATAAATATCGTGCAGTAACTTTTTCTAAATATAGACCAACAGATGTACAAGAATCTCAAGAACGTGATTGGTCTTGGCAATATGAAAACGGTTATCACAAGAATACGATATATTGGTTTAAGTATGAGCCATTAAAATGGCGAATTTTAGACCCCAATAATGGACTTGCTATGTGCGAAAGTATAATTGACTCTCAACCATTCACGGATACAATTTATTATAAAGAAAATCCTTCTGACTATTATTTATCATTATACAGTGATTCTAATTGCAAACACTATGCTAATAATTATGAGACTAGCTCAATAAGAAAATGGTTAAATAATGATTTCTACAAAGTAGCTTTTAGCGATAACGAAAAAAATCAAATTAAGTCGACAATAGTTAGTAATAACTGTTCAGATACTGATTACAAAGAATTCAGTAGTAAATCAACATCAGATAAAATATTTTTGTTATCATACAATGAAGCACTAAATTCAAATTATGGTTTTTCAAGTAAAGGTTCAGATATATCAAGAGTGGCTTGGGGTACAGACTATGCTAAATGTCAAGGTTTATATGTTCCGTCAGATGTTAATTTTTATGGCGATGACTGTGGAAAATCGTATTGGAGACTTAGAACAGCAGGTGGAATTTTTAGTAACAATGCTCTCGGTGTTGGATTAGAAGGACATGTCGGCGGTGAGTTTTATGGAAGAGAATGGCCTGCTGAAGATACTTCTATCGGTATTCGACCTGCAATGCGAATTAAAATCAGCTAATATACAAGACACTCCCCATTCAGGCAACCTTTGTCTGAATGGGGTAAACTCCCCTCTTCATAATTAATAAAACGCGTCCATGCTGGGCGTTTTTTTGATATTTACATATTGAACATATGTATCACATAAAATTTATTGAGGTGGTGTATATGTTCAATGAAAATAAATATATAGTAACAGCTAACTATACAAAAGAGGAAGTAAGTTTTAAAAAGATAGTAGAAATACATATAAATAATCTTGTTAAAATGCCTTTAAAACATTGGCAATTAACAGAAAATAGTGTAAAATATAATCAGTCTATGAGTAGTTATTAATTTGAGGAAAAGGAGGATTAAATGATAACTCAAAATAACTGCTTAGATACAATGGTTTATAATGTCGGTCTATATTTAAGACTTTCCCGTGAAGATGAAGAAAGCGGACAGTCAATGAGCATTAAAAATCAAAAAGACTATTTAGTTAATTATGTTCTTGAAAAAGGTTGGAATATTACAAAAATCTATATTGATGACGGATATTCAGGTCTTAATTTTGACCGCCCTGATTTCAGGAAGATGATTGCTGACATAGAAAACAAAAAAATTAATTTGGTGATAACTAAAGACTTATCAAGACTTGGCAGAGATTACATAGACACAGGCTATTATATTGAAAGATACTTTCCACAGAAAAACATCAGATATATAGCTTTAAGTGACGGTATAGACACATTTGCAAAATCTGCTAACAACGATATGACACCGTTTAAGTCCGTATTAAACGACATGTATGCAAAAGACATATCAAAGAAAATTCGTACTGTTATGGATACAAAAAGAATTAACGGTCAATTTATCGGTGCTTTTGCTCCGTTTGGGTATTTGAAATCTAAAAATGATAAAAACAAACTGATTATTGACCCTATTGGTTCTGAAACAGTAAAACGTATTTTTTCAATGTATTTAAACGGTTACAGTATGGCAATGATAGCAAAAACTTTAACAGATGAATCTGTACCTACTCCGACGGAGTATAAAAAGACTGTTCAAAATCTTTCTTATGTCAATGTCAATATAAAATACAATGTATGGAGAACGGAAACCATAAAGGGTATTTTGACGAATCCTACATATATAGGAAACATGGCACAGCACAGAAGCGAGAAGATAAGCTATAAAATGAAAAAATTTAAGAAAATCCCTCGCAAAGACTGGATAATAGCAGAAGATACACACGAAGCTATTGTCAGCAAAGAAGATTTTAACACCGTTCAGGAACGAATAAAGCAGAAATCACAATTGCAATATCCAGTTGAACGAGTAAATCACTTATTAGGCGGTATTATCTTCTGCGGTGACTGCAAAATGCCGATGACATTCAGACGAGTAGGAAAAAAGAAAGAATTTATATGTCTGTGTTCAGGTTATTCAAGATTCGGAAAAGATAAATGTCAGAGAAATGTTATAAAGGAAGATGTTTTAAATAAATATGTTTTATCACATCTGAAAACCATATCTGAAAAAGTATTTGACAACAAAGACGAATTTTGCAAAAGCTTCAATATTGAAAATGTTGATTTGAATGCTGTAAATGCAGAAAAAGAAACAGAAACGATATTGAAACGATTAACTGAAATAAAACGAATAATTAAATCTCTGTATGAGGATAAAGTAAGAGGAATAATATCAGAAGAAGATTTTTTGACAATGATTTCAGAGTTTAACGAAGAAAAGGAAACATTATCAAAGAAACTTTCAAAAATTGAAGAAGAAGCAACTCAGGCAAAAGAAAAGAAAAAGCCTGAGCAGGTTTTTGAATTAATAAAAAGCATTGTTTCTTTTGATACTGTTTCGCCCTTACTTATAGGTCAATTGATAGAAAGTATTTATATATACAAGTCAAATGAGATTGTTATAAATTATAAATTCAGCAATCCGTTTGATTAAAAATAAAAGAATAAAAAAGACAAACTATAAAATCAGTTGTCGGGATGGTGAGCTTGGCGCTTCATTGCGATATTTGAGCCAGCGTTTCGCAATGCCTTATCCTGAACTCAAAGGTTTATTGACTGACATCGGCACCGAAGAATTAGCACACCCATGTTATCAGTAATAAAGACCATAGAAAACACCTTTCCAGGTGCCTTCTACGGTCTTTTTCTTACTTTTGGATTGATTTGGAGCGACTTTCCATTTCTGGAATCTCCGTGGGCTCTCGCACGAGAATTTCAGAAAGTTCACAATTCAATGCAGCACATATTCTGTCGAGATATTCTAAACTCACTCTGTCGACCATCTCATTGTATATGTCGCTGATGGCGTTAGGTCTTATTCCCGTCTTTCTCGCTAAATCAGCCTGAGTCCATCGAAGCTCGCCTAATTTTTTTGAAAGTAAAATTCTAATCACACGACTCGCCCCTTCCGTTATATTATATCAATATGTTCTATAATAAACCTGAAAACGATATATTATAACGAAATGCGATACAAAATAAAAAAATCCCCCTACTGTAGCGTTAACTACAATAGGGGGATAAATTTTACACTTTTCAAGAAAATATTACGATATTTTAGAAAAAAATACACTTTAGTGGTTTATATTACAATTTTACCCATGTTTTCGGACCTGCGATGCCGTCAGCAGTTAGGGACTTTGCTTTCTGGAAGTTTTTGAGGGCGTATTCTGTGTTTGCACCGAATACACCGTCTGTTGAAAGCTCATTGCCTTTTGAATCTTTGTAACCGAGAGCTTTTAATTTCGTCTGCAGTGTTTTGACTGCATCACCCTTCGAACCGAGCTTTACGGTTGTGAAGAACGAACTGACGGAATAAGTTGAGCCATTTGCATAATACCTAAAAAATGACTTTGAGCTTCTTGTATCAAGGTGAATGAACATCTGATATTTATTATCAAGACCGATGCCTGTGAAGCCGATTTTTTCTGCATACTGAGCAGCTTCAAGCAGTCTTGAATTATCGGAAATCGTAATATCTGCCGCAAGTCCGTAGAGATGCTGTGAGCCAGAAACACCGCCGACTTTCTTGTTGTATGCCGCTGTTCTGTAGGCTGATGAAATGCTGATTGTACCGAACTTGTCCCTCATCTTCTGAAGAAGAGTCACCAGCGTTTCATCAATCAGAATTTTGTCTGCACCGTCACGGCTTCTGAACTCTTTAACTTTAAAATTCGTTGTAAGTTTTGTTTCTCCGTCTTTTTTGAGTGAGTATGTTTTAACTGCCATTTTCATCTTCCTTTCTTATTCATAAAGACTATGGATTCCCTGTTCTGCAAGGAAGTCCTTCTGTTCATGTTTGACTTTTTGAGCGTAGTCAAGTGCCGCGTGCATATCGCCGTTGCAGTGCGCATCCGGTATTCTCTGAACTGCTCTTGCTGTCGCTTCACTCAGGGCAATAGATGCGTTCATGCCTTGGACGAGAAACATTTCTTGTTTTTCACGTAACTTTTCTTTCTTTTCGGCTTCTTCACGGCGAGCTTTTTCAGCCTCTTCCTTTTCTTTTGCCTGCTTCAGAATTTTCTGCTGAATAAGCCAAAAGCAGAAGGCAGTTATGGCACTCGGTATACTTGCTGCGGCAATAAATGCACCAACGAGCTGAGGAATTGTCATTGTCATTTGCTCTGGTCCTCACTTTCTTCAAGCAACTTTGTATTGCTTTCCCATTTCTTTTTGGCTTCG